>NZ_BAABBA010000013.1:0-129653 GCF_039537705.1 Georgenia daeguensis
CCGGCGCCCGCCCGAGGACGGCATCAACGGCTCGATCAACTCCCACTGGGCATCCGTCAGCACGGCAGTACGCGACACCCCCGCAGCGTTTCAGCCCAAGGGCTCGACTATTGGGAGACACGCCCTACGCCACCATGGCCGTCCACGCCGCATTCGGCCCGTTGTTCGTCGTCTACGTCGGGCTCTTCGGCGCCAGCCTGTACGCGTTCGTCCTCGCTCTCGCCGCCGCTTGGCGGCTGCCGGTACGGGCGCGGGCCGGGCGGGCCCTGCCGCGGCGAGGTGCCGGCACGCTGCTGCTCCTCAGCGGACTCGCCATGCCGGTCATCTGGCTCGGCCCGGTCGTCGGAGCCCAGCTCGCCGGCGGGGTCCCGGACCGGCTCGAGACCTACACGACGGCCGTGACGGAGGCGATCGACACCGCGGTGATCGCTCCCGCGGTCCTGCTCGCGGCGGCCTGGATCTGGCACCGCAGGTCGCGCGGGTACGTGCTGGCGGTGCCGCTGCTGGCGCTGGAGACGATGCTCGCGCCCATGCTTGCCGCACAGATGCTCAGCCAGCTCTCCGCCGGCGTCCGACTGACGCCCGCCGAGATCGCCGGACCGCTCGGCGCCTTCGTCGTGCTGTCGCTCGCGGCCGGCTGGGTTCTCGCCCGGCTGCTGGCCGCGGTCGCCGTCCCCGGGCACCGGTCCCGCGCCGCCGCCCGGGCCCGCGTGACGGAGGCCGTGAGCAGAGAGACCTGACGCTCAGCCGGCCGAGGCCAGCAGTGCCGGGACCTCGGAGACGTCGTCGACGAGGTGGACGTGGCCGGCCATGTGGCGCTCGCGCGCGAGGGACTCCAGCAGCGGCCACACCGGCAGCGTCCGCGTCCAGTGCTCCCGGCCCACCAGCACCATGGGGGCGACCGAGGAGGCGTCGGCGTAGTAGTTCTCGCAGGCGTCCTGGAACACCTCCTGCACGGTGCCCGCCGCGCCGGGCAGGAACACGATCCCCGCCGAGGCGGCGTGCAGCAGCACGGCCTCGCGGATCGCGTTGCGGAAGTACTTCGCGATCGCCGTCGCGAAGGCGTTGGGCGGCTCGTGCCCGTAGTGCCAGGTGGGGATGCCCAGAGAGTGCGCGCCGCCCGGCCAGCGCTCGCGGACCTCGAGCGCCGCGCTCGCCCAGGCCTGGACGGACGGGACGAACGACGGCGCGGCCGCCAGCAGGTCCAGGGCCTCGTCGAGCACGGCGGGAGGCTGGCGCGCGAGGTAGGCGCCGAGGTTCGCCGCCTCCATGGCGCCGGGCCCGCCGCCCGTGGCGACCAGCAGCCCGGCCCGGGTCAGCTCCCCGGCGAGCCTGGCGGCGTCGGCGTAGGGGGCGCTGCCGCGGGTGACCGCGTGCCCGCCCATGACGCCGACCAGCCGGCGGTCCTTGACGAGCTCGAGCAGGGCGTCGTCTATCGCGTGGTCGTGCAGGGCCTGGGTGAGCGACCTGTCCAGGCTGGGTTCCTGCCGGGACCAGGCGTAGACGCGGGCGTCGAGGGTCTCCTCGTAGGAGGTGTCCAGCCCGGCGTAGAGCTCCTCGGCGGTGTAGAGCGAGGCGCGGTAGGCGTCGAACGGGATGCCGGGCACGATCGGGAAGACCAGGGCCCCGCGGGCGCGCAGGCTCTGCTCGTCGGCCGGCTCGAGCTCGCAGCCGAGGAAGAGCGCACCGGCCGCGTCCAGTCCCCGCAGCGCCAGACCGCGCTCGCGCAGGTCCAGCCCCTGCAGGTGCCAGCCGGACAGGCTTCGCGCGCCCGCCGCCACCCGTGCGTCGAACTCCTCGAGGCTCTCGACCTCGACCGTGCTTCCGCGCCGCTCCTTCACCCGGCCGAAACTACCGGCGCGGGGCGCCGACGGCCCACCGCCGGTTCCGCCGACGGCCACCGCCCGGTTCCGCCGACGGCCCACCGCCGGTTCCGCCGACGGCCCACCGCCGACTCCGCCGACGCTCTACCGCCGGCTCCGCCGACGGCCACCGCCGGCTCCGCCGACGGCCCACCGGCTCTGCCGGATTCTGGTGGTTGTTCCTTCGTCCGGTGCCTGTCGCAGCAGGCACCGGACGATGGAACGGACACCAGAAATGCATGGCCGGGCGGGCCTGAGGTAGCTCAGGTACCTCAGACGGAGGAACTGAGGCGCAGAACTGGGCACCTGCCCGATGTCCCGCGGCGGGCGCCGGAGCAGGCTCGGGGCATGAGCATCCACGACGCCGGCACCCACCTGTTCCTCCACGCCGCCCGCGAGCAGGAGCTCGCGCAGCGGGCCGCCGAGGCCCGGCTCCGCGAGTCGCTGGGCGCGCGCGCCCGCAGCCGTCGCGGTGACCGGTCCCGGGTGGCCCGGGCGTACCGCTGGGCCACAATTGCCTCGACCCGACGGGGGGCCCGCGTGGCACGATGAGCGCCGTGACCTCCGTGCCGCCCCTCGTCGTCGGCCGGGCCGGCCCGCTCGACCAGCTCCGCTCCACCTGGGAGGCCGCCCGCGAGGAGGGTGCCCGCACCGTCCTCGTCGCCGGCGAGGCCGGCATGGGCAAGACCACGCTGGTCACCCGGTTCGCTGAGCTGCTCGCGGACGAGGCCGACGTGGTCTCCGGGCAGTGCGTCGCCTTCGCCGGCGACGGGATGCCGTACGCCGCCGTCGTCCAGATCCTGCGGACGCTGGTGGACCGGCACGGTCAGGAGACCGTGCTGGAGTGGGCGGGGGCGGGATGGGCCTCGCTCGGCGCGGTCCTGCCCGGTCTGGCGGCCTCGAGCTCCGGGTCGGACATGGAGCGGCTGCGCCTCTACGAGGCCGTCGCGCGCGTCCTCGAGGGCGCCGCCCGGCAGCGGCCGCTCCTCGTCGTCGTGGAGGACCTGCACTGGGGCGACCCCTCCACGTGGCACCTGCTGCGCTTCCTCGCCGCCGCGCTCGGCGACGCGCCCCTGCTGGTGCTGGCCACGTACCGGGACGACGAGCTGCCGGGCCGTCACCCGCTGCGGCCCGTGCTGGCGGAGCTGCTGCGCCAGCGCGGCACCACGAGGCTCGACCTCGGCCCGCTGGACGCCGACGCCGTCGCTGACCTCGTCACGGCGCTCGCCCCGGGCATGTCCCCGGCGACCACCGCCACCATCGTCCGGCGCAGCGAGGGGGTGCCGTACTTCGTCGACGAGCTGGCCCGCGCGGCCGCGGAGGGCGTCAGCATGCCCGGCACGCTGCGCGACGCCCTCCTGGCCCGGGTGCGTTCCGTCGGGGAGGAGACGCACCAGGTGCTGCGGGCCGCCTCCGCCGCCGGCCTGCAGGTCGAGCACGAGCTCCTCGCCGAGGTCGCGGACCTTCCCGCCCCGCGACTCGACGCCGCGCTGCGGGAGGCGGTGGACGCCGTCGTCCTCGTGCCCGCCGGCACCGGGTACCGCTTCCGCCACGCCCTGCTGTCCCAGGTGGTCCACGACGACCTCCTGCCCGGCGAGCACGCCCGGCTGCACAGCCGCTTCGCCGACGTCCTCGCCCGCCGCCCGGACCTCTCGGTCGCCAACAGCCATGACCTCATCCACCACCTGTTCGCCGCCCACCGGCAGGACGAGGGCTTCCGTGCCGCCCTCGCCCGAGCGTCCGAGCGCACACCCGCCCACCACGAGGCGCTCGCCCTGTACGAGCAGGCTCTCGAGGTGTGGGACCGCGTCACCGAGCCCGAGGGGGTCGCCGGTCCGCGCGACCACGTGCTGCAGGAGGCCGCCGGCGCCGCCGTCCGCGCGGGCGAGCCCGAGCGGGCGCTCGCCCTGGTGGAGGCCTCGCTGCGCGAGGCCCCGCCGGACCTAGACCGCGAGGTGCGGGCGCAGCGCCTCGCGCTGAAGGCTCGTGCGATGGGGAACCTCATGCGGGCGGGCACCGTGGAGGTGCTGCGGGAGGCGGTCGCCCTCACGTCGCCCGAACGCCCCACCGCCGTCCGGGCGATGGTGCTGGAGCTGCTGAGCACGCACCTGATCCTCGGCGGGCGGCACGAGGAGGGGCTCGCCGTCGCCGACCAGGCGCTGGCGGCGGCCGACGCGGTCGGCGAGGCTGCCTACCGGGGCAGCGCGCGCAACTCGCGGGCCATGGCGCTGTGCGCGATGGGGCAGGAGGAGCGTGGCATGGCGGAGATGGAGGCGGCTCGCGCCGACTCCGAGACGCGGCCCCGCACGACGGTGCGGTACTGGATCAACTGGTCCAACCAGCTCAACCTCGCCGGCCGCTTCGAGGAGGCGCGCGACGCCGCGCTCGCGGGGATGGAGCGGACCCGGGCCGAGGGTCTGGAACGCTCCGGCGGCATCATGCTCATCGGCAACGCCGCCGAGCCGATGATTGCGCTGGGTCAGCTCGACGAGGCCGAACGGATGGTCCGCCGGGCGCTGGAGCAGGCGCCCCCGCCGAACTACGTGCTGCACCTGCGCATCCTCACCGCGTGCATCGCGATGTGGCGCGACCGCACGGACGAGGTCGAGCAGGTCCTCGCCGACTACCCCGACGTCCTGGACGGCCGGGGGCAGGCGCAGTTCGTCCACGACCTCACGCTCCTCGACGCCTGGCGCCGGCTCCTCGGGCCCGAGCCGGACCCGGCGGGTGCGTGGCGCCGTGTCCAGCGGGTCCTCGCCGCGCCGGCGGGGGCGGCGCCCGCGCGGCTGTGGCAGCTCGCCTTCCTGGCGGCGGCGGCGCTGCGCGCCCGGGCGCAGGGCGGCGGCGCGCGTCTCGGCCAGGACGATCCGGACGTCGCCCTGCTGCGGGCCCAGCTCGCCCGGATGCCCGACTGCCGGGTGCGGGCGACCTGGGAGCCGCTCGTCGCCGCCGAGCTTGCCGACGACGTCGAGACGTGGCGCGCGGCCCTCGCCGACCCGGGCGTGGCCGCCGGGCAGGTGGTGATGCGCCCCTACGCCGGCATCGGGCTCGGGCGGGCGCTGGTCGCCGCCGGCGAGCGCTCGGCCGCGGAGCCGGTGCTGCTCGAGGCCCGGGACCGCGCGGAGCGGCTCGGTGCTCGGGTCCTCGTCCGGGCGGCCGACGACGTGCGCCGACGGGCGGGGATCGCCGGGCCGCGACGGCGCACCACGGACCCTGCCGAGCTGACCGACCGGGAGCGTGAGGTGCTCGCCCTGGTGGCCGAGGGGCGCACCAACGGCGAGATCGCGGCCGCCCTGTTCATCAGCACAAAGACGGCGAGCGTCCACGTCTCGAACATCCTCGCCAAGCTCGGGGTGAGCGGCCGCGGGGAGGCCGCGGCCCTGGCGCACACACGGCCCGCGTTGCTGGGTGCGACCGGCGCCTGAAGGTCGGTCAGGTGCTCGCTCCCGGCATCGTCCGGTAGGTCAGCAGCACGTTTCCGTTGCGGAACTCGCGGACGCCGGTGCGGTGCAGGCCAACCGGTCCTGCCGCTCCGGCGAAGACGGGCCGCCCGGCTCCCAGAACCACGGGGTTGACGATCACCCTCAGCTCGTCGATCACCCCCGTCGGGAGCAGCTCGCCCACCAGCGTCGAGCTGCCGAAGATCGCGATGTCCTTGCCCTGCTCGGCCTTCACCGCGGCGAGGTGAGCCGCGACGTCGTCGGCGACGAACGTCGTGGGCCCCCACGGGTGGGACGTCAGGGTGCGGGAGGCGACGATCTTGGGCAGGTCGTTCATGAAGCCCGCCACCACGGGATCCTCCCGGTACGCCTGCTCGGTCGGCCAGTACGCGGCCATCATCTCGAAGGTGCGGCGGCCCATCACGATGGTGTCGATGACGTCGCCCTGGTCCTGGGAGTACCGCTCGAACTCGTCGTCGGTGCGGAACCAGTCGAGCTCGTCGCCCGGCCCGGCGTGGTAGCCGTCGAGGCTCGTGAGCAGAAAGGCGTACATCTGGCGCATCGTCGCGCTCCTCTCGTCCGCCGACCACGCTACGCGGAGGTGTCGAGGTCGGACGAGCGATATTCCGTGGCCCCGCCGGTCCCCGTGGTGCCACCATCGCCTTCCCGGTGAGCGAGCAGCCGGCCCGGCGTGCCGGGTCCCGGTCCTGCGCGTGTGCCCACCGGGGTCGTCTGCCTGCGGGGCAGATCTGGCACGGTGCTGTCAACACCTGGGGTTCAACTCCCCGAAGGGCGCCGCCTGCCGGGTTCCGTGGTCGGTACGCCAGCGGTCCTCGGCTGCCCGCACGGAGCTGGGGTCCCCGCGTCCGCCCGCGCCGGCCGGCGGCGTTCGCCGTGCCCGGTCCCGTGCCGCGGCATCCGTGCACGACCCGGTTGAAGAAGCATGACCGAGCTGGAGAAGGAGGGGAAGGACATGTCGCTGTTCACCATCACGGTGCCCGCGCGTCACTGCGCGCTTCGGTACCGCCACGGCCGTCTCGACGTCGTGCTCGGGAGCGGCCGGCACCCGCGCGCCTGGCGCGCACGCCACGTCCTGGTCGACCTCCGTGACCAGCTCCTCGCCCTGGCGCCGCAGGAGGTGCCCACCGCGGACGGCGTGACGGTCAAGGTGGGCGCCGTCGTGCGCTGGTCGGTGGCCGACGCCGTGACGTTCGTCGAGCACGCCGCCGACCCCGTCGGGCACACGTACCTCGCCGCCCAGGTGGCGCTGCGTGAGGTGCTCGGCGGGCTCGGCGTCGAGGAGATCGTCCGTCGTCGCACGGTCCTGCCCGGCGCCGACGTGACGGCGGCCACCGACGCCGTCGCACGCGCCGTGGGTATCGCGGTCGCGGAGGTCGTCGTCAAGGACGTCATCCTGCCCACCGAGCTGCGGGCCGCGGCGGCGGAGCTGGCGACGGCCCGCCAGCGGGGGCAGGCCGTCCTGGAGCAGGCGCGCGCGGAGACGGCGGCCCTGCGCTCGCTGGCGAACGGCGCCAAGCTGCTCGACGCGCACCCCGCGCTCGCCCAGCTGCGCCTCGTGCAGTCCGCGCCGCCCGGCACGCAGGTGGTCCTGCGGGTCGGGGGCGCCGACGACGCGAGTCGCTGACCGCCCCGCCGGCGCCTGCGATCGCCCGGCCGGTCCCTGCGAGACGTCGGCCGGGCACATCGGCCGGCAGAAGGTGGGCGGGGCGCACGCCCTGTCCCGCACGGGACCTTGAGCTCTTGTCCGGGCTCGCACCCGGACGGACGCTGAGCTCGAAGGTCCCGTGCGGGAGGTGTGTCGCTGATGAGTGCACACGTGGGTGGAGCGGTCGTCCGGCGCGCCGGACGCGGGCCGGGCGTCCGAGTCTCGCTGCTCCTTGCCGGTGTTGCAGCGGTGGTCGTCTACGCCCTGGGTGACCTAATCTCCGGGGGGCTGCTCTACGACGGGTACAGCTTCAGGGACCAGGCGATCAGCGAGCTGTCCGCCTACGGCTCCCCGGTGCGTGCGGTGGCCGTGACCTGGATCGCCCTGCACAACCTGCTCGGGATCGCGTTCGGCGTCGGCATCTGGCGGTCAGCGGGCGCGAGCCGGGCGCTTCGCTGGACGGCCGCGCTGCTGATCGCCGCCGCCGTGGTGACCGCGCCGCTGCACCCGTTCTTCCCGATGAGCCCGCGCGGGGCGGAGGGCGGCCTCAACGACACGATGCACCTCGTCCTGACGATGGCGTTCGGTGTGTGCGTTCTGGGGGCGGTGACGGCCTCGGCCGTGGCGCTCCGCGGGTGGTTCCGGCTCTACGCGATCGTTTCCGTGGTCGTCATCGTCGTGTTCGGTGCCCTGACGGGTCCGCTGATGAGCGGCCTCGCGACCGGCCTGCCCACGCCGTGGCTCGGAGGGTTCGAGCGCGTCAACGCCTACGCCACCTTCGCCTGGATGGTGGCGCTCGCCGTCGTCCTGGCGCGCCGTCCCGACCTCTCCCGAGGCGTGCCGACGCCTGAGGAACTCTCGGCCGATGGCGTGCGAGAACACCTTCCGGCGGCCCGCACGCACCGATAGTGTCCGGCCATGACGCAACTTCCTCCGGGTGCGCGGACCGCCCCGGGGGACACCCTCGCGTCGGCCGAACCGCTCGTGCCGCAGTCCGGCCGCCCGGCGCTGGTGCTGCGGGTCCTTCTCGCAGTCGGGCTCGTCGTCGGCCTCGCCCAGATGCTGACGGAGCCGGTCGAGCGCCCTCTGAACGACCTCCTCGACGGGCTGCGGTCGGGGGACGTGGAGACCGTGACGATCGCGCGACCCGAGCCGGGTGCGGAGGCGTTCGGCACCTGGGAGGTGCGGTGGACCGGTGACGGTCTGCCGGGCCGCGCCAGCTACGAGATCTCCGACGGCGGCCGGGCGCCGGTCGACGACGGCCAGCTGATCCTCGACGCCGCGGAGCAGTCGCCCGCGCCCGTCGACGTGACCATCCGCTACAACTTCCTCGAGTCAGGTACCACCTGGTACCTCGGCGGGTTCGCGGGGGTCGCCGCCCTCGTGTGGTTGGTCCTTGGGCCGCAGCCTCGCCTGGCCACGAAGTGGGCCTGGTTCTGGCTCGCCGGTGGTGTGCCTCTGCTCTGGCTGGCGTTCGTCGTGCTCGAACCCGTGCCGCTCTGGCGCCGGACGACGGCAGCCGCCCGGAGGCGCCTCACCGGCGGCTGGGCGTTCCTGCTCAGCATCACCGCGGTGCCCTTCGTCGGCTCGGTGCTCATGTCCTGGTTCGGATGGACGCTCTGACGCGGTGGGAACGGACACCTGGCTGGTACGCGCGGGGCTGAGCCTCGCGGTCCTGACCGCCGCGGCCGGCTGCGCGGTCGGCGACGACGCCCTGAGCGGGACCGTGGCCGTGGTCCAGGATGTGGCGGGCTTTCGCGACACACCGGTGACCGAGGGGTTCGTCGCCGCGGTCCCGGGTGACGCCGTTGACGAGGTGTTCGCATCGGCGCCGCGGGAGCAGATGGCGGAGACCCACCTGGGGTACCTCGCCACGGAGCTGCCGCCGGCGCACGTGCTTGCCGCGGGCGGCGCGGTGGCGGAGATCCGCCGCGGGCGGTTCCAGCTCGAGGTCGCAGCCGGGGAGTACCTGGTGTGCGTGGTGGGAGCTTCTGGCAGCGGGTCCGAGCGCACCCGTGGCTGCCACCGTGTGGACCTGCCGGCATCCGGCGTCCTGGCGGTCACGTTCGGTGAGGCGCCGGTGCACGTCGCGGTCGAGGAATGAGCCGCAACCGGTACCCGCCGTCGGAGCCTGCGTTCGCGGGCGCCGACCCGCGCGCGTCCTGAGTCAGCGGTTCCGGCGCGTCTCGCGTTCGTTCGCCTTCTGGATGGCCTCGACCAGCTCGTCCTTGCTCATCGTGGACCGTCCCGGGACGTCGAGCCGCTTGGCGACGTCGTACAGGTGCGCCTTCGAGGCGTTCGCGTCGACACCGCCCGCCGTCTGCCCCGGCGAGCCGCGGGTGCCTTCGGCCTTCTTGTCAGAGGGGCCCTTCTCGTCCTTGGCCTCCCAGTGGTCGCCTACCTTCTCGTAGGAGTGCTTGAGCGCGGCGAACGCGGTCCGGTTGGCGCGCTCGCCCTCGCCGTAGGACTCGGCGGCCGAGTCGTGCGCCTTGGCGAACGTGCGCTGCGCCTTCGCCGGGGACTTCTTCAGCGTGCTGGGCAGCTCGCTCTGCTTCGCCGAGCCGTCCTTGTTCGTCTTGGGCATCGTGACCTCCACAGGGTGGTGCGGGACCAGGGCCTCGACAGCCAGGTTGGACCCGGGCAGCGGTGTGCGCATCTGGAACGTGGAGGGCGCACTGCGCCGGCTACCGCACCGCGAGCAGCGTCCGGCCGAACCGAGCAGTCTCCGGTCGAAACCTCGCGATAGGGCCGAGTCGGGGTGGAGCGAGGCTGGGCTCAAGCGGAGTCGGGCCGAACGGCCCCTTCCGCTCGGCCGTCGTCCGGGGGACAGTGGTGTCACGGGTAGGCACGCACGAAGGAGCGCGTCATGAGGGCTCGACGAGGAGACCACATCGTCCTGGCGGGGGAGCAGGTCGGCCATCCCGTCCGTGACGGGGAGATCATCGAGGTGCGCGGCGCGAACGGAGCGCCGCCGTACGTCGTGAGATGGAGCGACGGGCACGAGGCAACGTTCTTCCCTGGGCCGGGTGCCGTGGTCCAGCCGGGCGGCGAGGCCGAGGAGGGGACGGGCGCCCCCGCGGCGGCGGCGACCTCCCCGGCGGTGCACGAGTGGCAGATCCGCGTCTCCGTCCTCGAGCAGGACGACGACACGACGGCGCAGGCCGTGCTCCTCAGCGGACCGGCGGAGCGCACCGACGCGAGCGGGACGGCGCACCGCAGCGCCAAGGACCCGGCGTCGCCGCGCATCGGCGACGAGATCGCGGTCGCCCGGGCGCTGCGGCATCTCTCCGACCGGCTGCTCGAGCGCGCCCGGCACGACGTCGAGGACGCGACGGGCGAGCACGACGTCGACATCCGGTCGAGCTGAGCAGCACCTCGCCCGCCCGCGTCGACGGCGACGGTGCGACTCCCTGCAGGGTCCGTCGCCGTCGCGACCGCCTGCGCTACGCCGGTCGCCGGTGAAGTACCACGCGAAGAGCGGACCGAGGTCGTCGTTCGACGACGGCGTCCGGCGTCGCCCGGGCACGCCCCGGCCGGGCGGCGGTGAGGTTACCCACCGGGCCCGCCCGGTCGGTGTGGGCGCGGCCCGGCGGTCAGGACCTTCCCTCCGCGAGCAGCTCGTCGAGCCGCTCGTAGCCCTCGCTCATGCCCTGCTCCATGCCGGAGGACGCCATGCCGTCCCGCGCCTCCATGCTCGGGTAGACCGAGTGTCCGGAGATCTTGCACCGTCCGCCGCCGAGATCGGTGAACGTCATGAACTCGATGCTGACGACGTCGGGGTAGCCGCCGAACTCGAAGGTCTGGATGGCGAACTCGTTCTCCCGGACGGTGTGGAAGACGCCGGAGAAGGAGTACGGCACTCCTTCCGGGCCGGTGTGGAGGTAGCGGTAGGTGCCGCCGCTCCGGAAGTCGTAGTGCTCGACCTCCATCGTGTAGCCGCGCGGGCCGAGCCACCGGACGATGAGGTCCGGTTCTGCGTGAGCACGGAAGACCTCCGCGACGGGGAAGTCGAACTCGCGCTCGTAGTCGATGAAGGGAAGCCCCTCGGGAAGGGTGAGGTGCAGGGCGTTGCCCAGTGCCTTGTTCACGGCTGACTCCTGTGATGTCGGGTGCTGCCTGGGTTAGGTGCTGCGGCGTTCCTCCAGCACGGCGTCGAGGCTGCGGAACTGGGCCTCCTTGACCAACCGGTAGCGGTCGATCCAGGCGGTCAGGGTCTCGAGCCGGGCGGGGTTGAGGTGCACGGGACGGCGCTGGGCGTCACGGCTGCGCGTGACAAGGCCGGCGTGCTCGAGCACCTGGACGTGCCTCGAGATCGCCTGCTTGGTGATCTCGAAGGGCTCGGCGAGCTCGTTGACGGTGGCAGGCCCCCGGCTGAGCCGGGCGACGATGCGACGGCGCACGGGGTCGGCCAGGGCCATGAAGGCCCGGTCGAGGGACGCGTCGTCGTCAGCCATGGTTGTCAACGTCCTTGTTGTTCAACTGATCTGTTGATTAAGGGTGCGCCCAGAGGTCGGTTCTGTCAAGAGGGTCAGCCGCTGCGGCACGGTCACCGAGCTCAACCCGGCGGTGTGACGGACCTCATACCCAGGACATGGCGACTGCATCTGGGAAAATGGAGGTGCCGGCTCGCGGGGGTCGGGCGTTCCCATCCCTGGGGCCGTCTGCTCCCGCGCTCCCACCATGCGCCCGGTGGCTCGATCCCTTGTCGGGGCACGAGGTGGTGGGACGGTCACGTGCCCGGGAGACGGTAGCCCGGCTCGGGACCGGGTGCGGCGACAGCGCACACACGAAGGTCGTAGAGCATGCACTTCTCCGAAGGCCAGATCGTCGTCCACCCTCACCACGGACCGTGCACGGTCGCGGGCCTGACCACACGGTCGGTCAGGGGCGTCGAGACCCGCTACATCGACCTCGCGGTGCACTCCAGGGAGATGAACATCTGCGTCCCCCTCGCCAACGCCGAGGAGGTCGGGCTGCGCCAGGTGCTCGACGCGAGCGGCCTGGAGAAGCTGCTCGGCGTCCTTCGCGCGCCCACCGGGCACGAGGAGACCGGCTGGTCCCGCCGCTTCAAGGACAACGTGGACCAGCTGCGTACCGGCGACCTCCTCCTGACCGCCAAGGTCGTCCGCGACCTCACCCGCCGCCAGGCGGAGAAGGGCGTGTCCTGGGGCGAGAAGGACCTGCTCAAGCACGCCCGGCAGCCGGTCGTCACCGAGCTCGCGCTGGCGCTCCACCTCACGGAGGAGGAGGCCGAGGGGGCGCTCGAGGAGGCGATCCTGCACGGAGTCACGCCGCGACCGCGGGCCGTGGCCGCGGCGAGCTGACGCTCACCCAGGGACGTGCTCTCCCGTCGCGCAGCGTGCTGCGGCTCAGGAGAGCACGTCCTTGGTGGCGAACCGGCCGTAGGCCAGCGCCCCGAACATCGCCAGATACCCCGCCTGCAGCAGGGCGTTGTCCGCGAACGAGGTCCACACCACCGGCTCGCGCAGCAGGTCGGCGAACCCCAGCCAGTGGTTCGTGAACAGCCACGGGTGCAGCCACGCAAGCTGGTCGAGGGAGCCGAGCACCTGCGCCACGATGCTGAGGACCGCCGTCGTCGCCATCGCGCCGACGGGCACGTCGGTGAGCGTCGAGACGAACAGCCCGAGCGCGGAGAGGCCGAGCAGGGAGACGCTCACGTAGCCGGCGACCAGCAGGGACCGCACCACGGACTCCCCGACGCCGATCGTGTCGCCGGAGAGCAGCGGCACCGGCCCGACGGGGAAGAGCGCGGCGCCTATGGCCGCACCGGTCACGACCACGATCAGCGTCGCCGCGACGCAGAAGGCCGCCGCGCCCGCATACTTCACCAGCAGCAGCCGCAGCCGGCCGGCCGGGGCGACGAGGAGGTACCGCAGCGTCCCGTGGCCGGCCTCGCCGGCGATGGTGTCGCCCGCGACGACGGCGACCGTCAGCGGCAGGAACAGCGGCACGGTCACCACCAGCGCGGTGACGGAGACGAACAGCCCGTTCTGGGTGACTCGGTCCAGGAAGGGCGGCCCCTCGCCGGGTCCCGGCGGGCTGGAGGACAGCCGGACGGCGACGGCGATGATCACCGGGATCGCAGCCAGCGCCAGGAGCATCGCCCAGGTGCGGCGCCGGCGGAAGAGCACGGCCAGCTCCGAGCCGAGCAGGCCCCAGCCCGCCGAGGGCCGGGAGGCGGTCGCACCACGGCCGGCGGAGGAGGACGACGCCGCGCCGTCGCCGACGGAGGTCGGCGCGCCGCCGTCGGCGGGGGACCCCTGCGGGACGGCGGCGTGCGTCGTCGGCGGAGCCTGGTCACTGGGCAACGTCGAACCCCTCCCCGGTGAGCGCGACGAACCGGTCCTCGAGACTGGCCTCCTCGACGGCGAACCCGCGCAGCCGCACCTCGGCCCGCACCAGCGCCGCGGCGATCGCCTCGGGCGCGGGGGCGTCGTCGGGCATGAGGGCGACGACGGCGCTCGTCACGCCGTCGTCATCGGACCCGCCGTCGGGTGTCATCCCGAGCCGGAGGAGCTCGCGGCGCGCGGCCGCGGGGTCCGGGGTCAGCACCCGGACGTGGGCGCGGCCGGCGCGGCGCAGCTCCGCGAGGCTGCCGTGCGCGACGAGGCGGCCGACGCTCATCACCGCGGCGTGCGTGCACATCTGCTCGACCTCTGCGAGCAGGTGGCTGGAGACGAAGACCGTGGTGCCGCCCGCGGCGAGCGAGCGCACGAGCGAGCGGACCTCCCGGGTGCCCTGCGGGTCGAGGCCGTTGGTGGGCTCGTCGAGCACCAGCAGCTCGCGCGGGGTGAGCAGCGCGTTGGCGATGCCGAGGCGCTGCTTCATGCCGAGCGAGTACGCGCGCACCTTCTTGTGCGCGGCGTGGCTGAGCCCGACGCGCTCGAGCGCGGCCGCCACGCGAGCGGCCCGGGTGGAGGACGGCGCGTGGCGGTTGGCGGTGTCGAGGCGGTGCAGGTTCGCCTCGCCCGAGAGGTACGGGTAGAACGCCGGCCCCTCGACGAGGGCGCCGACGCGGGGCAGGACGTCCCGGCCGTGGCGCGGCATCTCCCGGCCGAGCACGTGCACCTGACCGGCGGTCGCCGACGCCAGCCCGAGCAGCACCCGGATGGTCGTGGTCTTGCCGGACCCGTTGGGTCCGAGGAACCCGAAGACGGAGCCGAGCGGGACGGCCAGGTCGACGCCGTCGACGGCGTTCTGGCGCCCGAAGCGTTTGGTCAGGCCGTGGGTCTCGACGGCGAGCCCGGCCGCGGGCCCGGGGCCGGCCGGGCCGGCAGGCGCCCCGGCGGTCACGACCCGGCGACGGCCTGGAGCCGTTCGACGGGGACGGACCCGACAAGCACGCGGCCGTCGTCGGTGACCAGGACGTTCACGAGGGCGGTGGAGAGCAGGCGCCCGCCGTCGACGGGCCGGGTCACCTGGGCGAGCATCGGGTCGGCGGCCAGGTCGGCCGCGCCGGCCGGCATGACGACGACGGACTCCCAGGCCTCGCCGACGACCGTCGGCATCGGGCCCGCCGGCGCCGTGGGCGCGGTCGCGTCGGGGTAGGGGGCCCAGTGGCCCTCGGCGTCGGGAAGAGTCTTCTCCTCGACGGTGGCGCCCGCCGGCGGGGTGAAGTCGAACCGGGCGGCGTCGGGCTCGCCGAGCGTGAAGGACGTGTAGGCGAGCTCGAACGCCGGGGCCTCCTGGCCGCGCGCCTCGACGGAGACGCGGAGCGGGAAGCCCGTCTCGCCGTCGACGGCGATCGACACGGACCCGACGAGCGTGCCGCTCGTGCGCGGGGTCATGACAAGCTCGTAGGCGTCCCGGCCGGCCACGGACACGTCGTCGGCGACCGTGAGGTCTGTGCTCGGCCCGGCCGCGTCGACGAACTTCTTCGCCAGCTCCTCCGGGGTCGGCGTGGCGCCGGGCGCTGTGGCGCCGGGGTGACCGGGGTAGGCGGGGTGGTCGGGCAGCGCGAGGTGCACGGCGGAGTTCTCGCGCGAGTCGTAGGCCCACACGTCGTCGCCGTTGCGCACGAGGTCGCGCTCGGAGAAGGAGTCCATGACCTGCAGGCGCGCGGCGTCCTCGCCGCTGACGTAGACGCGGCCGGTGTGGTCGCCGGTGAGCAGCTCGACCGCCGTGGCGATCTCCTCCCCACCCTGACCGCCTGGACCGGCGAGCTCGCCGGGCACCTCGGGCAGGCCGAGGTCGGAGGACTGCGCGAAGGACCCGGAGAACGCCTCCACCGAGTGGCCGGCGAGCATGGCCAGGACGTCCTCGGGCGACTTCTCGGGCAGGTCGGCCGCGCCGGCATGGGACGTCAGCGAGACGGCTGCGACGACGGCGGGGACGGCCGCCGCGGGGAGCCACCGGTACCAGCGGGACATGAGCACACTCTCCCTCGATGCGTACCACGACGGTACGTCGCGCGCGCGGGCGCCGCCATCCTCCCGGAGGATGATGGTCGAGAGGCTGGAGGTCACCGTGCAGATGCCCAGACCCACCGAGGACGACGTGGCGCGCCTCCGCGCCGCCGTCCCCGACGATCCCCGCGTGGAGGTCCGGCCGATGTTCGGCAACCTCGGGGCGTTCGTCGGCGGCCACATGTTCGCCGGGCTGTTCGGCTCCCAGCTGGGGGTGAAGCTGCCCGAGGAGGAGCTGGCTGAGCTGCGCGCGGCCGGCGGCGGAGACTTCGGTCCGCCCGAGCGCCCGATGGGCGGCTGGGTCACGGTGCCCGACGGCGCCGACACGGCCCGGCTGGTCGCCCGCGCCGCCGAGCACGCGGCGACCCTGCCGCCGAAGCAGGCGAGGAAGAAGCGCTGACCGCGGCCGGTGGACGCAGGGAGGCGGCAGTCGCCGGGACGCGGCTCAGCCGGGCTGCGCGATCGGCGTCGTCTGGGCCGACGCGATGCGCCAGCGACCTTCGGAGCGCACCACCACGTAGGTGAGCGCGCCGACCGTCGGCAGCGCGGCTGCCGGCTCCGGCCGGGCGTCCTCCACCCGCTTGGTGCAGCTCACGAGGGCGACGCCGGGGGCCAGCGGCCGGACGTCGTGGACCTCCGCCGTCGTCACCACGTCCTTCAGCGGCGAGGCGAGCGCGGCCCGCATGGCCGCGGCGAGGGCCTCGCGGCCCAGCACCCGGCGGCCGGCGATGTTGACGACGACGGCGTCCGGGGTGTGCAGGTCGAGGAACGGCTCGGGGTCGAACTGGGTGTCCTGCGCGCGGCGCACCAGCTCGTGGATCTCGGCGAGGCCGGCGGCGTCGAGGCCCGCCCCCCGGCTGGTTCGTTCTGCGGCCTTCTCTGCGGTCATGGCGGCGAAGGTAGCCGGATCGGCTGCGGCGGGGCAGCCCATTTTTCGCCCGGGGACGTTCGTCCGTGGCGCCGCGCTCTGCGCCGGGTGACGGTGTGAAGCGAGGTCGTGTGCGGAGGTGCCGGAGGAGGGAACCGCCATGGAGCGCGCAGCGGACGCGGGCAGGGTTGCCGCTCGGCGGGAGACTGGCGCCGCCCGGTCCGGGGGCGAGAGAGCCGGCGCGACCGGCGTCGTCGTCTCCGTGCTCGGCGTGCTCGCGGGCCTGGTCGGGATGGAGCACGGCGTCGGCGAGCTGGCGCAGGGGAGGGTGCCCGTCGGGTCGGTCGTCTTCGAGTCCTGGCCCGGCGCCGCGGCGTTCGGGCCGCTCGGCGGCGAGCCCGCGATGTCGCTCCTGCCCACGATGCAGCTCTCCGGCACGGTCACCGTGGCGGCGGGGGCCGCCGTCGCCCTGTGGTCGGCGCTGTACGTCCGACGACCGGGCGGCGGCCTCGTGCTCGTGGGCCTCTCGGTCCTCCTGCTGCTCGTCGGCGGCGGGTTCGGACCGCCGCTGCTCGGCGTCGTCCTCGGGCTCGCGACGCTCGGCGCCGGGCGGCGGCCGCCGGGCTCCGCGACGCGCACGCTCGCCCGGCTCTGGCGTGGCGCGCTCGCGGCCGCCGTGCTGGGCTACCTGGCCCTGATGCCCGGCACGGTGCTCCTGCAGGTCCTCACCGGGATCGACGACGCCGCCCTGGTCGCGGCGGTCACCGTGACGGCGTTTGCCGCGCTCGGTCTCGCGGTCCTCAGCGCCCGGGCGCACGACCGGGTCGTCGCGCACCGTGGCCCCGGCGGCGCCGCAGCGGGCGTCACGCGGGCCTGAGCCGTCCGTCCACCGTTCCGTGCACCCAGGCGCGGACGACGTCGTTGAAGAGGCCGACGTCCTCGACGCTCCACGCGTGGTGCATGCCGGGGGCGACGCGGCACTCAGCCTGCGGGACGGCGCGGCGCAGGTCGGGGAACGAGCGGCGCACCGCCGCGGACTCCTTCTCGCCGGCGATCGCGAGCAGGCGGCCCCGGTACGACGGCAGGCCGTCCGGCACGCCGCCGTCGTAGACCTCCCGCATGAGGCGCACGGCGTTGTCCTTCGTGACCGACATGCCGTGCTGCACGAAGATCTCGCGGTCCTCGGCGGGCAGACCGAACGCCCGGGACTGCGCCTGCCAGAACCAGCGCCGGTCCCACCAGCGCAGCTGGAGACCGGCGAGCCACCGGGTCGCGCCGCGCACCCCGGCGAGAGGGACGCCGCTGACGAGCGCGGACTCCACCACCTCGGGGTGACGCGCCAGGAGGCGGGTGGCCACGACGCCGCCGAGGGAGAGGCCCACGACGTGCACCCGGCCGCCCCGGGCGCGGGCGGCGATGAACGCGGCGACGTCGTCCGCCGTCGCCGCGAGGGAGGACCAGCGCTCGCCGGCGCGGGCGCCGAAGCCCGGCAGGTGAGGGGTGAGCAGGTGGTGGTCCGCCAGCCCGGCGACCTGCGGGTCCCACATCCAGTTCGCCACGTTGCCGCCGTGCAGCAGCACGATGGTGGTGTCCGCGTGGGCACCGGTGGACGGGTGCTCGACGGGGTAGGTCGTCGCGGTCTCGGTCATGGCAGATCCTTTTCGACGGCCTCGAGCCAGGCGAGCTCCGCGCGGACGTGCGCGAGGCCGTTCTCGAGGGTGGCGTTGCGGAGGTAGGCGGAGCGGTCGGTGCTGGCGCCGGGGGCGTGTCCCACGGCGGTGAGGGCGGCGAGGAGCGCCTCGGCGTGCTCGCGACGCCGGCGGAGGAACGCGAGGACCTGGTCACGGTCGAGCTCGCCGGCGAAGAAGAGCCGGGCGAGGAAGGGGTCCCGTTCGGCGGGGGCGGGCAGGGGAGAGGCGAGCCAGTCGTGCAGGGCGATGCGGCCGGCCTCGGTGATGTGGTGCTCCAGGCGGTCCGGCCTGGTCTCCTGACGGACCACCTCGACCGTGGCGTAGCCCTCCCTCACGAGCGTGGCGAGCGCCCGGTAGACCTGAGCCTTGTCCGCCGCCCAGAAGTGCCGGACGGTCGAGTCGACGTGGCGCTTGACGTCGTACCCGCTCATCGGGGCGATGGCGAGCAGGCCGAGGATGAGACGGCTGAGTGTCATTCGTATAGTCGACCACGCACCTAGTCGACGTGTCTCCTATTTGGTGCTTCGCGAACTCGACCCTCAACGGCACGGAAATCGGTTGACCGTCCGGCCGGCGTGAGTACCGTCCACGTCCGGGGAGGCGACGATGACGAGATCGGTGCGTGCGCTGGTGGTTCTGGGGGCGGTGGCGTTCCTTGTGCCGGGGGTGTGGTCGTTCGGGTGGCCGCGTTCGTTCCACGAGACCGTCGCGCGGTTCGACCCGTTCAACCTCCACCTGTTCCACGACCTCGGCGCCTTCCAGATCGGCATCGGCGTCGCCCTCGTGGCGGCGCTGGCCTGGCGCGACGCCGTCGCCGTCGCGCTGGCGGGCGCCACGGCGGGCGCCGCCGTCCACGCCGTCTCCCACGTGATGGACCGCGACCTCGGCGGCCGTGCGTCGGACCCGTACCTGCTCTCGCTCCTGGCGCTGCTGCTCGCGGCCGGCCTGGTGCTGCGCCTGCGGCACCACCCGTCCCGCGGCGCGACGCCGGGTCGGGCGCGGGAGCGCTCGCGCACGGTGCCCCAGGATCGCGCGGTATGAGTTCGGTCCTCGTCACCGGCGCGACCGGCACTCTCGGCCGCGTCGTCGTGCCCGCGCTGGCCGCCGCGGGCCACGACGTGCGCGCCATGAGCCGTGTGCACCGCCGCCCCGACGGTGAGGAGACCTGGGTGCGCGCGGACCTGGCCACCGGGCAGGGGCTGGCCGACGCCGTGGACGGGGTCGGGACCGTCGTGCACCTGGCGTCGGCTCCGTACCGGCGGGGCTACACCCGTCGGGTCGACGTCGCAGGGACCGCCCGGCTGGTCGCCGCGGCGCGGGCCGCGGGCGTGGACCACGTGCTGCTCATGTCGATCGTCGGCGTCGACCGGGTGCCGTGGGGCTTCTACCGGACCAAGCTCGAGGCCGAGCGGCAGGTCGCGGAAGGGGGCGCGCCCTGGACGGTCCTTCGTGCCACGCAGTTCTTCGACTTCCTCGACACGGCGTTCGCCGCGCTGACCCGCCTGCCGGTCGTGCCCCTCGACCGACGGGTCCGCGCGCAGCCGGTGGACACGGCCGACGTCGCCGATCTCCTCGTCGAGCTGGTCGCGGCCGGCCCGGCCCGGGACACCGTGGAGCTGGGCGGCCCCGGGGTGCTCACGGGTGACACCGCGCTCCGCGAGTGGATGGCCGCCACCGGCCGGCGCCGCCGCGTGCTGCCGGTCCGCGGGCCCGGCCGGATGCTGGCCGCGTTCCGCGACGGCGCCGCCACGACGCCCGCGCTCCCGACGGGCACGCGCACGTGGTCCGAGTTCCTGGCCCGCCGCTACGGCCGCCGGTAGGTTCCCACGCGTGGCCACCGAGGACCTGACGACCCAGACCTTCGCGTCTACCCTGCCGGCAGCGCCGGACCTGGTCTGGCGGCACGCCACGCGGTTCACCGGGATCAACGGCGAGCTCTACCCGTGGCTGCGGATGACCGCGCCGGCCGGCACGACGGCGCTGGACCCGGGCACCGTCGAGCCGGGTCGCCCGCTCTTCCGCTCGTGGCTGCTGCTCGGCGGTGTCCTCCCGGTGGAGTACGACGACCTCGTGATCGCCGAGATCGAGCCGGGGCGGCGGTTCCTCGAGCGATCGAGCATGCTGACCTCGCGGGTGTGGCAGCACGAGCGCACCGTGGAGCCGGCCCCGGGCGGCAGCCGGCTGACCGACCGTGTCTCCTTCTCGCCGCGGTGGGAGCCGCTCCGGCCGCTCATGGCACCGGTGATCGGGCTCCTCTTCCGGCACCGGCACCGCCGTCTCGCACGCCGCTACAGCGCTCGCGCGAACGCCGCTCGCTGACGGCCGCGGTCAGCCGGGGGCCAGCTAGCTGGTGGCGGCACCCGACGGCGCAGCGTGCTCGGTCCGCGGCGTGTCGTACCACGTCTCGCCGACCGGCTCGCCCTCCATGTTCCAGCTCCAGGAGACCGTCGGGGTGACGCGGAGGAAGTAGCCGGGCCCCACCACGCCCACCCGCTCGATCGGCCCCTCGGCCCGGCCGTACACGCGGATGCCCCGGACGACGAACGGGTCGAAGGACACCATGTCGTCGACGACGAGCGCCACCTTGTGGAAGCCGGCCTCGACGTTGCGGAACTTGCGGGTCTCGAGCACCTGGCCGCCGACGCCGCCGACCCAGAAGTAGGTGCCGTCGAACTCGAGGGCGACCGGGACGACGTCGGGCTGCTCGCCGGGACCGACGGTCGCGAACCGGGCGGTGGACTGCGATCTCAGAAAGGCGATCTCCTGGTCGGTGAAAGACATCGTCGTCTCCTCTCGCCGGGTCCAGGCTAGTCGCTTCCGGGGCGCGTGGAACCGGCCCGGTCGCTTCCAGAGGGTGCCCCTGCTGCGCGGATAGGTTGCTGCCATGGGGAGAGCCGAGACCTGGGGCCGCGTGCACGCCGAGCGGGCGGCGTTGGCGGACGACCTCGCGGACCTGCCGGAGGAGGGATGGGCGACGCCGTCCCTCTGCGCCGGCCTGTCCGTCCGCGAGGTGCTGGCCCACATGACGGCCGGCGCGACGCTGAACCCGCTCACCTGGATGGCCGGCGTGGTCCGGTGCCGTTTCGACTTCGACAAGCAGGTGGCCATGCGCCTCGCCGAGCATCTGGGCGCCACCCCGGCCGAGACGCTCGCCCGCTTCCGCCGGGTGCGGACCAGCACCACGGCGCCGCCCGGGCCGACCGCCGCCTGGCTGGGGGAGGCGCTCGTCCACGCCGAGGACATCCGACGCCCGCTGGGTATCGCCCGGCACTACCCGATCGAGACGGTCACCCAGGTGGCCGAGTACTACCGAGGCTCTGACCTGGTCGTGCTGGCGAAGGGACGTGTGCGGGGGCTGCGGCTCCGGGCGACCGACGGCCCCTTCACCACCGGCGCCGGACGACTCGTGCAGGGCACCACCCTGGCGCTGGTCATGGCCATGACCGGAAGGGCGACCTACTGCGACGAGCTGGAGGGCGACGGCGTCGCGACGCTCCGGGCTCGCGCGAACCTGTCGTAGCTCGATCAGCCGACGGCGGTGAGGAAGTCCCGCACGATGCCGCCCGCGACGCCGGAGCCGTGCCCGCCGCCCTGGACCATGACGGCGACGGCGAGGTCGCCGCGGTACGCCATCATCCACGAGTCCACCCGGGCGTCCCCTCCCTCGCCGGCCTCGGCGGAGCCGCTCTTGGCGTGGACGGGCCCGCCCGGCACCTCGGCCAGCAGGGTCGCGGTCCCGCCGGTGACGACGCCGCGCATGTAGCCGCGCAGCACGTCCGCCTCCTCCGCGGTCAGCGGGACCGGCGGCGCAGTCACCCGGGCCGGGTCGTCGGCGATCTCCTCCGGCCCCAGCACGAGCGTCGGTGCGACGGCGGCCCCGGCCTGCACGGACGCGGCGACGGTCGCCATGGCGAGCGGCGAGGCGAGCACCTCTCCCTGACCGATGAGGGACGCCGCGAACCCCGTGCCGGACACGCCCGCCGGGACCGAGCCGAGGAAGCCCGGCCAGGTCCCGGCCAGGTCGCGGCCGAGGCCGAGGGCGGCTCCGGCGTCGGCCATCGCCTCCGGCGTCAGGGAGTCCCGGGCGTTGATCAGGGCACTGTTGCAGGACTGCGCGATCGCGTCCGCCATGGTGATCTCGCCCAGGTACGCGGCGGGGTAGCCGGGGTAGTTGCCCACGGTGTAGCCCTCGACGGTGGCGTCCGGCGTGCAGGAGACGACGTCGTCCGGGCCCACGCCGGCCCGCAGCAGCGCGAGAGCGGTGACGATCTTGTAGGTCGAGCCCGGCGCGAGGGTGGCAAGCATGGCGGTGTTCTGGCCTTCGCTGCCCGGTCCGGACGCGGCGGCGAGGATCTCGCCCGTGGACGGGCGCAGGGCGACCAGGCCGGCGGGGGAGGTGGTGCCCGCCAGCGCCACCTCGGCGGAGGTCTGCAGCCGGGTGTCGAGCGAGAGGTGCAGGTCGGCACCGTCGGTGGGGGGACGCTCGAACAGGGTGGTCAGCTCCGCGCCCACCTGCGCGCTGACCCGTAGCCCCGGCCTGCCGGCGAGGGTGACGTCGTACTGCTCCTGCAGGCCCGAGAGCCCGACCGTGTCCCCGGCCGACACCCGGCCCTCGGACGCCTCCACGATCTCCTGGGTGGCCTCGCCGACCCGGCCGAGCAGCGCCCGGGCGAACGCCGACGTCGGCGCGAGCGGCAGCTCGCCGGGCAGCGCCACCCCGCCGGGCACCTCGGCGAGGCGCGCGAGGTCGACGTCGGAGCTGCCCTCGCGCACGACGATCGCCTCGACAAACGCGCGCGGGCCCGCGGAGACGGCCCGGTCCGCGAAGGTGGCCGGGTCGTCGTAGCCGGCCAGCGTCGCGACGGCCTCGGCGCTCGCGCGCAGCTCCGCCTCCGGAGCGCCCTCCAGGCGCGTCTTGTCGACCCCGACCCGCAGCACCGGACGGTCGGTGACGATCGCGGAGCCGTCGCCGGCGAGCACGTCCCCGCGCTCGCCGCGCACGCGCTCGAGGACCACCGACGACTGCGGGCCGACGCCCGGCACGAGCGAGTCGGGCTGGACGTCGGCGTTCCAGGCGCCCTCGTCGTCCTCCACCAGCTGTGCGGTGCTCGTGTAGCTCCAGTCGGGCTCGCCGTCGGCGTCGAGGTCCCACGCCCAGTCCAGGTCGACGTCCACGACCGTGATCTTGCTGTCGGTGATCTCGCGCGGCTCACCGACCGCGGCCACCTCGACCGTCCGCGGGAGCTCGGCGATCTCCCCGAGCATGCTGGCCAGGTGCTCCGCCGACCCCAGGCCGCGGGTGTAGCTCGTCTCGCCCGTCGCGAGTGCCTTGGCGAGATCCTCCGCGTCCTCCGCGGGGTCCCGCGTCGTGCTGCACGAGGCGAGTGCGGTCGAGACCAGGAGGACGGCCGCGAGGACGAGGGGACGGCGTCGTCCGGAAATCGTCACCGGACAAGGATGGCGCCGGTCCGGCGCGGTGTCGACGTTATAACGCGCGCGGTTCGGTCGTCTCACGCGGTGCGCCGACCTACTCGGGCAGCTCCGACGAGAGGTGGTAGCGCGCGACGACCCCGGAGAACCACGGCGGCGTGGTGAACTCGAGGCCGTACTCAGCCGCGAGGGCCCCCAGCGCCGCCGGGTCCGGCGGTCCGCCGGCCAGAAGCTCGCGGAACGCCCAGAAGAAGTGCTCCAGGCCGGCCGGGCTGATCACCTCGATCATCCGCGCCGGGGTCTGCCCGGCGTTCCACATCATGTGGGCCTCTCCGCGCGGCTTGGTGATGTAGCCGCCCGGGCCCAGCACCACCTCCCGGTCGCCGGAGCGGAACCCGATCTCGCCCTCGGTGACGATGGAGTACTCGTCCTCGCGGGTGTGCACGTGCGGGTCTACGAATGCCCCGACGGCGAAGGGATGCTCGACGATGGCGACCATGCCGTTGGTCTGCTCGCCGAACAGCTTGAAGACCACGCCGACGCCGTCGGCCTCACCGTGCTCACCCTCGCCCGGGTGCACCACGGTCACCCCGGATCCTTCCGCCCGTCCCATGGCCGCCTCCGCTCGCTGGCCCGAGGTGTCGACGGGAACAGCCTGCGGCGGAGCATCTCGCCGGTCAAGACGCAGGCCTCGGGCCGCGCCTACGGCCGGACGGCCGCGTGCCTCTAGGGTGTGGACGACGGTCGACTTCGGAGAGGGCAGGCATGGGAATTCAGAAGCTGGGCACCGAGTACGAGGCGAGCCCGCAGGAGCACGTGCGCCGCCAGGTGGCGGAGTACGAGGCCTCGCAGGGGAAGCGGGCCAACACGATGAAGGGCCTGCCGATCGTCGTCGTGACCATGCGCGGCGCCCGGTCCGGCAAGGTCCGCAAGGTCCCGCTCATGCGCGTCGAGCACGACGGCACGTACGTGGCGGTCGCCTCGCAGGGCGGGGCGCCGAGCCACCCGCAGTGGTACCACAACCTGCTCGCCCACCCGGAGGTGCGGGTCCAGGACGGCGCCGAGGTGGTGGCGGCCCGGGCCCGTGTGGTCACGGGCGAGGAGCGCGTGCAGTGGTGGGAGCGGGCCGTGGCGGCCTTCCCGACCTACGCGGACTACCAGCGGCGCACGGACCGTGAGATCCCGGTGTTCCTGCTGGAGCCCACGGGGGTGTAGCGGACCTTCGCGGCCCTGCGTACCCGGGGTGGACCGGCCGGCTCCCCGCTCATCCGGGGTGGACCGGCCGGCTCCCCGCTCACCCCGAGGTGCCGCAGCGCCTCGCGCCGCGAGAGCGGGGCCAACCGGTCCCCGAGCGCCTCGACGTACGCGGCGACCCACGCCGGGTCGGTGCGCGCGTGGTCGCGCAGTGCCCACCCGACGGCCTTGCGGACGAAGAAGTCGTCACCGTGGGGGCTCCCGAGCAGGTTCGCCTCGACGCAGTCGGCCAGCAGCCCCGTGTCGGTGCGCTCGCGGGCGCCGATCTGCGCCAGGAGGGCGGCACGCCGCACCCACAGTTCCGTGTCCGACGACCAGGCGCGGACGGCCGCCGCCACGTCCGGGTGAGCCCGCAGGAGCGGGGCGAGCAGATGGGTGGCGACGTCGTCCACGAGGTCCCACCACGCCCCTGTGACCACGAGGTGGCGGTAGAGGGGGAGGGCGGCGGGGTCGGTCGCCCACGCCCGGTACGGGCGGTGGCGCGCGAGCGCGATCGCGGCGTGGCGCTCGTCGCGGTACTCGGCCTCGTCCCAGAGGGCGCGGACCGTCGCCTCCCAGGCTCCGGCGTCGTCGACGGCGTGGCGGGGTTCGGCGAGGACCTCGCGCACCGCCGCGCGCAGCTCGGGGAGGCGGAAGCCGCGCAGCGGCATCTCCGAGCGCAGGTACTGCCGCTGGCCGGCGGCGCGGACGGGGTCCCCGCCGTCGGCCAGCCTTCGGCGAACCGCGTCCACCAGGCCGCGGTCCGCCGGTGCGGTGCGGGTCAGGCGCCCTGGCCCGAGATGTTGATCAGCCAGCCGATCCCGAACCGGTCGGTGAGTTGGCCGAAGTAGTCGCCCCAGGGTGCCTTCTCGAGGGGCATGGTGACGGAGGCGCCGTCGGAGAGCTTGTCCCAGTAGCCCCGGAGCTCGGACTCGTCGTCCCCGCTCAGCGAGACGGTGATGTTGCTCGCGTCGGCGACGTCCATGGAGCTCGGGGTGTCGGACGCCATGAGCGTCATCCCGCCCGGGGCGTCGATCTGGCCGTGCATGATCTTCTCCGCGTCGGCGGGGTCCTGGCTGGCCTGGTAGTCGGCGAAGGTGCTCATGTTGAGGTCGCCGCCGAAGACGCCGTGGTAGAACTCGAGCGCCTCGCGGGCGTTGTCCCGGAAGGAGATGTAGGGGTTGAGTCGGGTGGTCACGGTGAACTCCTCGCTCAGTGGGATGGTGCGCCCAGTCTGACGCTCGGGCGGCGGCGAGCGCGAGGTCTTTGGCTGCGCGCCACGGTGTCGGTGCCGGTCCGCCGCCACGGTCTCGGTGCCCTTTCCTGCTTTCCGTGCGCGCTGCAGCACGCACCGAATGCGCGAGCACGCACCGAATGCGCGGGCACGCACCGAATGCGCGGGCACGCACCGAATGCGCGGGCACGCACCGAGTGCGCGGGCACGCACCGAGTGCACGAGCACGCACCGAAACGGTCGAGCGGGGAAGCTACCCCGAAGCGCGCGCCTCGGGCACGGGCGTCGCCCGGACGCGGACCTGCACCGCGGCGACGTCGGCCTCGAGGGTCACCCGGTGCTCGCCGGCCTCCCACGTCAGCTCGAGGGCGGATCCCTCGCCCGCAGCATGGAAGCGGCCGCCGAACGCCGGATGGGTGTTGCGCAGCCGGATCAGCTCGAGCAGCCGGCGGACCACCGGGCGGCCGAGATCGCGCTCGATCTCCTCGCGGGTGTAGTGGTGACGGTTGATGTCGCGGCCCACGCCGGTGCGGGCGAGCAGCTCCATGTCGTTGCGGCCGGCGAGCAGCCCGACGTAGTAGATCTGCGGCACGCCGGGCACGAAGAGCTGAACCGCCCGGGCCAGGAGGTAGGCGTCGTCGTCGCCGAGGGCGTCGTAGTAGGTGCAGTTGACCTGGTAGATGTCGACGTTGGAGGCGGCCCAGCCGGTGGCCTGCCGGGACTGCCCGCCCGAGCGGTTGTGGATGCCCTCGACCAGGTCGTGGACCTGGGCCGGGGTGAGGAGCCCCGGCCGGCCCTCCTCGATCTGGTCCGGCCCGACGTCGACGACCCCGATGCCGTCGTGGGTGTCCAGCACGGTGACGGCATTGGCGGGCCGGACATCGAGCCAGCGCCGCAGCGCCGCGGCGTCGCCGGTGTAGAGCGTGTGCAGGAGCAGCGGGGGGAGGGCGAAGTCGTAGACCCGGTCCACCCGGGCGGCGATGGCCACCTGGCGCTCGAAGTGCGAGTGGATCTCCACCAGCACCTCGGCGCCCCGGTCGCGGGCCCGGACGGTGAGGTCCTCGATGAAGGCGAAGGTCTGCGGCGTCATGAACGACGACGTCCCCGCCGTCTTCACCGCGTACCCGACGGCGTCGAGGCGCACCATGGACACCCCGCCGCCGGTCAGCGCGGCGAGCACCCGGTCGAGGTAGGCCTGCCCGGCCGGGGCGGCGAGGTTGAGGTCGATCTGCTGGGGCGTGAACGTGGTCCACACGAGGCGGCGGCGCCCGCCCAGGGTCATCGGGGTGAACGGCAGCCCCGGCCGGGGCCGGTAGATCCCGGCGAGCTCGGCCTCGTCCGCGCCGTCCGGGTAGACGTCGGACATGGTCAGGAACATCCCGGCGTGCTCCGAGCCCTCTCCGCGGGCGACGACGTCGCGGAACTCGGCGGAGTCGGCGGAGACGTGGTTGACGATGAGGTCGGCCATGAGCGTGTAGCGGCCGGCCAGCTCACGCACGTCGGCCCAGGTGCCCAGCCGGGGGTCGACGGCGGTGTGGTCGACCGGGTCGAAGCCGGCGTCGGCGCCGTCGAACGGCGTGAAGAAGGGCAGCAGGTGCACGCCGTCGAAGGTCCCGGCGAGCGGGCCGTCGAGCAGCTCTCGCAGCCCGCGCACCGAGCCGCCGAAGCGGTCGGCGTAGGCGATGAGCTGCACGCCGTGGCGTCGGGCGCTCACCGCTCGTCCTTGACCCAGCAGAGGCAGAACGGGTGGCCGGCGGGGTCCGCGTAGACCTGGAAGCTGGCCGGGTCGTCGCTCTCCTGGGCGGCCCGGAGGAGCGTGGCGCCCAGCGACAGGGCCTCCCGGTGGGAGGCGTCGATGTCGTCCACCCACAGGTCGAGGTGGATCTGCTGCGGGTTCCCGTCCGGCCACTCGGGCGGCACGTGATTCGGCGAGAGCTGGACCGCGACCCGCGGCTCGCCGTCGACCAGCACCATGTGCCAGTCGTCGTCGGCGGCGACGGTGCCGCCCAGCAGACCGGCCCAGAAGCTGCTCTCGGTGGCCACGTCGGCGGCGTCGAACACCACGACCTGCTGCTTGATGCGCACAGCGTCACCTCGCACCCTCGCTCCGTGGCGGGCCCGTGGGACGAGCTCGCCCGCCGCTACGGGGACACCGTACTCACGGCCGCCGCCCCGCGACCCTGGTCCGCCGGGAGGTGCCGCGGCGGGAGGTGCCGCGCCGGGTCCGGCCGGGCCCGCTGCGTTCGCTCGACCGAATATCGGGTGCTCCGCGTCACCGCGACCGGGCAGGATGGGGCGCCAGAGACGAGACTGGGAGGTCCCGTGCGCGTGCTCCTCGCCGGCGCGACCGGCACGATCGGCACCGAGCTCACTCGGCAGCTCCTGGAGGCCGGGCACGAGGTGGTGGGGCTGACCCGCAGCGGGCAGGGCGCCGCCAGGCTGCGCGACGCCGGCGCCGAGCCGGTGGTGGCCGACGTCCTGGACCGCCCCGCGCTGCTCCTGGCGCTCGAGGGGGAGCGCGCGGACGCCGTGGTCCACGAGGGCACGGCGCTCTCCCGCACGCCGGTGCGGCACCGCGACCTGTACCCCACGAACGCCCTACGCACCCGTGGCACCGCGAACCTGGTGCTGGCGGCCCGGGCCGTCGGCGCCCGGCGCTTCGTCACCCAGTCCTTCCTCTTCGTGTACGGCTTCGTCGACCACGGCGACGTTCCCGTGCGCGAGGACGCCCCGCTCGGGCCGTCCGGCGGCGGCGAGTTCGACCGGCACGTCGCCGCGATGCGCTCCACCGAGCAGCAGGCGTTCCGTTCGGGGCTCGAGGGCGTCGCGATGCGCTACGCGTTCTTCTACGGCAACGAGCCCACCACGCGTGAGCTGCTCGACCTGGCCGCCCGGCGCCTGCTGCCGGCGCCCGCCCACGGGAGCAACATGGCTGTGGTCCACGTCGCGGACGCGGCGGCGGCCACCGTCGCTGCGCTCGAGCGCGGCCGAGCGGGGGAGGCCTACAACGTCGCCGACGACCATCCGCTGACGTGGTCGGAGTACTTCGACGCCCTCGCCGAGGCGGGCGGGGCGCCGCGCCCCCGGCGACTGCCCGACGTCGTCTTCCGGGCCTCGCCCTACCTCGGCACCGTCGTCACGCGGGTCGGTATCCACCTCGACACCACGAAGGCGAGACAGGAGCTGGGCTGGACGCCGCGGTACCCGAGCGTGCACGACGGGCTGGCGGCCGTGGCCGAGCGGCGGCGCGCCCGCTCGTAGCGCCGCCGGGCGACGGTGCTCCGGCGCGTGAGGTGCTGGGAGTGGCGCGCCCGCGCGTGGCCGCGCCGGTCGGGCTGGGTAGCCTGAGCCGGTGCCGCGCCCCGCCCCAGACCGTCCCGACGACGGCGGACGGACGCCGTGACCGTCGCGCTCGTTATCGCCGTCCTCGTCGGCGCGGTCATGCAGCGGGTCACCGGTATGGGTTTCGCGCTCGTGTCCTCGCCGTTCGTGATTCTCGTGCTCGGACCGTCCGCGGGCGTGCTCGTGATCAACGTGCTCGGCATCGTCGCCTCGCTCATCGTGCTCGGCCGGGTCCGGGCGGACGTCGAGTGGGGCACCCTGGGCCGGCTGCTCCCGGGGGCCCTCGTCGGCATCGGGGCCGGCACAGCACTCGCCGCCGTGCTCGCCCCGCAGCGGGCGCAGATCCTCGCGGGAGTCCTGATCCTTCTCGGGCTGATCGGCTCCGCCGTCGTCGTCCGCGCCCGGACCCTGCCGCGCAGCACCGGCCTGGTCACCGCCAGCGGCATGGCCTCCGGGGCGATGGGGGCGCTCGCGGGCGTCGGCGGGCCGGCGATGGCCGTGCTGTCGGTGCTCACCCGGTGGGACCATGTGCGGTTCGCCGCGACCCTGCAGCCGTACTTCGTCGCCATCGGCGTGGTCACCGTCGCCGTGCGGGTGGCCGTCGAGCCGACCGCCGCCGGCGGGCTGTCCGCGGCCACGTGGGCGCTGACCGGCGTGGCGATGGTGGTCGGTGTGGCGGTCGGCGAGCTCGTCGCCCGGTGGCTGACCGCCGGCGCCGCCCGCCGCCTCGTCGTCGCCCTGGCCGCGGCGGGGGCGCTGGCCACGATCGCCGACGGCGCCGCCCGGCTCTGACCCGGACGCCCGGCTGCCGGCAGACGGAGTGGGGCGGGGGCAGCGGAACGGCCCGGCGCAGCGGAACGGCCCGGGCGCGTACGCCCGGGCCGCCGTCACTCTGTGCTGACCTGGGGGTCAGACGCTCGTCCTGTGCCCGATCCTGGGCGGTGCCGGTGCTACTACGAGCATCAACGGCCGATATGTCCGCGAGTCGCCTGACAGCCTGGTAGCAGTGTCGTCGTTACCACTGGCGTCGCATCACCGGCTCTCGTAGACGGGACTTCGGGGGCGCGCCCTTCGCGTCTCCCTGCCGCTGGTCGACCCCGGCCGACCGTGGCCAACCGTGCTGCCCGGCGGCCCCGCGGGGGGACCGGAGCGCTGCGGGTGACTCGGTCGTCGTGCCGTCCAGCTACCGCAATCTTCCCACCTCGGCGCCGCGAGGTCGAGAGGACTTTCGTCCGGGAACGACGGCGCGCTCCGGTGCGCGAGCCAGCTTCGCCCCGTCACCGGCCAGGCGCCGGACCGCCGACGGCGTGCCCGGATCGCGCCGCGGCACCCGGCCCGGTAGGACAGGGAGGATGAACGCGCCAGCCTTCGACGTCGACCCCTGGCTCCTGCGGGAGCCGAGCGTCGACCCCGCGACCCTCGCCGTCGCCGAGTCCGTCCTGTCCCTGTCCAACGGCTTCGTCGGCGTCCGGGGCACGCTGGACGAGATCGACCCCTCGGCCCGGCGTGGGACGTTCCTCTCCGGCGTCCACGAGACGCACCCCCTGTCCTACCCCGAGGGCGGGTACGGCCACCCCGAGGAGGGGCAGGCGATGGTGGCCGTCCCGGACGGCACGGCTCTGCGCCTCCTGGTCGACGGCGTCCCGCTGGACGTGCGCGAGGCGCGACCGCAGGTGCACGAGCGCACGTTGGACCTGCGCGCCGGCACCCTCGCACGGCGGGTGCGCTGGACCGCCCTCTCGGGCACCACGCTCGAGCTGCGGACGTGCCGGCTGGTCTCGCTCGCGGAGCGGTCGGTGTGCGCCGTCCGGTACGAGGTGCGCGCGCTCGACGGTCCGGCGCACGTCGTGGTGCGGTCCGAGCTCGCCGCCGGCGTCGCCCCGCCGGAGGTCGAGAGCGACGACCCGCGCGTCGCCGAGGCCCTCGACGACCCCTTCGAGACGCTGCGACGGACCCGCACGGAGGCCGGCGGCGCGCTCGTGCTGCGGACGCGCCGCTCGCGCATCGGCGTGGCCGCCGCGGTGCACCACGACGTCGAGGCCGGTCGCGTGCGCACCGAGGTCGACGACGACCGCGTCGTGACCACGGTCGCCGCGGACCTGGCGGCGGGCGAGGGCCTCGTCATCGTCAAGACGCTCGGGTACAGCTGGTCGCGTGAGGAGGCCGACTCGCTCGCCGCGGAGGCGTCGGCCGCGGTGCGCTCCGGCCGGGACCGCGGCTGGGACGGCCTGGTGCAGGCCCAGCGAGCCGTCCTGGACGAGCTGTGGGCCACGGCCGACGTCGAGGTCGACGGCGACCCCCAGCTTCAGCAGGCGCTCCGCTACAACGTCTTCCAGCTGTTCTGCGCCGCCGCGTGCGTCACCGACGCCCCCGTGGGCGCCAAGGGCCTGACCGGCACGGGGTACAGCGGTCACACCTTCTGGGACGTCGAGGGGTTCGTGGTGCCGGCGCTCACGCTCCTGCGTCCCGACGCGGCGGCACGGCTCCTGCGCTGGCGCGCGGGCACGCTCGACGCGGCCCGGGAACGCGCCGACACCCTGCAGCTCCAGGGTGCCGCCTTCGCGTGGCGCACGATCGACGGGCGCGAGACCTCCGCGTACTGGCCCGCCAGCACGGCCGCGACGCACATCAACGCCGACATCTCCCGCGCGTTCTGGCTCTACCGCAACGTGACGGGTGAGGACCTGGACTCCGTCGGGGGCCTCGAGGTCCTCGTCGAGACGGCTCGGCTGTGGATGTCGATGGGGCACGAGGACGCGGCGGGCGGGTGGCACCTGTTCGGCATGACGGGACCGGACGAGTACACCGGCGTGGTCGACGACAACGTCTTCACCAACCTCATGGCGCGGCGCAACCTCCTGCGGGCCGCGGACGCGTGCCAGGAGCAGCAGGACCGTGCCGCCGAGCTGGGGGTGGACCACACGGAGGCCGCCGCGTGGCGGGCGGCCGCCGAGGCGGTCCACGTCCCGTGGGACGAGGGGCTGCGGGTCCATCCGGCGAACCAGAACTTCACGACGTACCGAGAGTGGCGCTTCGAGGACAAGCGTGACTCCTACCCCGTCCAGGAGCACCAGCACTACGCGAAGTTCTACCGGCGCCAGGTGGTCAAGCAGGCGGACCTCGTCCAGGCGCTGTGGTGGTGCCGCGACGACTTCACCACCGAGGAGGTGGCCCGGGACCTCGAGTACTACGAGGCCCGCACCGTGCGCGACTCCTCGCTCTCCGCGGCCGTCCAGGCGGTGGTGTGCGCTCAGGCGCAGCACCCCGACCTGGCCCTGCGCTACCTGCGCGAGTCCGCCCTCGTGGACCTCCTCGACGTGCAGGGCAACACCGCCAAGGGGCTGCACCTGGCGTCGATCGGCGGCACGTGGCTGACGTTCGCCGCCGGCCTCGGCGGGCTGCGCGAGGACCACGAGCACCTCGAGCTCGCCCCGCTCCTGCCCTCGGCGCTCACCCGCACCGCCTACCGCATCACCTGGCGAGGGAACCTGCTGCACGTGGAGAGCACGGGCGGGGGGACCACGGTGACGCTCGAGCGGGGGAGCGGGCCGGTCGACGTCGTGGTCGACGGCACCCTCCTGAGCGTGGCGGCCGGCTCACCCGTCCGGGCGCCCCTGCGGACCCCGACGCCGCTCCTGGCGGAGCCGACGCAGCCCGCCGGGCGCGAGCCGCGGACCTAGGGCCCGGCTTGGCACGCTGGCGGGGCTCCCTGTGGCCGAGAGGTCCACCTCGGGCGACGGTCCGACCGCCAGGCGGATGCGCTCCGGCTCAGGCGAGCCGTTCCTGGAGGTGGACGGTCACGGTGTCACCGGCCTCCTTGCCGATCGCACGGCGGACCTTGGCGGCGACGGGCAGCTTGTGCGTGCCGTCCCCAAGAGCCATGAACGAGCTGGTGAAGGGCTCTCCGTCGATCGTGCCGGTCACCTTCACGAGCCCTCGGGTGCCGAAGTATTCGGCGGAGCCGTCGAGCACCACGTAGGTCCACCCGCCCTTCGCGTCGCTCTTGCGCAGGGTGGAGGTGAAGCGCAGGTCGAGCGGCCCAGCCGGGTGCGCTGCCGCGGTCATCACCGGATCCTTCACAGCGGTAGGTCTGCGGTGCAGGCCGCTGCCGGCTGCCTCTCACCGCCTGGCAGTAGGTTACGTCGCGAGCTGGGCAGCGGCCAGGCTGCGGCGGCGCCTGTATCGGGCCTCGCGGCCACGAAGGACTCAGCAGACCGCTTCGGGGAATAGGCACGTGCATAATTCGCGCATGCGGAACACCGACGTCTCGCCGCTCGGCTCGGTCGACAAGGCTCTGCAGCTGATCATGCTGCTGCGCTCGGAGCAGGCGCTCTCCGTGAAGGACGCGGCCGCGAGTCTCGACGTCGCTCCGTCCACCGCCCACCGCCTCCTCAGCGCCCTCGCCCATCGCGGCTTCGCCGCGCAGGACAGCCAGCGGCGCTACCGGCCCGGTCCCACGCTCGGCGAAGTGATGGTCGAGCCGCTGAGCCTCTCCCGGCTGCGTGAGGTGTCGCGGGAGCCGCTCAACCTGCTCCACGAGGCCGTCGGGGAGACGGTGCAGCTGATGATCCTGCGCGGCGGCAACATCCAGTTCGTCGACGGGCTCGAGGGCCGCCTGACGCTGCGGGTCGGCGTCCGGATCGGCGACCTCATGCCCGCGTTCTGCTCGGCGGGGGGCAAGGCGATTCTTGCCGAGCTCAACCCTGCTGATCTCGAGCAGCTCTACCGTCACGGTCTCCCACCGTGGCCCACCTCCCGGTTCCGCACCGTCGCCGACCTCAAGCGTCATCTCGCCGAGGCGCGGCGGGCAGGGTTCGGCACGAACTTCGAGGAGACCGAGCGCGGTGTCGTGGGGCTCGGTGTGGCCGTTCACTCGTCGGCCGGCGCCCCCGTCGCTGCTGTCACCGTCGCGCTCCCGAGCGCACGCTTCGGCAAGGAGCAGCTGGAGGAGTTCCTTCCCATGCTGAGAGCGTGCCGGGAGGAGATCGAGGACCGGCTCCACCCGGCGCGTCCGGCGGACTGAGGCCGGCACCGAGTCCTCACCGCGCGTCGCTGCGCGTGGGACGTTCGGCCCGCGTGTTCCGGGATGAGGAATGTCTGGGCGAATCATTGCCCGATGAGGGACGCGTTCGTAGTGTCGGCACAGAGGTGCGGTCTGGACCACACCGCCGGGCAAAGGAGCCGCATGGACGTCGACCTCGAAGAGCTGGCCGCGATCATCGAGCAGCTGGACAAGACCGAGTTCACGGACTTCTTCTTCGAGAAGGGCGACCTACGGATCCGCGTGCTGCGCGGCGGTCACCTGGCGGCCGACGTCGCGCCCAGCGCATCGTCGGTCGCTCCGACGGCCGCGACGGCGGGGCCGGTCTCGCGGGACGCCACGATGCCCGCAGCGGTACCGCGGGAGGCCGCGACGTCGGCGCCGGTCCCGCCGGCCCCCACGGTGACCGCCACGGTCGCGCCGGCGACCGCCGCCCCGGCGAGCCCCGTCACCGACGGGCAGCCGGCCGACGGCGTCACCCTCGTCCGGGCGCCGATGCTCGGTCACTTCTACCGCGCGCCCAAGCCGGGGGAGGAGCCGTTCGTCCAGGTCGGGGACGTGGTCGAGGCCGACTCGGTGCTCTGCATCATCGAGGTGATGAAGCTGATGAACTCGGTCCCGGCCGGCGTCGCCGGCGAGGTCGTCGAGGTTCTCGTGGAGGACGGGGCGCTCGTCGAGTTCGACCAGCCGATCTTCGCCGTGAGGCGACCGGGATGACGCGGGTCTTCGTCGCCAACCGGGGCGAGATCGCGCTCCGGATCATCGACGCCGCCCAGCGCCTCGGCCTCGAGACGGTCCTGGGCGTCTCGACGGCGGACCGCGACACCCTCGGGGCGCGACGGGCCGACCGGGTCATCACCCTGGGCCCGCCGCGCGCGTCGGACAGCTACCTCAACATCCCCGCCGTGGTCGAGGCGGCCGCCGGCACCGGGTGCACGCTCGTCCACCCCGGCTACGGCTTCCTGGCCGAGCGCGCCGACTTCGCCGAGGCCTGCGCCGAGAACGGCCTGACCTTCGTCGGGCCCGCGCCGCACGCCCTGCGGGCGTTGGGCGACAAGCTCGCCGCCCGGCGGCTCGCCGAGTCCGTCGGCGTCCCCGTCTCGGCCGGCGGGTCCACGCAGACGGCCGACGACGCCGCCCACCTGGCGAGCACCATCGGCCTCCCGGTCCTGGTCAAGGCCGCCCACGGCGGCGGCGGCCGCGGCATGAAGCTCGTCCGCGACCCCGGCGAGCTCGCCGCCGCCTGGCAGATGGCCTCGTCGGAGGCTCATGCCGCGTTCGGCGACGGCACCGTGTTCCTCGAGCGGTTCGTCGAGGACGCCAAGCACGTCGAGGTGCAGATCCTCGGCGACGACCACGGCAACGTCGTCCACCTCGGCGAGCGGGAGTGCTCCGTGCAGTTCCGCTACCAGAAGGTCGTCGAGGAGGCGCCGTGCGCGGCGTTGCCGCCGGCCACGCGGTCGTTGCTCCACGAGAGCGCCGTGCGCATCGCCCGGGCGCTCGCGTACACGGGCCTGGGCACCGTGGAGTTCCTCTACGACGTCGACCGCGACGAGCTCGCCTTCCTCGAGGTCAACCCGCGCATCCAGGTCGAGCACCCGGTCACGGAGGCCGTCACCGGCGTCGACCTCGTCCGCGAGCACCTCCTGGTGGCGCTCGGCGAGCCGCTCCGGCTCACCCAGGACGACGTGCGGGTCACCGGCCACGCCATCGAGGCCCGCATCACCGCGCAGGACCCCGCCCGCGGCCTGGCGCCGTCGCCAGGCCTGGTCACGCGGTGGCGGCCGTCCGCGGCCGGGGGCCTGCGCCTGGACTCCCACATCTACGAGGGCTACCGGTTCCCCCCGTTCTACGACGCCCTCATGGGCAAACAGATCGCCTGGGGCACGGACCGGGACGAGGCGGTGCGCCGCATGCGTGCCGCTCTCGCCGCCTTCGACGTCGACGGCGTCACCACCTCGCTGCCGCTGCTGCGGTGGATCCTCGACGAGCCCGACTACGCCGCCAACGCCGTGACCACACGGTGGCTCGACACCGCCATGGCCGCCGGTCGCTACGCGGCGGGGCGGGCGCGCGCGGCCTCGGAGGCCGGCGAGCCGGTGGCAGCGACGACGGCGACCGCGGCGACGACCCCGGAGGAGAAGCGATGAAGGTCGAGCTGGTCGACGTCTCCCTGCGCGACGGCAACCAGAGCGTGTGGGGCGCCACGGGCGTCACCACCCGCATGATGGCCGGTGTCACCCCGCACCTCGACGAGGTCGGCTACCGCGCGATCGAGCTGCTCTCGAGCACCACGATGGCCACGGCGGTGCGGTACCACCGCGAGGATCCCTGGGAGCGCATCCGCGTCGCCCGGGACCGGCTGCCGAGCACGCAGCTGGGATTCCTCACCACCGGCAAGCGCTTCATCACCTTTCACCGCACTCCGGACGCGGTCTTCGAGCTCGCGTTCACGCTCCTCGCCCGCCACGGCATCCGGCGCCTGTGGGTCATCGACCCGATGCACGACATGGTGGGCGCCCAGCGCACCGCGGAGATGGCCAAGCGCGTCGGCTTCGATGAGGTGGTCGGGGGGATCTGCTACACCACCAGCCCGGTCCACACCGACGAGTACTACGCCGCGCGGACGGCGGAGCTCGACGCGGGCGACGCGTTCGACTCCGTCTACCTCAAGGACCCGGCCGGCCTGCTCACGCCCGAGCGGGTCCGCAGCCTCGTCCCGATGCTCCAGTCCAGCCTGTCCCGGCTGCAGCTGGCCGAGATCCACTCCCACAGCACCACCGGGGTCTCGCCGCTGACCGTCCTGGACGCCGCGGACCTCGGCGTCCCGACCATCCACTGCGCCCTCCCGCCGCTCGCCGACGGGCCCTCGCACCCCCAGGCCCAGCAGCTGGTCGCCAACCTGCGGGCCCGCGGCCACGAGGTCGACGTCGACGTCGACGCGATGAACCGGGCCTCCGCCTACCTCACGCGCCAGGCCCGCATCAAGAACCTGCGGATCAGCTCCCCGGCCCAGTACGACGAGGCCTACTACCGGCACACCATCCCCGGCGGGGTCCAGTCCACCACCAGGCGCCAGCTCGGCGAGATCCGCCGGCCCGAGCTCTTCGACGCGGTCATCGAGGAGTCCGTCCAGGTCCGCCAGGATCTCGGCTGGCCCATCGTCATGACGCCCTTCGCGCAGTACATCGTCACCCAGGCGACCCTGAACGTCATCACCGGGGAGCGCTACAAGCAGATCTCCGACGAGGTCATCGACCTTCTCCGCGGCGACTTCGGGCCGCTTCCCGGCAAGGTCGACCCCGAGCTCCTCGACCGGGCACTGTCCACCAAGCGAGGACGGCAGCCGGTCAACGACGGCGGGGACATCACCATCACCGAGCTGCGGCGCCGGTTCGGGAGGAGCATCAGCGACGAGGAGCTGCTCCTGCGAGCCGTCATGCCCGCCGAGCAGGTCGACGCGATGAACCAGGCCCAGCGCGAGAAGCCCGCCGCCACCATCGAGCGGCTGCTCGGCACCGTCTCCGGCAGCAGCGCCACCTCTGTCTCCGTCAGCGACGGCACCACGAGCTTCTCGCTCGCCCGGGCGGCGGCCCGATGAGCGGCTCCGCCGGAACGGGCACGCTCGACGGCGTCCGGGCCTGGGTGCTTGACGTGGACGGATGCCTCGTGCGCACCAGCCGCGCCGGCGGCGCCGGGGGAGCGGCCATGCCGCTCGCCGGCGAGCTCGTGGACCTGCTGCACGCAGCCGGGCACTCCGTCGTCGTCTGCACCAACGCCTCCCAGCGGCCGCCGCGCGAGTACGCCGCCCACCTGCGCGACCTCGGCATCGACATCGCCGACGACGACTTCGTCACCGCCGGCAGCGCGGCCGTCGACCACGTGGTCGCGCACCACGCCGGCGCGCGCGTGCTCGTCGTCGGCGACGAGGGCATCGCCGGCCCCGCGCGCGACCGCGGCGTGGAGCTGGCGGACCCGGGCGGCGACCTCGCCGACGTCGTCGTCGTCGGTGCCGCCGACACCTACGCCACCCGGCTCATCAACGCGGCCTGCCTCGCCGTCGACGCCGGTGCGCCCCTCTACACGACGGTCGACGTCCCGTGGTTCCACGGCGGGGTGGGCAGGTCCGTCGCCGTCTCCGCCACCATCGCGGCCGCCGTCGGCTGGGCCACCGGGGTGCGGCCCGCCGTCGTCGGGAAGCCCTCGGCGTTCCTCGCGGAGGCGCTGGGACGTCGCCTCGGCGCGCCCGCGGCGGCGACCGCCGTCGTCGGCGACGCCACCGTCGAGGTCCGGCTCGCCCGGCGCATGGGCGCCACGAGTGTGCTCGTGCTCTCGGGGGCCGTCGGCCCCGGGGGCCTGCCTGACCTCGCCCCCGACGACCGCCCGGACCTCGCCCTCGACGACGTCGCCGCGCTGCACGACCTGCTGTCCAGAACCCTTCCGATGACGCAAGGAGCCCCCTCATGACCGAGCAGAAGCGCTTCCCCTTCTTCGACGAGGCCGCCGCGCCAGCCGGCGCGGAGGGCTGGGAGTCGATGTACCCCTACTACCTGGTCCCCTCGCAGGAGACGCGGGAGCACGAGAACTCGCTGTTCTGGTTCGCCGACACGATGCACTGGTCGCGAGGGTGCCACCCGTTCGACAGCATCGGCGCCGAGGCCGTCTACTACGGTGCCGGGGCGTTCTCGACCCGGATCTTCACGCTGCCCGTCTCCCTCGGTCTCGATGTGCGCGTGGTCAACGGCTACGTCTACATCGCCCCCCAGGGCGTGACCGACCCCGACGAGATCCAGCGGCGCGTGGCGACGTTCCAGGAGCGGGCGGGGCACTACTACGCCAACTGGGACGAGCTCTACGGGAGATGGAAGGAGAAGATGACGGGGGCCATCGAGTCGCTGCGCTCCATCGAGTTCGCCCCGCTCCCCGAGCTCGACCCGGCCGAAGTGGTGACCGAGGCCCGCGGGCGGTCCTCGTCCCTCGCCCTCGCGGAGAACTACCACCGGCTGATCGACGAGTTCTTCGCCATCTGGCAGTACCACTTCGAGTTCCTGAACCTCGGCTACGGCGGCTACATCACCTTCTTCCAGTTCTGCAAGCAGGCGTTCCCGCTCATCACCGACCAGACGATCTCCCGCATGGTCGCCGGGGTCGACGTGCTCGCCTTCCGGCCCGACGACGAGCTGCGCAAGCTCGCCGTCCTCGCCGGGGACCTCGGCCTCACCGGCGCCCTCACGCGCGAGGGCGCCACGCCGGAGGAGGTCCTCGCCGACCTCGGCACGAGCGACCGCGGACGGCAGTGGCTCGAGGCGTTCGAGCAGGCGAAGGAGCCGTGGTTCAACTACTTCGCCGAGTACGGCTTCACCCACGACCAGGAGACCTGGGCCTCCGACCTCTCCATCCCGCTGCAGGGCATCGCGCGCTACGCGACCATGCTCGCCGCCGGCGAGGACATCGCCCGCCCGGTCGACCGGCTCCGCGCCGAGCGTGACGAGATCATCGCCGAGTACCGGGCCCTGCTGAGCGAGGCCGAGGCTCGGCAGTTCGACGAGCTGGTCGGGCTGGCGGTGAAGGTCTTCCCGTACATCGAGGAGCACAACATCTTCGTCGAGCACTGGGCGCACAACATCTTCTGGCAGAAGGCGTGGCAGCTCGCCGACGTGCTCCTCGCGGCCGGCTTCACCGAGCAGCGGGACGACATGTTCTACCTCAACCGGTTCGAGCTCGACGAGGTGCTCGCCGACGTCCTGCAGTCCTGGGCGATCGGCGTCCAGCCTCGCGGCAAGGCCCGCTGGCAGAAGGAGATCCAGCGCCGACGCGGCATCGTGGCCGCCCTGCAGGCGGCCCCCGCGGCACCGGCCTACGGTGTCCCGCCCGCGCAGGTCACCGACCCGTTCGCCGTCATGAACTACGGCGTCACCACAGAGCGCGTGGCCGACTGGCTCGGCACCTCCGACGGCGGGGCCACCGTCCTCACCGGCGGGCCCGGCTCGCTCGGCGTGGTCGAGGGGAAGGTCCGGGTCCTGAAGTCCGAGCTCGACCTGCCGAGCCTCCAGGCCGGCGAGATCCTCGTCGCCCCGATCACCGCACCGTCCTGGGCGCCCGCCTTCGCCGTCGCGGCCGGCGTCGTCACGGACATCGGCGGCATGATGTGCCACGCCGCCATCGTCTGCCGCGAGTACGGCCTTCCCGCCGTCGTCGGCACCGGTTTCGCCACGACCCGCCTCACCACCGGCCAGCGCGTCCGCATCGACGGCAGGGCGGGCACCGTCACCGTCCTCGAGGACGAGGCCGGCGCGGCGTCCGGACCACCGGCGGACGGCAGCGCGCAGGCCGCGGCCGCGGACGCGACGACCACGGGAGCCGGCCGATGAGCGGAACGGCCTACACGATCGACTTCGCCGACGAGGACTGCCGCGACGCCCGGCAGGTGGGCGGCAAGGCCGCGGGTCTCGCCGACATGACCGCAGCAGGCCTGCCGGTGGCGCCGGGGTTCGTGGTGAACGCCGCTGCGTACCGGGAGTTCCTTTCCCGCGACGGCCTGCGCGAGTTCGCGTCCTCGGTCGCGGACGAGCTCGGGCAGACCCACGACCGTGCCCGCTTCGACGCCGCGGCCCGGCGCCTCGAGGAGCGGTTCGCCGCCGCCGAGCTGCCCGCCGAGGTCGCCGCCGAGGTGCGGGCACGGTACCGGCAGCTGGGCGAGACCCTCGGGGTGCCTGACGTCGCCGTCGCCGTGCGGTCGAGCGCCACCGCGGAGGACTCCGTCGGGGCGAGCTTCGCGGGCGAGTTCGAGACCTGGGTCGACGTGGTCGGCGAGGACTCGGTCGTGGAGCACGTGGCCCGGTGCTACCGCAGCGTCTTCTCCGCCCGGGTGATGTCCTACCTCGCCGAGAAGCGCATCTCGCCCGAGGCCATCGAGATGGCGGTCGTGGTCCAGAAGACGGTCCGCGCGCGGGCCGCCGGTGTCATGTTCACCCTCAGCCCCACGAGCGGGGACCGGTCCAAGGTGGCGATCGAGGCCAGCTGGGGGCTGGGCCTCTCCGTGGTCGGAGGGGAGGTCACTCCCGACCGGTTCCTCGTGGACAAGGTCGGCCTCGCCATCGTCGAGCGCACCCTCGGGACCAAGGAGATCGAGTACCGCCGCGGGGACGCGACCGTGCCGGTCCCGGAGGAACGCCGGAACGTCCCCTGCCTCGACGACGACGAGATCACCTCGCTCGCCGAGCTCGGCAAACGGCTCGAGAAGATGCACGGCGCCGCCCAGGACCTCGAGTTCGCGCTGGACGAGGACCTGCCGCCCGGGCGCAACGCGATCCTCCTGCAGTGCCGGCCCGAGACCGTCTGGTCGGGCGTGGAGCGCAAGCCCGTGTTCGACGCCACGGCCGGGATGATGTCCTGGATCACCGGAAGCATCTCCGGCGCGCCGGCCGGCGGCTCCGCCGTCGGGCACCAGCACGAGGCCAGGGCCAGCTGATGGACGGTCGGACGTACTGGGACCCCGAGATCGAGACCAGGCCCTGGTCGGAGACGGTCGCGTGGCAGGTCGAGCACCTTCCCGCCTACGTCCGCCGGCTGCAGGAGCGGTCGCTGCTCTACCGCGACCGGCTGACCGGCGTGGACGCCGGGGCGATCACGTCCCTCGAGATGCTCGCCGAGCTCCCCACGACCGAGAAGGACGACCTGCGCCGGGGCCAGGCCGCACCGGGCACGCCGCTGCTGGGCCTGCAGCAGGCGGCGCCCACGGAGGACGTCGTCCAGGTCATCACCTCCTCGGGGACCACCGGCGGGCCGGTGTACTTCGGCCTCACCGCCGCCGACCTGGCCGCCTGGCGCCGGTCCATCGCCACGATGTTCTTCACCGCGGGGGTGCGGCGCGGCACCACGACCGCCCTGTCGACGGCGATGCCGCTGGTCGCCGGCGGGATGCCGTACGCGGACGGCATCCGGGAGACCGGCACGACCCTGGCGTGGATCGGCGGCCAGACCACCGCCCGGATGGCGTCGGCCATGGACCGGCTCCGGGTGGACACGCTGGTGGGCACCGCGTCCTTCGCCAGCTTCTTCGCCGAGAAGGTCACGGAGCTGCTCGGCAGGGACGCGTCGACGCTGCCGGTGCGCACGGTCATCGGCGGCGGCGAGCCGGGGTTCGGCCAGCCGGAGATCCGCTCCCGCATCCAGGAGCTGTGGGGCGCGGAGCGGGTCAGCGAGGTCATGGGCCTGGGGGACGTCTGCTCCGGCGTCTGGGGCGAGTGCGAGGCGGGGGAGGGCATGCACCTCACCGCCGGGCGCCACGTGCTCGTCGAGCTCATCGACCCGGCCACGGGTGAGCCGCGGCCCTGGGTGGAGGGTGGTGAGGGCGAGGCCGTCTACACGACCTTCACCCGCGAGGCCACGCCCGTGCTCCGGTTCCGCTCCCGCGACCACGTCGTCGTCACCGGCACCGGCTGCTCGTGCGGGCGGCGGACCCCGCGCATCCGGTGCATCGGCCGCACCGACGACATGCTGATCTACAAGGCGATGAACGTCTTCCCCTCCTCCATCCGAGACATCGCCGTCGCCGAGGGCGGAGCCCTCATCGACGACGTGGTCCGGGTACGAAAGGCCGCCGCGAACCAGGTCCGGTTCGACGACCCGATCCCGGTGGAGCTGCAGACCCGCTTCTCGGTGGCCCCCGGCGTGCTGGCCGACCTCGCCGCCCGCATCGAGGAGCGGGTGCGCCAGGAGCTGCGGGTACGCGTCGCCGTCGAGGCATATCCACCTGGCACGTTCGACCGGGGGATGTACAAGAACGCGCTCACCTACGTCGCCGCACACCGGCCTGAGGCGGCGCCGCTGCCCTCCTGACCCGCGATCAGGCGGCCTCGCCCACCGCCGGCTCCGCCGACCGCACGGCGGAGCCGGCTGGGCGCCGGTGCGCCACGTACATGCCGAGCGCGACGAGCGCCAGGGCGCCGAGGAAGTTGCCCACCAGGGCCGGGATCTGGTTCCACAGCCACCAGTCGCCGAACCCGATCGGTGCCCCGAGCATCATGGCCGCGGGGATCACGAAGAGGTTCACCACCCCGTGCTCGAGCCCGAGCGCGAAGAACGTCATGACCGGCAGCCACATCGCCAGGATCTTCCCGCCGGTGCTCGTCGAGGTCAGCCCCATCACCACACCCGTGCCGACCAGCCAGTTGCACAGCACGCCCTTGATGACCACCAGCAGTATCCCGGCCCCGCCGAGGTGCTGATGGTCGAGGGTCTTGTGCACGGCGAGGTCGACGAGGGCCTGCGCGACGGGGGCGTCCGGCGTCGTCCACATCTCGCTCACGGTGGCCGCGAAGAGCAGGCCGAGGACGGCCCCGCCCAGGACGTGACCGACGATCACCCACCAGAACGCCCGCGCCATCTCGGCGGGCCCGGCCCGCCGTTCGAGGACCGCGAGGGGGACCACCGCGAAGGAGCCGGTGACCATCTCGAAGCCGAGCAGCAGCACGATGACGAAGCCGACCGGGAAGAGGAGCGCGCCGGCGACCGGCAGCCCGGTCTGGGTCGAGGCGGTCAGCGCGAGCATGGTGGCCGCCCCGAGGAACATCCCGCCCAGCGTGCCGCGCAACGTCAGCTGGCCGCGGCTGAGACGGGCCTTCTTGGTCCCGAGGGCGACCATCGCCTCGACGACGGCGGAGGGCTCGACGTAGGACATGGGCGGCCTTCCGGGGGCGGGGACGAGACCCTGCCACGCTACGAACGCCCGTCACGCGTGCCGTGGGACCGGCGTCCGGGACCGGGTGTGAGGGCGGTCACCCGGCGGCCGTCACCGCTACGGCGTGCCGCCGGGAGCTTGCCGCTCCAGCCGCTGCCTGACCACGCGGAGGTGGTGCTCCCAGCTCGAGGACATGCGCGGGCCGAGGAACGGCCGGGCGGGCCGGAGGAGACCCCTCGGCTCCAGCTCCGTCAGCAGCTCCACCCGGCAGGCGCCACCGGGCCGGGGCGTGATCCGGCCGGTGAGGTGGACCAGCAGGAGGTCGCTCGTGCTTCGCGTCTCCCAGCGGTCGGGCCGGTCGAGGCGGACGTACTCGATCACCGACTCCCCGGTGACCGCGAACCGCGCGCGGTACCTGCTTCCCGCGGCGAGCGGGCCGGGGGTGAGCGGCTCGACGGCGGAGAGCGCCTCGTTCCACTCGGGCTCGCGCTCGATGTCGGTGAGGTAGTCGAACACCACCTCGGCCGGGCGCGCGACCGTCACCGAGCTCCGGACCGTCACCGGCCGCCGGCCACCGGTCCTGGCAGGGTCGAGCTCCGCCGGGTCGGGGACCAGCCGGACGAGCGGGAGGCGCCGGGTCGTGCGCCGGGGGTAGCGGGCGTAGTCGGGCGCGGTGCTGAGCACCCGCGGCCAGAACGCCTCCGTCTCCGCGGGGGAGAGCTCCTCGGCGCGGACGCGGACCCGCCGGCCGTCGACGTCGACGACGGCCCGTGGCTCGGCCGTGAGGTTGTGGTACCAGCCCGGCGCACGGTCCAGGCCGCTGTTCGCGGCCACGACGACCATCGACCCGCCGTCGGGGAAGTACTGCAGGGGAACCGCCCGGGACCGCCCGCTCCTGCGTCCGCGCGTGACGAGCACCAGCGCCCGACGTCGCCACAGGCGCGCCAGCCGGCCCCGCGTCCGGCGCAGCAGCCAGACCGCGAGTCCTGCGGAGCGGGTGTCCACGACGTGCTCGAGCCGGGTACGCCACGGCGCCGTGGTCGGGTGGCTCGGTTCGGCCGGCACGGCACCACGCTATGGGGCGCCACCTCCGGTGTCAGGGCTTCGGCCTCCGGGCACGCGCCGGCGGTCCGCCGGGACCTCCGCCCTCAGCGGGCGGGCGACGGAGCGGCCGGGCCGTCGCCGGACACCCTGCGGTCGTGCACCGCGGCGACCAGTGCCACCAGGAGGCACACCACGATCGCCCCGTACGCGGCGGCGAACCCGGCCGTCCAGGCGCCGGCGCCCACGAAGCCGAAGAACACGCCGGTGATCATCGCGTTGCCGACGGCGGTGCCGATGCGCTCGGCGGTGGACTTCACCCCGCCGGCGGTGCCGCCGTACGTCGTCGGCACGTCCTCCAGCGAGAGGGTCTGGTTCGCGGCGCCGAGGCCGCCCTGCCCGGCCCCCGTGATCGCCAGGGAGAGGGCCAGCCACCAGAAGCTGATGCCGTAGAGCTCGATCAGCACAGCCACGGCCACGCTGAGTCCGACGCCGGTGATCACGCACAGCAGCGCGCCGATGATGATGGTGCGGCCGCTGGTCATGGTCCGGCGTCCGGCCCACATGGACGCGAAGGCGGAGACGATCGCGTTGGGCAGCCCGATCAGGCCGGTCTCCAGGGCGCTCGCGCCCAGGCCGTTCTGCATGTACAGGGCGACGACGACGAAGATCGACGTCGATCCGAGGAAGAACGTGCCGGCGACGGCGGTGCCGTTGGAGAACGACGGGAACGAGAAGAGCCTCAGGTCCACCATCGGCGCCCGCCCCCGCGACTTGTAGCGGCGCTCCCACAGGACCCAGGCGACGACCAGCAGCGCCCCCGCGGGGAGCAGCAGCCACGCCGCCCCGCCGCCGGACATGAACGGCAGCATGACGCACAGCACGGCCAGGACGAGGAGCACCGTGCCGACGGGGTCGAGGTCGACCTTCTCGCGCGGCCGGGGCGGGACGACCGCGCCGCCCGCCGTGGCGTCCTCGTGCGCGGCCTGCGCGGCCCGCCTCGCGGCCCGCCTCGCGGCCCGCCGGGCGCGCTCCTTGGCGAAGGGGAACCAGCGCAGCGCGAGGAAGCAGCCCAGCAGCCCGAACGGGAAGTTGATGACGAACGTCGCCCGCCAGCCGATCTCCTCCCCGAAGGTCTGGATGATGAAGCCGGCCAGCACCGGGCCGACCGCGACGGAGAACGCGACGACCAGGCCGAACAGCGCGAACGCCTTGGCTCTCTCCAGGCCGTGCCAGTACTGCTGGATCATGCCCATCGTCTGGGGGTTGTACATGCCAGCCCCCACGCCCTGGACGAAGCGCGAGACGTTGAGGAGCTCGGGGTTCGGGGCGAGGCCGCACGCCAGCGAGGCGAGCGAGAACACCAGCAGCCCCAGGACGAAGAGCCGGCCGCGGCCGAGGACGTCCCCGGCCCGGCCCGCGGGCACGAGACTGACGCCGAAGGTGAGGGCGTATCCGGAGAGCACCCACTGCAGGTCGGTGTCGGTGGCCTCGAGGGTGTGGGAGATCGTGGGCAGCGCGACGTTGATCGAGGAGACCGCGACGAGCGCCATCGCGATGGGGATGAGCAGGACGACGAGGATGCGGCTGCGCCGGAACACCCGGTCGGTGCCCTCGACGTGGATGAGATCGGGATCGTCGTTCACAGTCGAGTTGTATGCCACGGCGGGCCGATAAGCCATCGCCCTGTCGCCTGCGGACGGCAGATGAGACGCGAATCTCCACGTGACGTCGCCGCCGGCTCGCCACGCCTGCCGCCCGCGCTCGCGGTGTCGCGGCTCGGTCGCCCTCGCCCGGGTCGCCGGCTCCCGGGCCCGCGCCTGGAGAAGACGCCCACCGTCCGTAAGAACTGAACGCGCGTGCAAGCCCGAATGACTTTCTCGCGGCTGATTTTGTGAGTTTGGGTACAAGGTCCCCTGAACGGCCGTGCAGGAAGGTGTTGGCTCAAGCCATCGGTCCTCGACGACGAGACGAAGGGCAAGTGACGATGACGTTGAATGTAGCGGCCACGGCGAGTGGCACGACCTACCGGGTCGGCTCGGAGGTCGGCCCGCTGAGGCAGGTGATCCTCCACCGCCCCGGCCGGGAGATGATGCGGCTGACGCCGTCCAACAAGGACGACCTGCTGTTCGACGACGTGCTGTGGGTGAGCCAGGCGCAGTGGGAGCACGACCGGTTCGCGCAGGTGCTGCGCGACCGGGACATCGAGGTCCTCTACCTCGAGGAGCTCCTCGCCGAGACGCTCGAGAACCTCAGCGCCCGCCGGCACGTGCTGGACCGCGTCCTCGACGAGCGGATCTTCGGCCTCGGCGCCATCGACGCGCTGCGCAACCACGCCGACAACCTCGACGGCGCCGCGCTCGCCAGCGTCCTGATCGCCGGCATCACCAAGGGTGAGCTGCTCGAGCAGATCGTCGAGCCGGACTCCGTCGCCCTCGGCACCATGCGCACCGACGACTTCGTGCTCGCGCCCCTGCCGAACCACCTCTTCACCCGCGACACCTCCTGCTGGATCTACGACGGCGTCGCCATCAACTCGATGCGCAAGGTCGCCCGGATGCGCGAGACGGTCAACTACGAGGCCATCTACCGCTGGCACCCCCGCTTCGCCGACGGCGGCCAGCACGTGTGGTCGACGGGCTCGGACGAGGGGGCCGCCACCGTCGAGGGCGGGGACGTCCTCGTCATCGGTAACGGCGCCGTCCTCGTCGGCCTGAGCGAGCGCACCTCGCCGCAGGGCGTCGAGCGCCTCGCCGGCCGGCTGTTCGCCGAGGGGTCCGCCGAGCACGTCATCGCCCTCGAGATGCCCAAGGCGCGGGCCTTCATGCACCTCGACACCGTCATGACGATGGTCGACCAGGGGTCCTTCACCAAGTACGCCGGGCTGGGCATGCTGCCCTCCCTCTCCATCCGCCCCGGCCGCACGCCCAAGGAGCTGAGCGTCACCCGTCACCCGGCGGAGGACATGCACGGCGTCATCGCGGGCGCCCTCGGCCTGGCGGACATCCGGATCCTCACCACCCCGCAGGACTCCCACGCCGCCGAGCGCGAGCAGTGGGACGACGCCTGCAACACGCTCGCGGTCGCCCCCGGCGTCGTCGTCGGTTACGAGCGGAACGTCGCGACCAACACCTACCTGCGGTCCAACGGCATCGAGGTGCTGGAGGTCCCCGGAACCGAGCTCGGCCGCGGACGCGGAGGTCCGCGGTGCATGAGCTGCCCCACCATCCGAGAGGAGATCTGAACAACATGTCGCAGGTACACCCGGGGATCGCCAACCCCACCCGCACGACGGCGCACGCGCCGACCCGCATGCCCCACCCCCTCCACGGGCGCAGCTTCCTCAAGGAGCTCGACTTCACCCCCGACGAGTGGCGCTCGCTGCTCGACCTCTCCGCCGCCCTCAAGGCGGAGAAGCGCTCGGGCTCGGAGATCCCGCGCCTGGCCGGCAAGAACATCGCCCTGATCTTCGAGAAGACCTCCACCCGGACCCGCTGCTCCTTCGAGGTCGCCGCCTTCGACCAGGGCGCCCACGTGACCTACCTCGACCCGAGCGGCTCGCAGATGGGCCACAAGGAGTCGGTGGCGGACACCGCCCGCGTGCTCGGCCGCTTCTACGACGGCATCGAGTACCGCGGCAAGAGCCAGGAGGCCGTCGAGGTCCTCGCGGCCAAGTCCGGCGTGCCGGTGTGGAACGGCCTGACGGACGAGTGGCACCCCACCCAGATGCTCGCCGACCAGCTCACCATGCGCGAGCACTCCGGCAAGGCCGACGGCGACATCGCGTTCGCCTACCTCGGCGACGCCCGCAACAACGTGGGCAACTCCCTGCTGATCTCCGGCGCCATGCTCGGCATGGACGTGCGCATGGTCGCCCCCGCGGCCCTGCAGAACGCCCCCGAGATCGTCGAGCAGGCCCGCCAGATCGCGGCCACCACCGGCGCCCGGATCACCGTCACCGACGACGTCGCCGCCGGCGTCAAGGGCGTGGACTTCGTCTACACCGACGTGTGGGTCTCCATGGGCGAGCCCAAGGAGGTCTGGGACGAGCGGATCTCCCTGCTCAAGGACTACCAGGTCAACGCCGAGCTCATGGCCGCCACCGGCAACCCCGGCGTGAAGTTCCTCCACTGCCTGCCCGCCTTCCACGACCGCGGCACCAAGGTGGGGGAGGACATCTACCAGAAGACCGGCATGGAGGCCCTCGAGGTCACCGACGAGGTCTTCGAGTCCGAGGCCTCCGTCGTCTTCGACCAGGCGGAGAACCGGATGCACACGATCAAGGCGGTCATGGTCGCCACCCTGGGGCGCTGAGCCGTGCGCATCGTCGTAGCCCTCGGCGGCAACGCCCTCCTCAAGCGTGGCGAGCGGCCCGACGCCGCCGTCCAGATCCACAACGTCGAGACCGCCGTGAGGGCCCTGGCGTCCCTGGCGGAGGAGCACGAGCTCGTCATCACCCACGGCAACGGCCCGCAGGTCGGCGTCCTCGCCCTGGAGTCCGCCAACGACACCAACCTCAGCGAGCCCTACCCGTTCGACACCCTCGGCGCCCAGACCCAGGGGATGATCGGGTACTGGCTGCTGCAGGCCCTGCAGAACAACCTGCCCGGGCGGCACGTGGCGAGCATCGTCAACCAGACCCTGGTCCTCGCCGGCGACCCGGCCTTCAAGAACCCCACCAAGTTCGTCGGGCAGGTCTACTCCAAGGAGGAGGCCGACGCCTTCGCCGCCGAGCGTGGCTGGGTGATGAAGGCCGACGGCGGGTACTACCGCCGCGTCGTCGGCTCGCCCCGGCCCCAGCGCGTCATCGAGACGCGGCTGATCCGCACCATGCTGTCCGCGGGCGCCGTCGTCGTCTGCGCCGGCGGGGGAGGCGTGCCGGTCATCCGCAACGAGTTCGGCAAGCTCCAGGGGGTCGAGGCCGTCGTCGACAAGGACCTTACGGCCGCCGTCCTGGCAGAGGCCCTCGAGGCCGACGCGCTGATGATCCTCACGGACGTCCCCGCCGTCATGGCCGACTACGGCACGCCCAGCCAGCGCGAGATCCACCGGTCCACGCCCGGGGCGATGCGCGACATGGGCTTCGCCGCCGGCTCCATGGGCCCGAAGGTCGACGCCGCCTGCCGGTTCGTCGAGCTCACCGGGGACATGGCCGCCATCGGCCGCCTCGAGGACGCCATGGCGATCATCGCCGGCACCGCGGGCACCGTCATCACCCCGGGCGGCAACTACGGCGGGCCGGACGACATCCGCCCGCCCGTGCCCCAGCCGCCCGAGACGAGGGTGCGCCGGGCATGAGCGTCCCGCCCCCCACCGACCGCGCCGGACCGAGGTGATGTCCGCGACGCAGCACCAGCCATGACGACCCAGCAGGACCCCGCCGCCAACCCGCGGCGGACAGACGGACCCGCCCGGAGGGGCGGGGAGGTGCGAACCGCGCACCACACACGGAAGAAGGTGCGCGACCCCGCGCACCGCGAACGAGGAGTGAGTTCTGAGATGCCAAAGATCGTCAACTCGTGGAACGACTTCGACCCGCTGAAGCACGCGATCGTGGGCCGCGCCGACATGAGCGTCATCCCCCCGGAGGAGCCGGCCACCTCGGAGAAGGTGCCGGTGGACTCGGAGATGCGCGGGATGTGGGGCCCCCGCCCCACCGAGACCGTGGAGAAGGCCAACGCGCAGCTCGACAACTACGTCAAGGTGCTCGAGAAGCACGGCGTCAAGGTCGACCGGCCCACGCCGCTGCAGTGGAACCAGGAGATCAAGACCCCCGACTTCCGCACCGAGTCCGGCATGACGCAGATGCCGCCCCGCGACATCCTGCTCACCATCGGCAACGAGATCATCGCCTCGGCCAACTCGTTCCGCTGCCGGTACTTCGAGTACCTGGCCTACTGGCCGCTGATGAACGAGTACTTCGAGAACGACCCCGAGTTCAAGTGGACGCAGGCGCCCCGCCCGCGCCTGACCGACAAGTCCTACAAGCACAACTACTACGACGAGAAGATCTCGCTGGAGGAGCGCCTCGAGCGCACCGCCAACAAGGACTTCGTGACCACCGAGGTCGAGCCCATGTGGGACGCGGCGGACGTGATGCGGATGGGCAAGGACCTGTTCATCCAGCACGGCCTGACCACGAACCGCAAGGCGATGGAGTGGTTCAAGCGGTACTACCCCGACCTGCGGGTGCACTCCGTGAACTTCCCCGGTGACCCCTACCCGATCCACATCGACGCGACCTTCGTGCCGCTGCGGCCGGGCCTGATCATCAACAACCCGCACCGGCCGCTGCCGGTGGAGCAGCGGAAGATCTTCGAGGCCAACGACTGGCAGATCGTCGAGGCCGCCAAGCCGGCCCACGACAACCCGCCGCCGCTGTGCTACTCCTCCGTGTGGCTGTCGATGAACTGCCTCGTCCTCGACCACAAGACGGTCATCGTCGAGGAGTCCGAGGTCTACCAGGCGGAGCAGATGGACAAGCTCGGGATGAACGTCATCCCGGTGCCGTTCCGCGACGCGTACGCCTTCGGCGGCGGCCTGCACTGCGCCACCGCGGACGTCTACCGCGAGGGCTCGATGGAGGACTACTTCCCGAACCAGGTCGAGGACCCCACGCGCGTCTGACCCACCGGCCTGGTCGGCGCCGGGCGGAACCGCCCGCCCGGCCCCGACCAGCACCACCCACGTACCGCGGGGCCCGGCATGCCCCGACCCCGGGCCAGGGCCCGCAGGGGGGCCCACCGGCCCTGCACGCGGCCCACGGGCCCCGCGGTACGTCCTCCCCGTTGTCTCGTGATTCCCAAGGAGTCCCGATGGATCCCGTTCGAAAGCTCAAGCTCCGCGGCTTCGGCTTCATGTTCCTGTCGTCCTCGCTCATGGGCGGCATCGGCGCCTTCGCCCGCTACATCGAGGCCCCGGGCGAGTTCATCTCGTTCTGCCGCAACGCGGCCGGGCTCATCGGGATGACGCTGATCTTCCTGATCGGCCGGCGCTTCGTCCACGTGAAGAACACCAGGATCACGCCCGGGATCGTCTTCTCCGGCGTCTTCCTGGGGCTGCTCTCGGCGCTGTACGTGATCTCCACCCAGATGACCACCCTGGCCAACGCCTCGTTCCTGATTTACACCGGTCCCGTGTACTCCACCGTGCTGGCGTCGGTCTTCCTCAAGGAGCCCTTCAAGAAGTCGATGTTCGGCTCCCTCGGCGCCGTGATCCTCGGCATGCTGATCATCATCGGCATCATCACCTACAGCCCGGGCGACGGGCTCGGGCTCACCATCTCGCTCGACCCCCAGTACATGACCGGCAACCTCATCGCCCTGGGCTCCGGCGTCGCCTACGGCCTCTACCTCTTCGTCAGCCGCTACCGCACGGACGTGGACTCCAACACCCGGTCCTGGTTCAACTTCACCTTCGCCACGATCACGATCGGCGTCATCCTGGTCTTCAGCCGCCCCGACCTGTCGGAGATGACGGCGCGCGGCTGGGTGATCCTCGCGATCGCCGCCACCATCACCGGGTTCGGCGCGTTCTACTTCATGACGCTGGCGACGAAGATCCTCTTCGCCGGCGAGCTCGCCACGATCGCCTACCAGGAGACCATCATGGCCTCCATCCTGGGCTGGATCCTCTTCTCGGAGGCGATGACGCTCTGGCAGGGGCTGGGCGGCCTGCTGATCGTGGCCGGCGGCGTCAGCCAGATCTTCATCTCGACGCGGCGGACCCCGGACGTCGTCGAGGCATTCACCCAGGGAGGCGTCACCGGCGGGCGGCGCAGCAGGCGCAGGAAGCTCTCGCCGGCGGGCGGGCGCACCAAGGAGAACGTAGGAGCTGAGCTGTGATGACCGAACCCGGCACCGTCTACATGGAGGAGCTGGACGCCTTCACCTACCGCGAGCGGGTCGCGCAGGGCGCGCCGATCCTGATCCCGGTCGGGTCCATCGAGCAGCACGGGCCGCACATGCCCATGAACGTCGACGTCCTCCTCTCGCGGGCGATGGCCGGAGCCGTCGCCGGGCAGACGGCCTCGCTCGTGGCCGCGCCGATCGTCTACGGCTACAAGTCCCAGCAGCGCTCCGGCGGCGGCAACCACCTGACCGGCACCACGAGCATGGACGCCGCGACGGTCATCTCCATCGCCAAGCGCCTGGTGCTCGAGCTCGCCCGTCACGGCGTGCGGAAGGTGGCCTTCGTCAACGGCCACTACGAGAACTACCAGTTCCTCTACGAGGGGGTCGACCTCGCGGTGCGCGAGCTCCACCTCGAGGGGGTGCGCGACATCAAGGTGATGCTGCTGTCCTACTGGGACTTCGTCGACGACGCGACCATCGCCGAGCTCTACCCGAACGGGTTCCCCGGCTGGGACCTGGAGCACGGGGGTGTCCTGGAGACCTCCCTCATGCTCCTGCTCCACCCCGACAGGGTGGACATGAGCCGGGTGGCCGACATCCCGCCCGCCGTGCTGCCCAGCTACGACGTCCTGCCCGCCGTCCCCGAGGTCACGCCGTCGTCCGGCTGCCTCTCCTCCGGCGCCGACGCCACCGCGGAGAAGGGGCAGATCCTCCTCGACCGCGCCGCCGCCGGGATGGTCGCGGCCGTGCGGCACGAGTTCGGGATGTGAGGACCGTGCTCCGACACGCGCGTGGCGCTCCCTGCGCCGGCGAGGCCGAGGTGGGTGACGTACGCGGCGACGTGGAGGAGACCCTGCAGCCCATCCCGGACGAGCGGCGCACGACGAAGGTCGGCGGCCAGTTCTGGATCTGGGCCGGCGCGAACATCGCCCCGATCAACTGGGTGCTCGGCGCCCTGGGGATCAACATGGGGCTGGGGCTGTGGGACACCTTCGCCGTCCTGGCGGTCGGGAACGTCCTGGGCATGGTGGTCTTCGGCTTCTTCGTCCTCCTCGGTCAGCGCAGCGGCGTCACCGGCATGGTGCTCGGGCGCGGCGTGTTCGGCCGCCGCGGGAACTACCTGCCGGCGCTGATCCAGTGCACGGTGGTGATCGGCTGGTGCGCGGTCAACACCTGGATCGTGCTGGACCTGGTCATGGCACTCTTCGGGAAGATCGGCCTGGTCGACCCGACGCTGACGAACTACGGCTGGAAGTTCGCCGTCGCCGCGGCCGTGATGTGCCTGCAGGTGACCATCGCCCTCTTCGGCTACCGGGCGATCTCCACGTTCGAGAGGTGGACCGTCCCGCCGACGATCGCCATCCTCGTCGCGATGTCGATCGCCGCGTGGTTCTTCATGGACATCGACTGGTCCTACGCCGGCCCGCCCACCGGTGCGCTGACCGGCTGGGACCGGATCGTCGCGATGTCCGGCGTGATGACCGCCATCGGCGTCGGCTGGGGCCTGACGTGGCTGGGGTACGCCTCCGACTACTCCCGCTTCGTCAGCACCGCCGTGCCCCGGAGAAAGCTCTACCTCGCCAGCGCAGGGGGCCAGATCCTGCCCGTCCTGTGGCTCGGCCTGCTGGGCGCCACGCTCGCCACCACGAACGGGTCGGTGGATCCCGGCCAGCTCATCGTCGACAACTTCGGCGCGATGGCCATCCCGGTCCTGCTGCTGGTGCTGCACGGGCCGATCGCGACGAACATCCTGAACATCTACACCTTCACCGTGACCCTCCAGAGCCTCGACGTGCGCCTCGGCCGGCGCGCGATCAACATCGGGGTCGGCGTGGCGGCCATGGGCGCGGTCACGGCGTTCGTCTTCTCCGACGACATGGCGAGGTCGCTCGACGCCTGGCTGTCCGCCTGCGTGGGCTGGACCGCCACCTGGGGGGCGATCGTCGGCGTGCGCTACTTCGTGCTGGACCGCAGCTCCACCGACTTCAGCCACCACTTCGACCCGGTGGGGACGTCCCGGCTGCGCGACGTCGACTGGCGTGCGCTCGCGGCCTTCGGGACCGGGCTGGTGTCCGCCTGGCTGTTCATGCACGGGATGGTCCCGGTGCTGCAAGGGCCGGTTTCCGACGCCCTGCACGGGCTGGACCTGTCCTGGCTCGCCGCCGGGCTGAGCTCGGGCACCGTCTACTACCTGCTGACCCGGAAGGACCCCGCTCTCCGCGCGTCGGTCGCCGTCGCGGCCGGGCCCGCCCCGACGACGACGCCCGCCTCGACGACGGCGCCCGCCTCGACGACGGCGCCCGCCCCGACGCCGTCGCGTGCCGCGTCGTCCCGCCGCCCGCGCAAACTCATCCTCGGCCACCGAGCCGTCTGAAGGGTGCCATCCATGAGCATCGCCCACATCGAGCGGACGCAGTTCAGCACGGAGCGCGACCTGCGCCCGGACCAGAAGGCCGAGGTCCTCATCCAGGCCCTGCCGTGGCTCGAGCGCTTCGCCGGCGGCCGGGTGGTCATCAAGTACGGCGGCCACGCCATGGTCGACCCGGCGCTCCAGCGGGCCTTCGCCCAGGACGTGCTGTTCCTGCACCGCGTCGGGCTCAGGCCCGTCGTCGTCCACGGCGGGGGGCCGCAGATCTCCCGCATGCTCGACCGGCTCGGCATCGCCACGGAGTTCCGCGGCGGCCTGCGGGTCACCACGCCTGAGGTCATGGACGTCGTCCGCATGGTCCTGACCGGCCAGGTCCAGCGCGACCTCGTCGGCCTGCTCAACGCCCAGGTCGCGCACGCCGTCGGCATCTCGGGCGAGGACGGCGGGCTCTTCCGCGCGCGGCGCCGGCGGGCGCTGGTCGACGGCGAGGAGGTCGACGTCGGCATGGTCGGTGACGTCGTCGCCGTCAACCCCCAGGCCGTGGAGGACCTGCTCGCGGCGGACCGCATCCCGGTGATCTCCACCGTCGCGCCGGACATCGGCGATCCCGAGCACGTCCTGAACGTCAACGCCGACACCGCGGCCGCGGCCCTCGCCGTCGCGCTGGGCGCCCGCAAGCTCGTGGTGCTCACGGACGTGGAGGGCCTGTACTCCCGGTGGCCCGACCGCTCCTCGATCCTGCGCCGGGTCTCGGTGTCCGAGCTGGCGGAGATCCTCCCGGGGCTGCAGTCCGGGATGGCCCCGAAGATGGAGGCGTGCCTGCACGCGGTCCGCGCCGGCGTGCCCCAGGCCCACGTCATCGACGGCCGGCTCGAGCACTCCATGCTGCTGGAGATCTTCACCGACGACGACATGGGCACGATGGTGCTGCCGGACGGTGCCCTGTGAGCAGCGCGACGCAGGAGAGGACCGTCCCGGTCGCGGCGCCGGTCCTCGTCGACGCCGGGGAGCCGCCGCTCGGGCGCGTCCTGCACGGACTCGTCCGGCGGATCGTCACGGCGGAGGACCTGGTGGTCCTGACGACCGCGCCGGGTGGCGCGCCGGCGGTCGCGGCGGCGATCGAGCGTGCTCGCATCGCCCCGATCCTCGCTACCGTTGCCGGGAACGCGACGGTCCTGACCAGGACCCGTTCGACCATCGCGGCCGGGGTCGTCGCCAGGTATCTGACGGCGGTCGCCGGCGTCGGTGGCGTCCGCCCCGGCGCGGCGGGGCACAGAGCAGAGACGGGGACGCCCGACGCCCCCGCGGAGGAGACGAGATGACGACCGTGGGCCGTCCGGCACCCGCCGCCCGCCCGAGCACCACGGGCAGGGGCGGGCGTCGCCGCGCCGAGATCGCCGAGGCGGCGGCGGCCATCCTGCGCGAGGAGGGGCCCGCCGGCGTCTCGCACCGCACGGTCGCGCGCCGGGTCGGCTGCTCTCTCTCGCTGACGACGTACTACTTCGAGAACCTCGACGAGCTCCTCGGCGAGGCGGGGCGCATCAACATCGGGCTGTGGGCCTCGCGCGCCGAGGCCGTGGCGGAGGCGGTCGAGGGGGCGCCCCCGCCGACGGGCCGGGACGAGATCACCGCGCTGATCCTGCGTGCCTGCCTGCCGGAGGGGGACGCGCTGCTCGGTCACTACCTGCAGCTGATCGCGTCCGCCGGCGCCGCGCCGGTGACGTCGGCCTACCGCACGGGCCGCGACCGGCTCAACGGCGCCGTGGCCCGGGTGCTGCGGCAGCTGGAGATCGACTGCCCGCCCGAGCTCGTCATCGCCGTCGTCGACGGCGCGGCGGTCACGGCCCTCAGCGAGGGCCGGGACGTGCGGAGGACCGCGGAGCGGCTCCTCCAGCACGTCCTCTAGCGTGACCCCAGCCCTCGAAGGGCACCCGACCTCAGCCCTCGAAGGGCACCCGCTCCCAGCTGAGCACGTCCGCGGTCTCCGACGCGTTCGGAGCCACGGAGACCCGGAGGTAGTTGTCGGCGGCGGCGGAACCGTCGACGGTGACCCGCTCGAGCGCGGGCGCCGTGACGCCGTAGACCTCTGCCCACGGCGAGTCCGCGGCCAGCGGCGCGTCCTCGTTGAAGACGTGGCTGTCGCCGTTCACGAGGTAGACCTCGCCGTCGAACGCGTTCGTCCGCTCGGCGACGGCCTCGACGATGTCCTGGAAGCCGGACACGGTGGCGGCATCCTCCTGCGCGGCCGCGAGCTGGGACGGGTCGAACATGTCGGCCTGCATGACGAGGACGACGGCGCGGCTGTTCCGGCGCTCCGCCGTCTCGAAGGTCTCCTCGATCTGCGCGACGGCGGCGTCGGTGCGGTGCTCGACGTCGGCGAGCTGCTCCGCCGTCGGCTCGGCAAGGCCGAGGCCCGTCCAGGGCGCGCGGCCGTTGTTCGAGCCCTGGACGTTCAGGACCGAGAACTCGACCCGGTTGCGGTGGAACGTGACGTTCTCGGGCAGCCCGATCTCCTCGCGGGCGTCCACCGGCATGGTCGCGCCCAGGGTCTTGCCGGGCACGGGGAAGAAGACCTCTCGCACGGCGTCGAGTCGCTCGAGGGGGTCGTACGCGCCGTTGTTCTGCCGGTGGCAGTCGGTCCACTCGTTGTCGCCCGGCGTGAAGACGAACGGGAGGGTGAAGGCGTCGAAGTGCGCCCGGATCATCGCGAAGTACTCGTCCGAGCACTCCGAGGAGCCGTTCTTGATGTCACCGACGTGGGTGACGAAGTCCAGGCTCTCGTCGGCGTTGAGCTGGGCGACCTGGCCGGGGAAGGCCTCGATCGCGGCGGCGCCGTAGGGCACGTCGCCGATCACGGCGAAGCTGAAGGCGTCGCGCTGGGCCGCGGCGGTCGCGGAGTCGTCGGCTCCCGGTGCGGACGCCGCCGCGGCCGCAGGCGCGACGGCGAGTCCGGGGGCGAGCAGCCCGGAGGCGAGAAGGGCGGTGGTGGCGTGGCGGCGCACGTGTGCTCCTGTCGGTCGGCGGAGACGGCCGGGATCGGCCCGTCGGCAGCGCGACCGTAGAGGGCGACGGCGTCCGGGACGGGACCTGTCGGTAAACACCCGGTGACGCGATGCCGCTGTCGTCGCCCCGCGGGCGGGGGTCATACTGGGCGGCATGGCGGGGTGCTGCGACCCGCGCGGCTACGAGGCCACCTTCACCGAGAGGTCCGCGCACCGTGCGGCGAGGCGTTACCGGCGGCGGGGCCTGGACCCGATGGCGGCGAAGGTCGTGCGGCGCTGCGTCTACCACGGCATCGAGGGGGCCACGGTCCTGGAGATCGGCGGCGGCGTCGGGGCGCTGCACCTCGAGCTGCTCCGCCGCGGTGCCGCCACCGCCACCAACCTGGAGCTGGTGGGGACCTACGAGCGCGACGCCGCCGAGCTGGCCGCCGAGACGGGCCTGACCGGCCGCGTGCACCGCCGGGTGCTCGACCTCGCCACCGACCCCGGGGGCGTCGAGCCGGCCGACGTCGTCGTGCTCAACCGCGTGGTGTGCTGCTACCCCGACCTCGGCGGTCTCCTCGGCGCCGCGGCCGGGCGCGCCCGGCAGCTGCTGGTGCTGACCTACCCGCGGTCCAACCCGTTCACCCGCGGGCTCATGGCGGTCGAGAACCGATTCACCGCGCTCCTCGGCCGGTCCTACCGGGCGTTCGTCCGTCCGCCCGCCGAGATCTTCGCCGTCCTGCGCGCCCACGGGCTGGAGCCGGCCGTGAGCGAGAACGGCGCGATCTGGTGCCTCACCGCCGCGACCCACGTCAGCGCAGCAGCACCACGAGCTGCGTGAGCACCGGCGCCACCAGCAGCGCGGGCAGCATGTCGGCCACCGGGACCTCCCGCACACGCAGCAGCCGCAGCCCGATGCCCACGAGCATCAGCCCGCCGGTCGCCGTCAGCGCGGCCACGTGCGCGTCCGGGATCACGGAGCCGAGCACCATCCCGACGACGGTCAGCGCCCCCTGGACCACCCCGACGGAGACGGCGGAGAGCAGCACGCCGACGCCGAAGGTGGAGGCGAACGCCAGCGCGGCGAAGCCGTCGAGCACGGCCTTGAGCGCCAGCTGGTCGATGCCGCGGCCCAGCCCGTCCGAGAGGCTGCCCAGCACGGCGAGCGGGCCGACGCAGAACAGCAGCGTGGCGGTGAGCCAGCCGTCGACGAACCGCTGCCGGGCCGCGTGCGCCTCGAGCCGGACGGCGCCGGGCCGCGTGGTCCAGGCGTGGACCCGGCCGGCCAGGCCCTCGAGGCGGTCCGCGAGCCGGAGCGCCGAGCCGGCCATGCCGCCGATCAGCAGCGCCCCGAGGACGATCAGGACGGGTGCTCCGGACCCCACCGCCGCGGCGAGCGCAGGGTCGGCCACGCTCATGGCGGACTGCGCGGCCAGGAGCAGGGTGACCAGCCCGAGGCAGTCGGTGACGACGTCGCGGACGCGGTCCGGCAGCCGGTGTCCCACCGCCATGCCGAGCACGGAGCCGACGGCGATGGCCGCGACGTTGATGAGCGTGCCCGTCCCGGGAACGGCGACGTCCACCCGCACTCCTCTCGTGTCCACGGTCGCGCGGTGGGCGACCCGGGTTCATGCAAGCGCGACGCCGGTCCGGTTGCCGCCCCGTCCCGCTGCCTGGACGATGAGGCGTCACCATTCGATCCAAGGAGCCCCGTGAACCCCGGACTGCCGACCGAGTCGTACCCGCCAGAGGCCTACGACGTCGTCGCTCACTGGCTCCTCGACCGCCCGGAACACCTCTCGTCGTTCCGCGCGGACCTGACCCAGGCCCTTCTCGACCAGGGCGCCACGTACTCCGGCGGCCTGACCGGCATCGCCGACCAGATGGTCCTCGTGGCCTCCGAGCTGGCGACGAACGCCATCACCCACGCCCTGCCGCCCACCCGGGTGCAGCTGCTCGTAGGCGACGAGGAGTTCGTGCTCGACGTCATCGACCACGCCCCGGACATGCCGCCGCTGATCGCCGAGGACCGTGAGCTCGGCGAGGGCGGTGCCGGCCTGAAGATCGCCCAGCGCATCGCGCTGGACGTCGCCTGGTACCCGGACGGCATGGCGAAGCACGTCTGGGCCCGTTTCCCCCGCCAGTAGCAGGGAGGGCGCCGTGGATGCGGCGGACCGGCTGACCGCGCTCGACGTCACCAACCTCGTCGTCGAGTCTCACGGGGCACCGATGCACGTGGCGGCGCTCGCCGTCCTCGACGGCGCCTCGCTGCTGGACCCGAGCACCGGCGAGCCGCGCGTGGGCGAGGTGCGCGCCCACGTGGGTGAGCGCCTGCCGCGTCGGCTGCGGCAGCGGCTCGTGGTGCCGCCGCGCGGGCGCGGTCGCCCGCACTGGGCGGCACCCTCCGCCGTCGACCTCTCCCGGCACGTCCGCACTCAGGAGGTGCAGGCACCGGCCGACGAGACCGCGCTGCTCGAGCTCTGCTGCCGTCTCAACGAACGGCCGCTGGACCGGCGCCACCCGCTGTGGGAGATGTGGCTGCTCACCGGGCTGGGGGAGGGGCGGGTCGGCCTGCTGATCCGCCTGCACCACGTCATCGCCGACGGCGTCGCCGCCCTCGCGCTCCTCGGCTCCTTCCTCGACCCGGCGCCCGGGGGGTCGCCTGCGGAGGCTGAAGGGTCCCGGGCCACGACGCCGGAGGGCCGGGCGGGCGCGAAACCACGCAGCGACGACGGCGGAGCCGGGTCGCAGCCGCCCGCCGTGGCCGGCGCGGCCGAGCCCGGACGGCAGACCCCGGCCGGCCGGGGCGCCCTCGCTGCGTGGGTGGCGGCCGCCGTGGGCCTGGCCGCGGCCCGCGTCGCGCAGATCGCGGACCTGGTGCGGGCAGGACGGACGCCCGCCCTCTCGTTCAACCGCCCGGTCGGCGGCCGCACCCGGATCGTCCTTGCCCGGGCCGACCTGGGGCGGACGAAGGCGGTCGCCCACGCGCACGGCGGGAAGGTCAACGACGTCGTGCTCGCCGCCGTCGGGGGCGGCGCCCGGCGCCTGCTCGCCGAGCGCGGGGAGCTCACGGACGATCTGACGCTGCGGGTGTCGGTGATCGCCTCGCTGCGCGGCGCGAGGACGGGCGTGACGGCCGGCGCGACGGCCGGCCCGACTCCCGTTGCCGGGGCCGCAGCTCCGCCGTCCCCGGCGGAAACCGCTGGCGGAAATCGCACCGGCGTGCGCGTGATCCCGCTGCCCGTGAGCGAGCCCGACCCCGTCCGCCGCCTCGAGCGGATCGTGGCGGCCACCGCGGCGCAGCGGTCGCGGCCGCCGATGCAGCCCGGCGGGAGGCTGCTGCGGCACGGCATGGTCGCGGTGATGCGCCGGCAACGGATGGTCAACCTGCTCCTCACCAACCTCCCCGGGCCGCCCGAGCCGCTGATCTTCGCCGGGGCGCCGGTGCTCGAGATGTTTCAGCTCGGGCAGAACCAGGGGAACCTGGGCATCTCCGTCGGGGTGCTGTCGTACGCCGGGACGCTGGGCATCGACGTCGTCGCCGACGCCGAGCTCGTGCCCGACGTCGAGACCTTCGCCGCCGGGCTGACCGACACGCTCGAGGCGCTCGGAGCGATGTAGGCGCTCACACACCTGTGGCCCCGGATCGCATCAGAAGGTAAAACGCCTCCATTCTCCGGACGGCAAAGGCACTGCATTGGGAGCATTCGCTTATGAAAGTGCCTCCGTCCGTAAGTGTGGGACTCGACCGGGGATCCGACTGGTCGCGTGCAGTCACGGTCCGACACCACCGGACGTCAATCGGGGACCGTCTCGACGTCCTCTCCGCGGACGGCAGCGTGATCGGGTGGTATTTCCTGACGACCAACACGGCTCACGCCGCGGCGCCAGAGTTCCTGCCCAGCGTGCTGGTCGCGACGGCCGAGTGGCTTCGTCGGCCTCCGGCGACGGGCAGGCACGCCCGGCGGGACGAACCCTACGCACCGGCTGTCGCGCCGGGCGTGAACGCCCCCGCCCCCGCCGTGCGACCGTCGTCGGGCTCCACGGGGTTGTACGGAGGACTGCGGTCCGGAGCTGGCCTGCCGGGAAGCCGGATCATCTCCGGGCCGTCGTCGGCGGTTCCTCCGCCGCTGGTGCCGGGGGCGCCCGCCCGCGCGCTTCGCGGTCGGCGCACGTCCGTGCCTGCACAGGCGCCTCGCCCGCCAGAGCCGCCGCCACCGCCGCTGCCTCCCGGAGCGGACGATCTCGTCGACCGCGTACCGGGGCTGAAGCTGCTGGAGAAAGCCGATGCCTTGCGACGGGAGGCTCCGAGGCGGCGCCTCTTCGCGGCCCGCGCCAGCCAGAACGACGACGGAGGCTCGTGGCGGGCCGGAGCCGCCGGAGAGGAGGCCGTCGCCCGTCGGCTCGGCATGCTGCGAGCCGTGGACTACCGGTGGGGCTACCTCAACTCCGTCCCGGTCGGTTCGCGCGAGGCCGACATCGACCACGTGGTCATGGGGCCCGGCGGCGTCTTCACGATCAACACCAAGCACCACCGCGGCGCGAGCCTCTGGGTGACCGGCGGCACGTTCCTGGTCAACGGTGCCAAGCAGCCGTACATCCGGGCCAGCAGGTTCGAGGGTGAGCGGGCCGCCCGGCTGCTGAGCCGCGCCTGCGGGTTCCAGGTGCCGGTGACGCCGCTCATCGTGCCGGTCGGGTGCCGCAAGCTGACGATCAGGGAGGACCCCGACGGCGTGTCAGTCGTCACCCCCGAGAAGCTGCCGATCTGGCTGGGAAAACACCCCGACGTCATCCCGCCCCAGCAGCTCCGGATCATCCTGGAGAGGGCGCGGATCTCGACGACCTGGACCCGTTAGCTGTACGCCGCGATCCGCCCGGCTGAGACAGCGGCATCGCGCCCGGGACCGTATCGTCGGGACGTGACCGGCGACGGACGAGGAGCGGCCCGTGCCTCGTGATCTCACGCTCAAGGCCATGAACGCCGTGCACCGGGCGTGGATCGCGGTCACCGGTGGGCGCAGCGGCTGGGACGCCGCCCGCATGCCGGTGCTGGAGCTGACCACGACGGGACGGCGGAGCGGCCGCCCGCACAGCGTGCTGCTGACGTCCCCAGCGCGGGTGGGTGAGGCGTTCGTCGTCGTCGCCTCGCGCGGCGGGGACGACCGCCCGCCGGCGTGGCTGCTCAACCTCCAGGCCAGGCCCGAGGTCCAGGTGCGGCTGCAGGGCGGCCCCGCCCGGGCGGCCGCGGCACGGGTGGCGACGCCGGCCGAGCGGGGGGCGCTGTGGCCGCAGGTCACCTCGGCCTACCCGGGCTACGCGCGGTACCAGGCTCGAACGAGCCGGGAGATCGCGCTGGTGCTGATCGAGCCGGCGTCGTGAGCCGGGAGTCGGAGCAGGCGAACCGCAGGCTGCTACGCGCCCGCGACGCCATGGACCGCTCCTACACGGAGCCGCTCGACATCCCGGCGCTCGCGCGCATAGCCCTGGTCTCGGAGGCGCACTTCATCCGCACGTTCAAGGAGACGTTCGGCGAGACCCCGCACCGCTACCTCCAGCGTCGCCGCGTGGAACGGGCGATGAACCTGCTCCGCGAGACGGACCGGTCCGTCACCGACATCTGCATGAGCGTCGGGTTCACCAGCCTGGGCACGTTCAGCCGCACCTTCCACGACATCGTGGGCCGGTCGCCCAGCGAGTTCCGTGCAGCACCGGCGCCGGCGGCCGTCCCGACGTGCTTCACCAAGCGGTGGGACAGACCGAGCAGTTTCGGAGAAGCCTCGCGTGGGCGGGGCTGAATAGCGTCGTGCCGTCGGCCGCCCGCACGGGGCGGCCCCGGACCGGGAGACGGTCATGATCTCGTCATTGCGCATCACCCAGATCTACGTGCTCGACCAGCAGGAGGCGCTCGACTTCTACGTCGGCACCCTCGGGCTCGAGGTCTCCGACGACCAGGACCTCGGCTTCATGCGCTGGCTCACCGTGGCGGTGCCCGGGAACCCCGACCGCAAGATCCTGCTCGAACGGCCAGGCCCGCCCTCGATGGACGAGCGCACCGCCGAGCAGGTCCGGGACCTGTTGACCAAGGGCGCCGCCGGCGGGCACCTCTTCTTCGTCTGCGACGACGCCCGGGCCGAGTACGACCGGCTCGTCGCCCGAGGTGTCGACATCACGGACGAACCGACCGTGCGGCCCTACGGGACCGACTTCGGGCTGCGGGACCCGTTCGGCAACCACATCCGCATCACCCAGCTCGCCGACGTCCCGGCCACAGCCTGATCCGCCCGGCACCGCGGGCACGCACCGCGACGAGTCCGACACCCTGTGGCTCGACGGGAAGGCGACGCGTCCCGCCGGCTGGTGAGCGGCTCAGGTCAGGACGTTCGCGGCGCGACGAGCCCGGACTCGTACGCGAGCACGACCAGCTGGGCCCGGTCGCGGGCGTGGAGCTTCGTCATGGCGCGGTTGACGTGGGTCTTGGCCGTCAGCGGGCTGATCACCATGCGCTCCGCGATCTGGTCGTTGGTCAGGCCGTGCGCGACCAGCGCGACCGCCTCGCGCTCGCGGTTGGTGAGCCCGTCCAGCTTCGTCCCGGCGACGGCGTCGATCGGCTGGGTGACGTAGCGGTCGATCAGCTTGCGGGTGATCGACGGGGCGAGCAGCGCGTCCCCCCGGGCGGCGACGCGCACCGCGTGGAGGAGGTAGTCGGGCTCGATGTCCTTGACGAGGAAGCCGGCCGCGCCGGCGCGCAGCGCGTTGAACACGTACTCGTCCAGGCCGTAGTTGGTCAGCACGACCACGTGCACGCCCGCGAGGGCGGGGTCGGCCGCGATCCGCCGGGTCGCCTCGATCCCGTCGACGACCGGCATCTGGATGTCGAGGAGGACGACGTCGGGCAGGTGCTCCCGGGCCAGCGCGAGCCCCTCGCCGCCGTCGGCGGCCTCGCCGACCACCTCGATGTCGTCCTCGATGTCGAGCAGCGCGCGGAACCCGCTGCGGATCAGCGGCTGGTCGTCCACCAGCAGGACGCGGATCACGCCCGTTCCACGGGCAGCTCGGCGTGGACGGTGAAGCCGCCCTGCCGGCGCGGCGCGGCCCGCAGGCGGCCACCGAGGGCGGCCACGCGCTCACGCATCCCGAGGAGCCCGACGCCGGGCACCAGCGGGGCGTCCGGCGCGGCCCTTCCGTCGTCGTCGACCCGGATGACCAGCGCGTCCGGCCGGTAGTCGATCCGGACCGACGCGCTGACGGCGTCGGCGTGCCGGGAGACGTTGGTCAGGGACTCCTGGACGATGCGGTACGCGGTCCGGTCCACCTCGGCCGGCACGTCGTCGGGGTCGCCCGCGATGGTCAGGGTCGCGTCCAGCCCGCTCGCCCGGGCGCGCCGCATCAGCTCGGGGACCTGGTCGAGCCCGAGCGCCGGTCCGCGCTCGTCGTCGCGCAGCGTCTCCAGGGTCGCCCGCAGCTCCCGGGCCGCCTCGCGCCCCGCCTCCTGGATCGCGAGCAGGGCGGGGGGCACCGGCTCGCCCTGCCGCCGGGCCACGTGCACGGCGGCGTCGGCCTGCACCTTGATCACCGAGATCTGGTGGGTGAGCGAGTCGTGCAGCTCACGCGCGATGTGCAGCCGCTCCTCGTCCGCGCGTCGCCGCGCCGCCTCCTCTCGGCTCCGCTCAGCCTCCTCGGCCCGGCGCTCGGCCTGCCGCAGGGCCTCGCCCGCCGCCCCGGCGGCGATCAGCCACGCGATCTCGAGGGCACCCCGGGACCGGGCGAGCGCCTCGCCGACGTCGTGGAGCGACACCAGCGCCGCGAGCGGCAGGGCGGCCAGCATGATCAGCGAACCCACGACGGCGACGGTGCGGTGGCCCGCGCGCACCGCGCCGTAGACGGCGAACAGGTAGGCGACCACGGGCACGTCGAGGCCGGTGAGCTGATGCCCCAGTGCGCACACGCCCGTCGCGGCCAGGACGGCGACGGGGGCGCGGCGGCGCGCGGCGAGCGCGAGGCCCCCGGCGACCAGCAGCGCGTGACCGAGCGGGTCGAGACTCGTCGACGGCTGCTCGGCCAGGCCGGCGACCAGCTGTGACGCCGCGACACCGACGGCGATGAGCCAGTCGGTCGCAGGGATCCGGCGCCGGACCATGCACGCACTGTAGCGCCGGCGACCGGTCGGGCGGCTCCGACCTCAGGATGATCCAGCCGCTGCTGCGCGTGCAGTACCTCCGGTCTCGCTACGACGCACGCGGCAGCCGCGCACGCCGAGCGCGGCAGCGCGAAGTCACGCCGTCCGGACGACGACCTGGGGCGACCGGGCGGAGAGGATCGTCGGTGTCCACGTCGTAGAGCGAAGAAGGAGCACGTCATGTTCGTCAGTCATCTGGCCGCCGCCGCGGAGGTCGGTGCCTACACCTTCACCACCGCGCGGTTCTGGGCCACCGCGGCGGCGCTGCTGGCGCTGGCCGCAACGGTCCTCGCCGCCCTGGCGCGGGCCCGCGCCGCGCGTGGCCGCGGTGAGGGCGGACGGCGCGCGGCCGTGGTGGCGCTGGTCGCGGGGCTGGGTGCGGCGGCCGGGGGAGCGGTGACCCTTCTCGTGGCCGACGGCGGGCCAGGGACCGGCAACGGCGTGGTTGCCGGCGGTGCGGCCGTCGTGCTCGGGCTGGCCGCCGTGGTCCTCGGCGGGCGCGTCCTCGCCCGCTCGCGCCGGGCCGACGCGCCCGCCCTGGCCGGGAACGGACGCTAGAGCCCGGGCGGGCCGGCAGACCTCGGCCCGACGGCGCCGGTCGGGCTGGGGGACGCTCAGCTCCGCGACGTCCAGCGCCGCGCCACGTCCTCCGCGTCCGCCTCGCCGAGCCGGTCGGGGAGAGGGGCGTCCGGGCCTGTGGCCCGGAGCCCGTCGGTGAAGATCCTCAGGTAGCGCCGGTAGGCCCGGGGGTTGGACGCCGTCGCGTGCATGGCGAGCTCCGTGATCATCAGGAACATCATCGTCAGGTCCTGCGGCGTGGCGTCGGGCCGCACGGAGCCCTCGCCCTTCGCCCGCTCCAGCAGCTCCTCGACGTGGCCGGCCACCCGCTCCGCCACGTCGCCGAAGTCCTCCGAGAGCTGGCCCGGCCCGAGCGCGACGTCACGCAGCCCGAGGTTCGCGGCGAGCAGGTCCGCCACGTGCCCGATCAGCAGCATCAGGCCGTCCCACGCCGGCTCGGCGGCGATCGCCTCGTCGGCGACCGCGAGGATCTGGGCGACCTCACCCTGCAGCGCCTCGCGGACGAGCGTGGCCCTGTCCGGGAAGCGCCGGTACACCGTGCCGACCCCGACGCCGGCGTGGCGGGCGATGTCGTTGAACCCCACACCGAGGCCGTGGGCGGCGAAGGCCTCACGCGCCGCGCGGATGACGCGCAGCCGGTTCTCCTCCGCGTCCCGGCGCAGCGGTCGGGCGCCGCCTGCCCCACTGCCGCCCGCCGTCGCCCTCTCACTCCTCATGTGACGAAGCATACGGACGCATGTGGATGCGCCCTATCCACTTACGCGGGTACCGTACGGAACCGGATAAACCGCATCCACTTCGACGACGGCGGACGCCGCGCGCGCATCCCGGGAGACCTCCATGGCAGAACTGCTCTACCGGCTCGGCAGGTTCGCCGCCCGCCGCGCCTGGCTCATCGTCTCGGCGTGGCTCGTGGTGCTGGTCGCCGCCGGGGCCGCGTTCGCCGCCTTCGGCGGCACGCTGAGCACCGCCATCACCATCCCCGGCACGCCGACGGCGGAGGTCACCGACAGGCTCCAGGCCGAGTTCCCCGACGCCGCGGGAGGCACGGGCACCGTCGTCCTCCACACCAGCGACGGCTCCGAGCTCACCGCCGCCCAGCGGGACGCGCTCACCGAGGTCTTCGCCGAGGTCTCCGACGTCGAGGGCGTCCGCTCCGTCGTCGACCCCTTCGCGGTCCAGACCCAGCTCGCCGGCCAGGAGGGGCAGATCACCGAGGGCCGCGAGCGGATCGCCGCCGGCCGGGAGCAGATCGCCGCGGGGGAGGAGCAGATCGGCGCCGCCCGCGCGGAGCTCGATGCCGGGCAGGCCGAGCTCGACGCCGCCCGTGCCCAGGCCGAGGCCGCCGGCCTCCTGGCCCAGGCGCAGCCTCGGCTCGACGCCCAGCAGGCCCAGCTCGACGCCGCCCGCACCGAGCTCGACACCCAGGCCGCCGCCCTGGAGGAGCAGAGCACGGAGCTCGAGGCCGGCAGCGCGGAGCTCGAGCTCGGCGCCGAGCAGCTCGCCCTGGCGAGCGGCATCCGCACCGTCTCCGACGACGGCTCCGCCGCCACCGTGACCGTGCAGTTCGCCGACCCGCTCTACGAGGTGCCCACCGAGACCAAGGAGGGCGTCGAGGCCGCCTTCGAGGACAACCCGGTCGACGGCGTCGAGGTGGACTACTCCGCCGAGATCACCCAGAGCATCGACAGCATCGCCGGCGCCGCCGAGATCATCGGCCTGGCGGTCGCCGTCGTCGTCCTCATCGTCATGCTCGGCTCGCTCGTGGCCGCGGGGCTGCCCATCCTCTCCGCCCTCATCGGCGTGGCCGTCGGCTCCCTCGGCGCGCTGGCGCTGTCCGGCACGGTCGAGATGATCAGCGTGACGCCGGTCCTCGGCCTCATGCTGGGCCTCGCCGTCGGCATCGACTACTCCCTGTTCATCCTCAACCGACACCGGCGCCAGCTGCGCGAGGGCCTGGAGCTGCACGAGTCCGTCGGGCTCGCCACCGGCACCTCCGGCAACGCCGTCGTCTTCGCCGGGCTGACCGTGCTCATCGCGCTGCTCGCCCTCAACGTCACCGGCATCGGGTTCCTGGGCCTCATGGGCACGGTCGCGGCGGCGTGCGTGGCGATCGCCGTCCTCGTCGCCGTCACCCTCATGCCGGCCCTGCTCGGGCTCCTCGGCGACCGCGTCCTGCCCCGCCGTCAGCGCCACCAGGCCGCCCGCACGCACGCGAGGCGGCCGGTGCGCGCGATGTCCACCGGCGCCGCGATCCTCTCGCTGGTCGCTGGGATCGCCGCGCTCGTCGTGATCGCCCTGCCCGCGCTCGACATGCGCCTCGGCCTGCCGGATGGCTCCTCCGAGCCGCAGGGCTCCACCCAGTACGAGGCGTACTCCGTCGTCGAGGAGAAGTTCGGCGCCGGCCAGAACGGGCCGCTGCTCGTCGTCGCCGAGCTCCCGGCCGGGACCGGGGAGGCTGAGGTGGCCGCGCTCCAGGTCGCCGTCGGGCAGGAGATCCTCGCCCTCGACGACGTCGAGGCGGTCGCGCCCGTGGGCACCTCCGAGGACGCGACGCTCGCCGCGTTCCAGGTGGTGCCCGCCGAGGGCCCGAGCAGCGAGTCCACCGAGGCGCTGGTCCACACGCTGCGCGATCTCAGCGTCGACGGCGAGCCCGACGTCGAGCTGGCCGTCGCCGGTGCGGCCAGCGGCAACATCGACATCTCCGAGAAGCTCTCCGACGCCCTGCCCGCCTACCTCGGCCTGGTCATCGGCCTCTCGTTGGTCATCCTCGTGCTGGTGTTCCGCTCGGTCCTCGTGCCGGTGATCGCCACGGGCGGGTTCATCCTCTCCGTGTTCGCGGCCTTCGGCGGCGTCACGGCCATCTACCAGTGGGGCTGGCTGGGGGAGATCTTCGGCGTCCACACGCCCGGGCCGGTGCTGAGCTTCCTGCCCACGATCCTCATCGGTGTGCTGTTCGGGCTCGCGATGGACTACCAGCTCTTCCTCGTCTCCGGGATGCGGGAGGCGTACGTGCACGGCACCCCGGCCCGCGAGGCCGTCATCGAGGGGCGCCGCGCCGGCCGCGCCGTGGTGACCGCGGCGGCGATCATCATGATCTCCGTGTTCGGCGGATTCATGTTCTCCCACCTCGCGATGATCCGGCCGATCGGCTTCGGCCTCGCCTTCGGCGTCCTCCTCGACGCCTTCGTCGTGCGCATGCTCATCGTGCCGGCGCTCATGCACCTGGCCGGCGACAAGGCCTGGTGGCTCCCGCGCTGGCTCGACCGCCTCCTGCCCGACGTCGACGTCGAGGGTGCCGCGCTGGAGCGGCGGCACCACCGGCACGACGCGGAGCCGGTACGCGAGGGGTCCGCCGTACGCTAGCCGGCCGCCCGGCGGTCGGGCTGACGGTGTCCTCAGGGCCCCGGCGGCTTCGCGTAGCTCTGGACCTGGCCGAAGTCGACCAGGACGCACGTCTCGTCGCCGATCACCTCGGCGTCGTGCCCCGGCGGCAGGGCGAAAAGGTCGTCGGGGCCGACCTCGAACTGCATGCCGTCGTCCATGACGACCCGCATCCTGCCGGACAGGACGTATCCGAAGTGCTCGACCTGGCAGGAGTCGGTCTGGGCGATCGGCCTGAGGTTCACCGACCACTTCCAGCCCGGCTCGAACGTGGCCTTGCTGACCGTACGGCCGTTGACGACGAGAACCTCCGCCCGGCCCTTCCCCTTGAATTCCCTCGTCTCGTCGGGCGAGCTGAAGCTCTTGGACTCGGCGCCGGCCATGAGGACCCGCTTTCTGGGTAGGTGGGCCAAGCGTCCGCTCGTCCGGGCACCGGCGCCATGACCGGAAGGTCCAAGAAAACGCCCCGGAGTCAGTCGTCAGGCCTCGGCGCCGCGCGGCAAGGAAGCTCTCATCGGCCCGGCGAGCCGTTCCAGGGCGTCAAGGATGACGCCCAGGCCGAACTCGAACTCGTCACCGAAGTCGTAACCGGGCTTCATGGCGCGCTCGGTCGCGTACTCCTGCATGTAGGGGTAGTCGCCGCCGGAGAACCGCGCCGCGATCGCGGCGACGACCTCGGGGGTGGTGTTCGTGTCGAACGGCAGTGCCGCCTCCTGGATGGCGAACCCGTAGACGAAGGCGTCGAGCAGGGCGTAGGCGTGCCCGGTCATCTCGAGCGAGAGCCCAGCTCCGCGCAGGGTGGCCAGCACGGCCTCGTGCTGCCTCAAGTTGGCGGGTCCGGGCGTCGACCGCGACTCCATGAGTGCGATCGCCCAGGAGTGGCGCCGCAGCACGCTCCGCGCCGAGGCCGCGCGGCGCGTGATCTCCTCGCGCCAGTCCCCGCCGGGCGAGGGGAGCTCGATCTCGCTGAAGACCTGGTCCACGATGCCGTCGAGGATCTCGTCCTTGTTGGCGAAGTAGTGGTAGAGCGCCATGGGCCTGACGCCCAGCTCCTTGGCCAACGAGCGCATGGTGAGCGAGGCGAGGCCGCCGGCGTCAGCCACCGCGACGGCGTGGTCGAGCACCCGCTGACGACTGAGCGGGATGCGCCCCTCCCGGCTGCCGTCCCCGTCCTCCAACATCGTGACTCGCTCCCTCTTCCACGTTTGTACTATGTACGGTAGCCTACCGTACAAAGTACAGGGCGCGCGACGGGCGTGTCCGCGGAGAAGGGAACCGAGATGGGCGCTGAGGACCAGCACGTCACCACGCACCGCGCGACAGCGGCGGAGGCGGCTACGGCGGAGGACACGATGCGGGCGGTCGTGCGGGAGCGGTACGGCGAGGCCGACGTCGTCCGGGTGTCCCGGGTCGCCAGGCCGGAGCCCGCCGACGGCGAGGTGCTCGTCCGGGTGCACGCGGCCGGTCTCGACCGCGGCGTGTGGCACGTGATGACCGGCCTGCCGTACGCCGGTCGCCTGGCCTTCGGGCTGCGCCGGCCGCGGAACCCGGTCCTCGGGTCCGACGTCGCCGGGACCGTGGTCGCCGTCGGAAGGGCAGTGACGAGATTCGCCGCGGGGGACGAGGTGTACGGCTTCGGCGCGGGCACCTTCGCCGAGTACGCGGTGGCGCCGGAGAAGAGCCTGGCCCGCAAGCCGGCGAGCCTGACGTTCGAGCAGGCCGCCGTCGTCCCGGTCTCGGCCGCGACCGCGCTGAAGGGGCTGCGCGACGTCGGCCGTGTCCAGGCGGGGCAGAAGGTGCTGATCACCGGGGCGAGCGGGGGCGTCGGCTCGTACGCGGTGCAGCTCGCCAAGGCGTTCGGGGCGGAGGTCACCGGTGTGGCCAGCACGGCCAAGCTCGACCTCGTGCGATCGCTCGGGGCCGACCACGTCGTCGACTACACCGCGCACGACTTCGCCGACGGCTCCCGTCGCTACGACCTGATCCTGGACATCGGGGGCAATCCGTCGCTCGCGCGGCTGCGCCGGGCGCTGACTCCGACCGGGACGGCCGTGATCACCGGAGGCGAGGGTGGCGGAAAGCTCACCGGCATGAGGCGGCAGCTCGGTGCCCTGGCCCTCTCGCCGTTCGTGCGGCAGCGGCTGACGATGTTCGTCTCCGTCGTGCGCTCGGCGCAGCTCGAGGAGCTTACCGAGCTCATCGAGGCGGGCGCGGTGATGCCGAGCCTCGAGCGGAGCTACCCGCTCGAGCAGGCTCCGGAGGCGATCCGCCGCCTCGTGGCCGGCGAGGTCAGGGGCAAGGTCGCCGTCACCGTCTAGCGCGCCGTGCGCGGTCGTGCCCCAGGTCTGGCCACCAGTGGAGAAGGAACAGCCATGTCGACGAGAACGACCGGGCGGATCGTGGGGGCCCTCATCCTGCTGGCATTCGTCCTGTACGGCGGTGGCACCATCCTCGTCGGCTCCGGTGCGGGTGTGCCGGCGGTGCTCTCCGACGTCGGCGAGAGCCGCACGCAGATCTCGGCCGGCGCGCTGCTCATCCTGCTCAACTCAGCCGCGGTCGCCGGCATCGGCGTGCTGGCGCTGCCGGTGCTCAAGCAGCACCACGAGGTCTCCGCGTACGCCTACCTGATCACCCGGACCTTCGAGGCGCTGATGCTGGCCGTCGGGGCGTTGTGCCTGCTGGTCCTGATCCCGCTCTCGCGTGAGTACGCCGAGGCAGGAGCGGTGGATGCGTCGGCTCTTCCCGCGCTGGCCCGCGTCGCGCAGGAAGGGAACCAGACGGCCTACCAGTTCGCCATGATCGGGCTGGGACTGGGCAGCATCCTGTTCTGCCGCGTCCTGCTGCGGGCGCGGCTGGTGCCCAGGCTCCTGGCGGTGTGGGGCATGGCTGGATACGCGATCGTCGCGCTGGGCATGTCGCTGGACGTCCTCGGGTACGGCGTCGGCCTGATGATGTGGATCCCGGGCGGCCTGTTCGAGGTCGTCCTGGGAGTGCTCCTCCTCGCGAGGGGCTTCCCTGCCCTGCAGAGCGGTGACCGTGACGGTGCTGTGCACCGCGCTCCGGTGCCCCCGGTGGTCACCATTGAGAGACTCGAGCGCTCGGGAAGCGGGACATCATGAGTCGGACCAGGAGGGGCACAGGTGTGGCTCGGGCGGCTGGCGCGCTGTTCCTGCTCAGCGCGATCACCTTCGCCGTCGCCGCCAGCGTCCTGTCCGCCACCTTCGACTGGCCGGACATCCTCCGGGAACCCGCCGACGTCGTGCTGCCCGCGTTCACCGCCGGAGGCGCGAGCCTGGTGTGGACGTGGTTCGCCACCGCCTGGACCTACGGGATCCTCGCGGTGCCGATCCTGCTGCTGCCGGCCGCGCTGGGCCGGCGGGGCGACCCCGCGTTGCGGGTGGCCACCTGGGCCGGAGCCGTCTCCGTGGTGCTGGCGCTGGTCGGGTTCCTGCGGTGGGTGTTCGTCGTCCCGGCGCTGGCACGCTCCTTCGCCGCGGGCGACGGGACCACCCGCGCCGCGGTGGACGCCGCGTGGACCGCGCAGCACCAGTTCGGCGGCGCCCTCCTCGGCGAGCACCTCGGGCAGCTGCTGGTTGTCGCCTGGTCGGTCACCGTCGCCGTCGTCATCCTGCGCACCGGGGTGCTGCCCCGCTGGCTTGGGGTCACCGGCCTGGCGGCCGGAGCGCTCTACCTCGCGAACCAGGGCGACATCCTCGCGACCGCCGTCCCCGGCTTCCCGGTCTGGGACCTCGCGGGCCTGATCGGCAGCACCGCCTGGGGACTGTGGGTGGCTGCCCTGGGCGCGACGCTGCTGCTGGGGCGGGTGCGCGCCGTGGGTGCCGACGTCACCGAGAACCTCGCGCGCTCGGCCGTCTGACCCAGGTGACCCGGGCGCACGGGACCGCGCCGAGCGCCAGCAGCGCGCCGGCGTCACCCGTTCCGTACCGTGCCCCGGAGCTTCCGAAGGCGGTGTGCGGCCAGGAGGGCGTTCCCGAGACCGTCGACGGTGAGCAGGACGGCGGCGGTGGTGCGCAGCCAGCCGGGCACGTCGCTCCACGCCCCGAGCAGACTCAGCCAGACCAGCGTGCCGAGGGCGAGCTCGAGCAGGCCGAACGCCAGGTGCCATCCCGGACGCGCGCGGAAGAGGCGCCGGAGGCGGCTGAACGGGTCCGAGCCGGTGGGCTCACGGGAGAGCTCCGCCCGGAAGGCGGCGCCGACGAGCCCGGAGGCGCTGCTGGGCTCGACACGTTCGGGCATGCCGGCCCGCAGCTCCGCACCGGGCGCGCCCTCGGCGAGCTCCGCGACGAGCCGCGGCACACCGAGGAGCGTGCCGACGGTGACCAGGAAGTCGTGGCCGTCCGGGCTGCCCGTGGCCGCGACCAGGTCCTCGGCCAGCTCGTCACTGAGGTCCGGGTGCGCCGGCAGGTCGCCCGGGTCGAGCCGGCCGGCGGACAACCACTCGGCCAGGCGTCGCACGGCGGGTCCGTCGCGGCCCGGGTCGGGGAGCACAGGCGCCATGGGCGGCGCCCAGCCCAGCTCGAGCGCGAGCGCCTTCCTTCCCTTCGCGGCGGCGTACGTGAGGGAGCGGACCTCACCCGTGCGGGACATGGTAACGAAGGGAAAGCCGAGGTCCCACGCAGGCGGTTGCTCGAGCACGACGTTCGTGTCGTCCTCCACCACCGCGACCACCCAGGCCTCCTGCCGGTACGCCGTGACCGGCTGCTTCATCGAGCTGGCCAGCGCCCGCGCGCCGAGGAGATCGGTGCCGCGCCAGGCGTAGACGAACCGGAGATCTCCCGCGACGTCGGCCGGGAGGACGTCCTCGCCCGGCACCGGACGACCGTCCGGCCCCAGGGCGTTCTCCTCGTCGATCACCACCGTGACGCCCAGCTGCCGGGCCAGCGCGCCGACGAGCTCCTCCACCTGGACCGACGGCCGCGGCGGCAGTCCGCCCGCGGCCGTGACCACCCGTCCGTCGTCGTCGATGGCGATGCGAACCAGGAGCCAGCCCGGCAGGGCCGCGGTGGCGCCGTCGGCGACCGCGCCCACGACACCGCGCACGCGGAGCGCCTCGACGAGGTTGGACTCGAGGTCGGCCTTGTGACCGGCGCCGTCGGCGGCGGAACCTCCGCGGCGGACGGTGAAGGCGAACGGCTGCCACTGAGCGGCCGGGTCGTCGAGGGCGGGGTGCGGTGCGGACGATCCGGCCAAGGGGGCTCCAGGAGAGGTGACGGGACGCGACCTCAGACGGTAGCGCCTCTGGTCTCGGCCACCGGCGCAGCACGCCGCGGCTCCCCCCGGACCTGCGAGGACGAGCCTCCCGCTCACGGCGCGGGCCCCACCTGCGGCGTCGTCGTTCCTGAACAGCGACCGCTCAGGTCGGCCGACCGCGCCGGACCACCAGGGCGACCCCGGCCAGGGCGGCGGCCATCACCCACAGCACGCCGCCCACCCCGGCCGAGGAGGCGGCAAGCCCGGCGACGGTCGGCACGACGGTCTGCCCCAGCCGGTTCCCGGTCAGCCGCACCGACAGCCAGGTGGCGCGCGCGCCGGGCGGCGACGCCTCGGTCACCCACGCCATGGTCAGCGGCTGCCCGATCCCGAGCGTCAGCCCGCCGAGGGCCATGACCGCGACGAGCACCGCCAGCGGCATGGGCACCGGGATGGTGGCGACGGCGAGCGCGGAGAGCGCCAGCGAGGCGCCGAGCGTGGGAAGGCGGCGGAAGCGGGCCACCAGCGAGCCGACGAACATGCGCGAGAGCATCGACGCCGCCGCCCGCACGGACAGCAGCACGCCGACCGTCCCCGCGCTGATCCCGGCCTGCGCCCCGAGGGCCGGCAGGTAGACGACGAGCAGGTCGATCGCCGCGATGAGCACCAGCGAGGCCGCGATGGCGGTGAAGAGCTCCCGGCGCACCGGCCCGGTCACGCGCATCGCCAGCCGCAGGCTCCCCGGCGGGTCGTCGCGGGCGGGCCCGGCCGCCCGGGTGCGCATCGCCGCGGTGCTGAGAACCAGCAGGACGGCGAGCACCACCGCCCCGCCGAGGACCGCGGAGGTGTCCGGGAGGGCGCCGTCACCGCCCAGCGCGGTGATCAGGCCCGGCCCGACGATCTGGCCGAACGAGACCGGCAGGGTGTAACGCCCGAACGCCGAGTCGAGCCCGCGCGCGCTGCGCATCACCGTCACCGTGGTCTGCTCGCCCACGATGGTCAGCAGGTGCCCGACGCCCAGCACCACGCTCCACAGCAGCAGCGCGGCGAGGGAGTCGGCCAGCCACGCCAGCCCGGCCGTGGCCACGAGCATGAGGCCGGCGCCAGCCCAGAGCGGGAGCCGCTCGCCACGCAGGTCCGTCATCCGCCCCACCGGGATGGCGATGAGCAGAGGGACGACGGCGAACGCCGCGGAGAGCAGCCCGAGCTGGCTCGCCGGGACGTCGAGCTCGAGGGCGCGGTACGCCGTCGTCGGGCGCACGACGTACGTGAGCGCCTGGACGACGACCGCGTGGCACATGAGGGCGACCGGCCACCCCCGCGCCACCGCCATCGGGTCAGACGGCGGTGTCGGCGGGCGCCCGGGCGGCGGTCCGGCGCGCCAGCACCCGCGGCAGCACGATCGCGACCACCAGGAGCACGTAGACGGTGATCGAGAACGGCGAGCTGACGAGGATGCCCAGGTCCCCGGCGGAGATGTCGAGCGCCCGGCGCAGCTGGAGCTCCGCGAGCGGGCCCAGGATGGCTCCGATGATCAGGGGCGTGACGGGGACGCCGAACCGGCGCATGACGTAGCCGAGGAGACCGATCCCGGCCATGACCCACACGTCGAACACCGCGCCGTTGAGCGTGTAGGCGCCGAGCAGCGCGAACAGCGCGATGCCGGCGTAGAGGTACGGCTTGGGGATCTGAAGGATCTTCACCCACACCCGGATCAGCGGCAGGTTCAGCAGGAGCAGCATGACGTTGCCGACGAACAGGCTCGCGATCAGGCCCCACACCAGCGCGGCCTGGTTGGTCAGCAGCTGCGGACCGGGCTGGATGCCGTACTGCTGGAAGGCCACCAGGATGACGGCCGCGGTCGCCGACGTCGGGATGCCCAAGGTCAGCAGGGGCACGAGGACGCCGGCGGCGTTGGCGTTGTTCGCCGCCTCCGGCCCCGCGACGCCCTCGATGGCGCCCTTGCCGAACTCCTCCGGGTGCTTGGAGAGCCTCCGCTCCAGGGAGTAGGAGAGGAACGTGGGGATCTCGGACCCGCCGGAGGGAATCGTGCCCATCGGGAAGCCGATGGCGGTGCCGCGCAGCCACGGCTTCCACGAGCGGCGCCAGTCCTCGCGCGACATCATCCGGCCGCTGAACCGCGCGATCGAGAACGCCGCGCCGGTCTGGTGGGCGGCCACGTAGAGCACCTCGCCGATGGCGAAGAGCCCGACGATGACCAGGACGACGTCGATGCCGTCCAGCAGGCGCACCAGCCCGAAGTCCAGGCGCGCCTGGCCGCTCTGGAAGTCGAGGCCGACCAGCCCGATGACGAGGCCGAGGGCGAGGCTGACGAGGCCGCGGAGCACGGAGCGGCCCAGCAGCGCGCTGACCGTCAGGAACGCCATGACCATCAGCGCGAAATAGTCGTGCGGGCCCAGCTTGACCGCGATGCCCACGATCGCGGGCGCGGCGACGGCGAGCGCCGCCGTCGCCAGGGCACCGGCGACGAACGAGCCGATGGCGGCCGTCGCGAGCGCGGCGGCGCCCCGGCCGGCGCGCGCCATCTTGTTCCCGTCGATCGCCGTGACGATCGAGCCCGCCTCGCCGGGGGTCTTGAGCAGGATCGACGTCGTCGACCCGCCGTACATCGCGCCGTAGTAGATGCCGGCGAACATGATCAGCGTGCTCGACGGCTCGAGGCCGTAGGTGAGCGGGAGGAGCAGGGCGATCGTCAGCGCGGGGCCGATGCCGGGCAGGACGCCGACGAGCGTGCCGATCGCGGTGCCGGCCAGCGCGTAGAGCAGGTTGGTCAGGGTCAGCGCGACGGCGAAGCCCTGCCCGAGGGCGGTGAGCGACTCCATCACAGCACCCCCTCGAGCAGGCCGGCGGGCAGGCGGATCGACAGCCCCCTGGTGAAGCCGACGTAGATGACGACGGCGAGCGCGACCGAGATGAGGAAGTCCCGGACGTAGCGGCGCGCGCCGAGGGCGTAGGCGATGGCCCAGAAGGTCACCACCGCCGTCGGCACGTAGCCCAGCCGCTCCAGCGCGAGGCCGTACCAGGCGACCGCGGCGACCACGATCAGCGCGCCCCGGACGTGGAGCACGGCGACGTCGACGTCGCCCTCGCCCTCGTCCGGGTCGCCACGCCCGCCCGCCAGCACGTGGACGATCAGGGCGAGCGCCACCGCCATGGTGAACGCCGAGACGACGGTGGGGAAGAACCCGGCCCCGATGCCCGAGGCCGACGTGGACGGCGGCAGCGAGCGGGCGTCAAGCAGGACGACGACGCCGAGGGCCAGGACCGCCAGGCCGAGGACGAGCTCGCCCCACGCGATGCGCCGGCGTGCCCGCCCCGCGGTGGCGGGGCGGGTCTCGGGCGTCGCCGGGTGGGCTCCGCCGTCGGCCGTCACTGGACGAGACCGAGGCCCTCGAGCACCTCGGTGACGCGGGCGTTCTCCTCCTCGATCCACGAGGCGAACTCCTCGCCCGAGATGTAGACGTCCTCCCAGGCGTTCTCGGTGACGGTCTGCTGCCACGTCTCGGACTCGTGCAGCGCGTCCAGGGTGGCGACGTACTGGTCGACGGTCTCCTGCGGCAGGTCGGCCGGGGCGGTGATCGAGCGCCAGTTGTAGAACTCCAGGTCCTCCAGCCCCTCGTCGGTGAGGGTCGGGGCGTCCGGCACCGACTCGACGGGCTCGAGGGAGGAGACCGGGAGCGGGCGGAGGTTGCCGCTGGTGATCTGCTCCTGGAACTCGCCGGTGCCGGCGATGCCGGCCGCCACCTGGTTGCCCAGCAGCGCCGTCGTCGCCTCGCCGCCGCCGGAGAACGGGACGTAGTTGAGGTCGCTCGGCGTGATGCCGCGTTCCTGGGCGAGGAGGCCGAGGAAGAGGTGGTCGGCGCTGCCCGCCGACCCGCCGGCGATCGGCACGGACGCCGGGTCCTCCTCGATGGCGGTCAGGAGGTCCTCGAGGGTCTGGAACTCCGAGGCGGCCGGCACCACGATCAGCTCGTACTCGCCCATGAGCCGCGCCAGCGGCGTGACCTCGTCGAGGGTGACCTCGGAGTTGTTGGTGACGACGCCGGTCATCATCGCCAGGCCGGAGGCCATCCACAGGCCCTCCTTGCCGGTCTGCGGGGCCACCTGGGCGAGCGCGACCGTGCCGGACGCGCCGGGGACGTTGGTGACGGTGACCTGCTCGGCGAGCGACTCGCCCTGCAGGCCCTCCTGCACCGCGCGGGCGGTCTGGTCCCACCCGCTGCCCGGGGCGGCGGGCGCGATGATCTCCAGCTGGGCGATGGGCTCGGCGGCCCCGCCGGCGCCGCCTGCGCCGGTGGTGGACGTCCCGCCGCCGGCGGTGCCGCCGTTGCCGGCGTCGGTGCCGCCGCCACCGCCGCAGGCGGCGAGGGTGAGGGCGGTGGTGGTGAGGGCGAGGAGGCCAAGGGTGCGGCGAGAGCGCATGAGGGGGCACCTTCCGGGTCGACTGAACATCGTTGTCAGCTGTCACGCCCCCGGCCGCGCGCGCGGCTCGGCCCGGGTGCTGACCGGAACGTACCGCCGTGTATGCATGTATGCAAGAGCCAGTTTTGCTGCCACACTGGCCGCCATGTCGATCGCCAACGTCCGACGGGGGACGGGCCTGGAGACCGTGTACGAGACGGTCCGCGGCCAGATCATCGACGGGACGCTGAGCCCGGGGGAGCGCCTGACCGAGCCTGCGCTCGCCGAGCGGCTGAGCGTGAGCCGGACGCCGGTGCGGGAGGCGCTGCGCCTGCTGCTCGCGGAGGGGCTCGTGCACCGGCAGCTCTCCGGCGGTCTGCGCGTGGCACCACTGCGGCGCGAGGACCTGGACCGCATCTTCGACATCCGCGCCCGGCTCGAGGGACTGCTCGCCCGCGACGCGTGCGTGCGCATGACGCCCGAGGCGCGGGCCCGGCTCGAGACCCTGCTGGAGCGGATGGACCGCGCGGAGGGCGACGAGTCCGAGATCCTTCGCCTGGGCCGGGAGTTCCACGCCACGGTCGCCGAGTGCGCCGAGAACCCGTGGTGCACCCAGCTGCTGCACGAGATCCGCGGGCACGTCGACCGGTACAAGGCCTGGGCGACGAGCGACCCGGGCCGGCCCGCGCAGGCCGCGGTCGAGCACCGCGCGATCTACGACGCCCTGGTGGCCGGGGACCCCGAGGCCGCCGACCGCGTCATGCAGGACCACGTCGTCAGCAGCGCCGTCGCCGCCCGGCGGGCGCTGCCGCCGGACAGCCAGGGCTAGCCCGACCCGCCGGACCCGCCGGACCCGCCCGACCCGCCGGACCCGCCGGACCCGCCTGATCTGGCCGATCCGCCCGACCTGCCCGATCCGCCCGACCTGCCAGCTCCGCCCAGACCGCCAGCTCCGCCGACCGAGAGAGGATCACGATGACCATCGTCGTCGGCTACACCACCAAGCCCGAGGGCAGAGCCGCGCTCGCCCGCGCCATCCACGAGGCCCGGACCCACGCCGAGGACCTGCTGGTCCTCAACGTCTCGGGCGGTGAGGCCTACGCCGACCCGCTGCTGGCGACCGAGGACGAGCTCGACGAGGTCCGCGCCCAGCTCGCGGACGCCGGCGTGGCGGGAGAGGTGCGCCAGCTGGTGCGCGGCAAGGACGTCGCCGACGAGCTGCTGACGATCACCGGCGAGCTCGGCGCCAGTCTGCTCGTCATCGGCCTGCGCAGGCGCTCGCCTGTCGGCAAGCTCGTGCTGGGCAGCAACGCCCAGAAGATCCTGCTCTCCGTCGACGTCCCGGTGCTGGCCGTCAAGGCCTGAGCGCACTGCCGGACCTGAGTCCGACCTCAGCGGCCGGCCGCGGAGCGTCAGGCGGGTCGCGGCGCGTACATGATCACCGCGACGCCGGCGAGGCACACCAGCGCGCCGGCGACGTCCCAGCGGTCGGGGCGGAAGCCGTCGACGAGCATGCCCCAGGCGAGCGAGCCGGCGACGAACACCCCGCCGTACGCGGCGAGGATCCGGCCGAAGTTCGCGTCGGGCTGGAGGGTGGCGACGAACCCGTACAGGCCGAGCGCGATCGCGCCGGCACCGATCCAGATCCAGCCCCTGTGCTCGCGCACCCCCTGCCAGACGAGCCACGCGCCGCCGATCTCGAGGAGGGCGGCGACGGCGAAGAGCAGGACGGAACGTAGCGGCATGGTGGTCTCCCTCGGGCGTCAGGGCGACGCTACCGGCAGCGGTCACGGCAGACTGAGCGCCATGACGACGTCGGGGCGTGCACCGGTGATGATGCAGATCGGGAAGCTGGCCGAGCGCACCGGTGTCTCGATCCACACGCTCCGGCACTACGACGAGGTGGGGCTGCTGCGCCCGTCGGGCCGGAGCGAGGGGGGCTTCCGGCTCTACACCGAGGAGGACCTGCAGAGGTTCCTGGTCATCCGCCGGATGAAGCCGCTGGGGTTCTCGCTGGAGGAGATGCGCCAGGTTCTCGAGGTCGTCGACGCCCTGGACGGGGCGGGCGAGGCCGAGCGCGAGGAGCTGCGGTCCCGGCTGGACGGGTTCATCGAGGCGGCGCGCGAGCGGCGCGCGAAGGTGCTCGCGCAGGTGGCGATGGCCGACGAGTTCATCGGCCTGCTCGAGGAGCGGCGGTCGGGCTAGGGCGTGCCTCCCACCAGTTTATGCATTTCCGGAGTCGTCGAGCACTGCGGAGATTCGACAGCGATCACACGAGTCTCGCCGTCGAGAATTCTTGGGGGCGTTGAGCCGTCACGGCAGTCCGGCGAGTTCGCGCCCCAGCGTGCGGCGCAGGGACAGGATCGCTGTGGGCTCGGTCCCGTCGGGGTTCGGGGCAGGCGGTTCTGCGGCCAGCGCGGCGAGCGTGAGGTCCAGGAACCGTCGCGAGGCGCTCCCGGGGTCCTGGTTGCTCCTGTGGACCAGCGTCTCGTTGAGCGCCAGCACGAGGAACACGTCCTCGATCCAGCGGTCTGCCCGCAGAGCCCCCTCCGCCTTCGCGCGCTCCAGCAGTCGACGGAGATGCTCGAGGGTCGAGTCTCGAAGCCGGTCGACCTCGTCGTTCTCACCGGTCGGCACGGCGCGTAGCGCGCTCATGTACGCCGGGTTCTCGACCTGTTCGGCGAAGTGCCAGGTCAGGTAACTGACCAGCCCGTCCCAGGCCGACGGCAGAACGTCCGCATCGGCCAGCGCGTCGGCACTGCGCGCGAGGTTCACCAGCAGGATCTCGATCACCAGATCTCGGCGCGTCGGGAAGTGGCGATAAAGGGTCGCGTTGCTGACACCGGCACGCTTGGCAATGGCATCAAGCGGTGCCTCGATGCCTCTTTCCCGGAACACGTCGCGCGCGGCGGCAAGGAGCGCCTGCCGGTTGCGCACCTGGTCCTTGCGAGCCCCGCGCGTACTTCTGTCCATCCGGCCAATCTACGAGTCCGCGCCTGCAGGGAGACCAACCGGGGATCAGTCCCCGTTTTGCAGATACGATCAAGCGTCTCAACGACGCGACGACGCGACGACGCGAAGGAGTGCAATGTCGGACTTCGACTACATCATCATCGGTGCAGGCGCGGCTGGATCCGTGCTGGCCAACAGGCTCTCGGAGGACCCCGGCAACAAGGTCCTGCTCCTGGAGCACGGGGGGCCTGACACGAACCCGATGCACCACATCCCCAAGGGCTTCTTCTTCACCCTGCGCGGGGACCGTTACACCTACCACTACCCGACCCAGCCCATCGGGCCCAGCGGCCAGGTCGAGAGCTGGACCCGGGGGAAGGTCCTCGGCGGGTCGACGGCGGTCAACGGAATGATGTGGTCACGAGGCGCCAAGGCTGACTTCGACCAGCTGGCTGCGCTCGGCATCCCCGGCTGGGACTGGGAACGGGTGCTCGCCGTCTACCGCACGGTCGAGGACCACAATCTCGGGCCGTCCCCGATGCGCGGGGCCGGCGGGCCGCTCGGCGTCTCGGTGACGAAGAATGACGACGAGGTGGTCGCCGCGATCCTGGCCTCGGCGCAGCAGCAGGGCTGGGACTACGTCGACGACGTCAACGCCCACGACACCGAGCGAGTCGGCTTCACGCCGTCGACCATCAGGGACGGCATCCGATCCAGCAGCTACCGCGCCTTTGTCCACCCGGTCCGCAGACGTCCCAACCTCACCATCAAGACCCACACCCGCGCCGGCTACCTCCTCTTCGACGGCAAGCGCGCGATCGGGGTCCGCACCCGCAGCGGATCAAAGCGCGCTGACTACACCGCGCGCAAGGAGATCATCGTCGCGACCGGTACGGTCGAGACCCCGCTGCTGCTGGAGCGCTCAGGCATCGGCAGGCCGGAGGTCCTGGCCGGAGCAGGCGTCCGCGTCCGGGTCGAGAGCCCCCACGTGGGTGAGCGCGTGATCGAGCAGCGCGGAGTCAGCATGCAGGTGCGGCTCAGGCACAAGATCGGACCCACCCAGGACCTCAACACCGTGCCCAAGCAGGGATGGGAAGGGCTGAAGTACCTCGCAACCCGCCGCGGGCCCATCTCCACCGGCGGCTACGACCTCATGGCGCACTTCAAGTCCTCACCCGAGCTGGACCGCCCGGACATCCAGGGCATCTTCGTCCCGATGGCGCTCGACACCAGCAGCGCAACGATGAAGCTCGCGGAGCACTCGGGCATCATGTTCATGGGCTACCAGGTGCGACCCACGACAACGGGGTCGGTGCACCTTTCCGGCAAGCTGCCGGAGAACCTGCCGATCATCGACGCCCGGTTCCTGGAGGACGAGGCGGACCGCGCGGCGACCGCCCCGATCCTCGAGGTCGGGCGCACGCTCCTGTCCAACGGGCCGGTGGCCGACTACATCCTCGACGAGGAGTTCCCCGGACCCGCGGTATCCACCCCCGAGGAGGTACTGCGGTACTCCTTGGACGCCGGAGGCGGGATCTTCCACGCCGTCGGCTCCGCCGCGATGGGGCCGAACGACGACGACGTGGTCGACCCGCAACTGCGCGTCCGCGGGGTCGACGGGCTCCGCGTCGCCGATGCCTCCGTACTCCCCGTACAGGTCTCCGGCAACACCGCGGCGCCGACCACCGTCGTCGGCTGGATCGCTGCCGACCACATCCTCGCGGACAACTGAGAAGACTGGCGCGAGATCGGCGCCCTCCTCACCAACCTGGGCGTGAGGCAACATCGCGGCCACCGCCAAGACGGCCCGACGGCCTGGTCCGAAGCGCCAGGCCGTCGGTTCCAGGCACCGCTCCCGGCCAGAGCTCCGTGCGGGCGCCGATGCATGAGGTGATCCTGAACCAGTGACCGCGGCGCCGACCAGGGAGCCACATCGGGGTGCTCGGTCAGTGCGCGGCGAGGTGGCCGGCGAGGCGCCCGTGGCGCGCGGCGCTGGCCTCGTCGAGACCGATGATGGTGGCGGTCTTGCCCTTGGCGGCGTACTTGGTGGTGATCGCGTCGAGGGTGGCGACGGTGGAGGCGTCCCAGACGTGGGCGTCGGACAGGTCGATGACGACGTTGCCCGGGTCGCCGACGTAGTCGAACTGGTGGACCAGGTCGTTGCTCGAGGCCCAGAGGAGCTCGCCGCGGACGGCGTAGACGCGGGTGTCCTCGTCCGGGTGGGCGACGTCGACGACCTCGGTGAGGTGGGCGACCCGCCGGACGAACATCAGCGCCGCGACGATCACGCCGGTGACGACGCCGTAGGCCAGGTTGTTCGTGACCACGGTGACCGCGACGGTGGAGAGCATCACCAGCGTCTCGGACCGGGGCATGCGGCGCAGCGTGGCGGGCCGGACGGAGTGCCAGTCGAAGGTGCCGACAGAGACCATGACCATGACGGCGACGAGCGCGGCCATCGGGATGGTGGCGACGACGTCGCCGAGCCCGACGACGAGGATCAGGAGGAAGACCCCGGCGAGGAAGGTCGAGATGCGGGTCCGGGCGCCGGAGGCCTTGACGTTGATCATGGTCTGGCCGATCATCGCGCACCCGCCCATGCCCCCGAAGAAGCCGGTGACGATGTTGGCCACGCCCTGCCCCCAGGACTCGCGGGTCTTGTCGGAGCGGGTGTCGGTGACGTCGTCGACGAGCTTGGCGGTCATGAGCGACTCCATCAGACCCACCAGAGCCATGGCGACGGCGTAGGGGGCGATGATCTGCAGCGTCTCGAGGGTCAGCGGGACGTCGGGGACGAACAGCGCGGGCAAGGACTCGGGCAGCTCGCCCTGGTCGCCCACGTCCGGCACGTCGAGGGCGAACGCCACGGTGACCGCCGTCAGCACGACGATCGTCACCAGCGGGGCCGGCACCACGGTCGTGATCCTCGGCAGGAGCACGATGACGGCGATCCCGGCCGCGACCATCGCGTAGACGATCCAGGAGACCCCGGTCAGGTGCGGCAGCTGGGCGACGAAGATGAGGATCGCCAGGGCGTTGACGAAGCCGACCATGACGCTGCGCGGGATGAACCGCATGAGCCGCGCCACCCCGAGCACGCCGAGGAGCACCTGGACGATCCCGGCGAGGATGACGGTGGCGATGAAGTAGTCCATCCCGTGCTCGCGCACCACCGGGGCGATCACCAGCGCGACGGCGCCGGTGGCGGCGGAGATCATGGCCGGGCGCCCGCCGAGGAAGGCGATCGTGACGGCCATGGTGAACGAGGCGAAGAGGCCCAGCCGCGGGTCGACGCCGGCGATGATCGAGAACGAGATCGCCTCGGGGATCAGCGCCAGGGCGACGACGAGGCCGGCGAGGACCTCGGTGCGCAGCCGGCGCGGGTCGCGCAGCGCGCCGAGGACCGAGGTGACGTCCTCGGTGCGGGCGCGCCTGCGCTCCTCGGGGGTGAGCCGGGCGCGCGGGGCGGCAAGGGGTGAGGTCACACGGACTCCCAGGTCGGTGGGCGCACGACGACGCCCGGTGGTCAGGTCAGGGGCGGCGCACCGTCGCACCGGGAGTGGGGTGCCGGCGCAGGCGAGGGGGCAACGGCCGGCCCGCCAACTCTAACGTGACCCGAGAGTTGGTTCCGTGTGAGATGGACCAAACCGTCGCCGGCAGGACGACGCCGTCGGGGCGGTGCTGGCGCGAAAAAGAATCCGCCGGCGGGGCCCGGTGGGCGTGCTAGCGTCCGCCGGGAGGCAGAGATGGGTGTGACACTGGCCGTCGGCGCAGGCGCCGTGGCGCTCGCGGTGGCGGGCGTGCTGCTGGTCAGGCGCACGGCCCGGCGACCTTGGGTGCGTGCGCTCGCGGGTGGCGTCGTCGTGGTCCTGGTGCTCGCGGTCGGGCTGCAGGCCTGGGCGCGTCTCTCGCTCGACCGCTCCTCCGTGGCCCGTGCGCTGGTGTGGCTGGAGTCGGACACCGGCGACTGGCGCCGCTTCGACTCCCGGGCGGTGGCGGCCGGCGAGGAGACCCTCGAGCTGCGGGACGCTCCGGACGCGGCGATCCTCGGCTCCGACGTCGGCGGCAGAAGCCTCGAGGATCTGCTCGAGGACACGGGGTCGACGGCGTTCGTCGTGCTCCGGGACGAGGACGTCCTGGTCGAGGAGTACCTCGACGGATCCTCGGCGGAGGCGACCCAGACGTCGTTCTCGGTGGCGAAGTCCTTCCTCTCCACGCTGCTGGGCGTCGCGATCGACCGAGGCGAGATCCGCAGCCTCGACGACCCGGTCACGACGTACGTCCCCGAGCTGGCGGACCGGGACGAGCGGTTCTCCGAGGTCACGCTGCGCCACCTGGTCTCGATGTCGTCCGGCCTGCGGTACGAGGAGCGGGGCATGCCCTGGAGCGACGACGCCACCACCTACTACGCGCCCGACCTGCGCGCGGTGGCGCTCTCGGCAGAGGTCGCCGGGCCGCCGGGGGAGCGGTTCCACTACAACAACTACAACCCGCTGCTGACCGGGACGGTGCTCGAGCGCGCCACCGGCATGCCCGTGGCCGAGTACATGGCCGAGGTGCTCTGGGAGCCGATGGGTGCCGGGGCGGACGCCTCGTGGAGCATCGACAGTCCGCAGAGCGGCTTCGAGAAGATGGAGAGCGGCGTCAACGCCCGCGCCATGGACTACGCCCGGTTCGGTTACCTCGTCGCCCACGAGGGCGCGGTCGACGGCCGCGAGGTCGTCCCTGCGGCGTGGCTGCAGCAGGCGACGGCCGAAGACACCACGACCGACCCGGCCGCGCAGTACCAGTACGGGTGGTGGGTCGACGTCGAACGCGAGGGGCGTTTCTACGCCTGGGGCAACCACGGCCAGTACGTCTACGTCGACCCGGCCACGGACGTCGTCATCGTGAGGCTGGGGTCCGGGTACGGGATCGACCCGGACGCCTGGGTCGAGGTGCTCCGCGCCGTGGCCGACGACGTCGGGGCGGGCTAGGGAGGTCGTCGCGATGGAGCGCACGGTCAGGTCGGTGGCGTGGGAACGGACCGACGAGTGGGTCGGGCACAGCGCTGGGCGGATCGAGGCGACCCCGGGCGGGTGGGTGTTCCACGGCGCCGAGGTGCTTGTTGCGCCCGAGCCGAGCTCGTGCTGGTTCCGCGTCGAGGTCGACGAGGGGTGGGTGACAAGGTGTGCCGAGGTGCTCGGCGTCGGCACGTCCGGAGAGCGGCGGCTCCTCCTCCGGGCCGACCGCCGGTGGTCCCGCGACGGCGTGCGCGCGCCGGAGCTGGACGGGTGCCTCGACGTCGACGTCGCCGCCGCGCCCCTGACCAACACGCTCCCGATCCGCCGGCTGCTCGAGCTGCCGGTCGGAGAGGCCGTCACCATCCCCGTCGCCTGGGTGGACGTGCCGGAGCTGACCGTCGACCGGGTGGAGCAGACGTACCGCCGGCTCGGCCCGACGGACTGGGAGTTCCGGGACCCGGTGCACGGCCCGTTCCGGCTGAGCGTCGACGAGGACGGGCTCGTGCTCGACTACGAGGGGCTGGCCAGGCGCGTGCCGCCACGCTGAGCCCACTCGTCCCGGAGCAGCGCGTACCCCATGCCGTCGAGCCACCCGCGCGAGCGGTGCAGCGACTCCCGGACGGTGTAGAGCTCCCGGCGCATCCCGACGCGCTCCATGAGCCGCCACGACGCCTCGTTCTCCGCGAAGCAGTTGGCCATGACGCGCCGCAGACCGAGGTCCTCGAAGCACAGCCGGATCAGCTCGCGCACCGCCTCGGTGGCGTAGCCGCGCCCGGTGTGGTCGGGGTGCAGCGCCCACCCGAGCTCCGCCTGCACCGCCCGCGCCCGCTCGGCCACCTCGACCTGCGCCCAGGCGTCCTCGACGGCGACCATGAGGTCACCGATCACCTCGCCGGTGCGCTCGACGACCAGGGTCTTCGCCAGCGACTCCGGGTCCGCGAAGTGCTCGCGGTAGGCCTCGAGGGTGGCGGGCGCCCGCGTGAGCCAGTGGTTCACGGCGTCGAGCCGGCGGTACCGCCACGTCGCCTCGGCGTCGGGCGGGGTGGCCGGCCGGATCTCGAGGCGTTCTGTGCGGAGGGGCCAGGTCAGATCGGCGAGCGGGGACTGTGCGGGATCGGCCACGGAGACCAGCATGGCAGCCGGGCCGGAGTGCACGACGGGTAGGCGTGCGGGTGGACGACGCCGGCGTGGCTGCGTCATCAACACGGCCGGGTGGCCCCCTCCGCCGTTGCGCCATTCCGGGCGGCCGAGAATGCCCTGAGTGTCCATCCGCGCCCACGAACGGGCACTTGGGGCATGCTCGGCGCGCGAGGCGTCCCCGGCGCTGCACGGTGCACCCTGGACTGGATCACGATCTCGTCACGGCAGTTGACAACTCGCTCCGGTGCTGGAAACGTTTCCGCCTGCGGATGGAAACGTTTCCAGCACCGCTGCACGAGCACAGCGGACGACGACGTCGCCGCCTTCGACGAGGAAGGAGCCACGATGGTCAGCAGCCGCGCAACCCTGCCGCAGGTCGCCGAGCTCGCGGGTGTCTCCCTCGCCTCCGCCTCCCGCGCTCTGCACGGCACGGGCGCCAGCAAGGCCATGGTCGAGCGGGTCCGGGCGGCGGCGGACGAGCTCGGCTACCAGCCGGACCCCGCCGGCCGCACGCTCCGCATGCGCCGGACGTTCCAGATCGCCTTCGCGGTCGCCGACATCGGCAACCCCGTCTACGTCGAGATGATGAGCGCCATCCAGGGCGCCGTCGCCGACCGGGGCTACCGCCTCGTCGTCGCGGCCACCGGTGACACCGCGGCGTCGACCATCGACCTCGTGCGCGGCCTCGCCGCCGGGCACGTCGACGGCCTCGTCGTCTCGCCGCTCCGCATCACCGACGACCTGGTCAGCGAGCTGCGCGAGTGCACCGTGCCCGTGGTGGTCATCGGCCGCTCCCTCGAGGACGCCGGGATCAGCTCCGTCTCCACCGACTCGGCCGGCGGCATCGGCGCTGCCGTCGCGCACGTGCTCGCGCTCGGGCGGCGTCGCATCGGCTTCCTGAACGGCCCGACCGACACCACGCCCGGATCCGCCCGCCAGCGCGGCTTCGACGAGGCCGTCGCCGGCGAGAGGTTTGCCGCGGAGGTCGTCGACACCCAGACGGCCGACGACTTCACCGTTGCCGCCGGCGTCGCCGCGGCCCGCACGCTGCTCGGGCGGCACGAGGGCGCCCCGCTCGACGCCGTCGTCGCCGCGAACGACCTGCTCGCCATCGGAGCGATCAAGGCCGCCCGCGAGGCAGGGTTGAACGTGCCGGCGGACCTCGCGGTCACCGGCATGGACGACACCGAGATCGGGCAGGTCTACCAGCCGAGCCTGACCAGCGTGTCGTTGCGCTCGGCCGAGCGTGGCCGCCTGGCCGCCGAGCTCATGCTCCGTCTGCTCGACGAGCCGTCGAGCGGGCCCGCCACCGTCTTCGTCGAGCCTGAGCTCCGGGTTCGGGAGTCCACCCGAGAGGAGAAGCCATGACAGCGCCGTCCCTGGCCAGCGGGCGACAGCGTCCTCCCGTGCCTCGGCCGCACGACCCGGGCAACGGCCGGCGCGCCGGGAGGGTCAAGCTGGGCGGCGTCGGCCGCGCGCGGCGCCGGGAGGCCATCGGCCTCGTTCTGCCGTCGCTGCTGCCGGTCCTCGTCTTCTCCGTCGCCCCGCTGGTCGTCGGCATCCTGCTCGCCTTCACCGACGCACGCCTGGTGCGCAGTCCCGAGTACCAGTTCGTCGGCGTCGACAACTTCACACGGCTGTTCGACAACTCCTTCTTCTGGGAGTCGTTCCGCATCGGCATGGTGTGGGCCGTCTCGGTCACGCTCCTCCAGCTGGTCGCCGCCATGGGGCTGGCGCTGCTGCTCAACTCCGACCTGCGCCTCCAGGGCCTCACCCGCGTCCTGGCACTGATCCCGTGGGCGATGCCCCCGGTGGTCGTGGCGATCATGTGGCGGATGATCTACTCGCCGAACGCCGGGCCGCTCAACGCGTTCCTCGGCGCGGTGGGGCTGCCGGACAGCATCAACTGGCTGGGCAACTTCGACACCGCGCTGCCGGCCGTCATCGTCGTCGGGGTCTGGCTCGGCATGCCGCAGACCACGGTGACGCTGCTCGCGGGGCTCCAGCAGATCCCCACCGAGCTGTACGAGGCGGCCTCCATGGACGGCGCCAACGCGCTGCGCCGGTTCACGTCGGTGACGATCCCGAGCCTGCGCCCCATCGTCACCTCGATCACGTCGCTGAACTTCATCTGGAACTTCAACTCCTTCAGCCTCGTGTACGTGCTCACCGAGGGCGGCCCGGGCGGCAAGACGATGCTCCCGATGCTCTTCACCTACCTCGAGGCCTTCAAGAACCGGAACATCGGCTACGCGGCGGCGATGGGCGTGGTGCTCGTCGCGGTGGTCGTGATCCTCCTGGCCTTCTACCTGTGGTCGCAGTTCCGTGAGGAGAAGGAGAAGTGATGCGCGCCGCCATCAGACCCGCTCAGTACGTGGCGCTGTTCCTGTACATCCTGTTCCTCGGGTTCCCGCTTCTGTGGCTGATCTCGGCGTCGGTGAAGTCCTCGGCCGAGCTGAACTCCCTGTCCGTGAACCTCATCCCGCAGGAGTGGCACTGGGAGAACTTCTCGGAGGCGCTCGACCGCCAGGGGCTGGTCCGCTCCGCGGGCAACTCCGTGGTCGTCGCCCTGGTCTCCACCTTCCTCGTCATCCTCATCTCGCTGCCCGCCGCCTACGCGCTCGCCCGCTTCAAGGGGATGCTCCGCACCCTGGGCACCGGCTGGATCCTGGTCAGCCAGGTCTTCCCGGTGATCCTGGTGATCCTGCCGCTGTTCCTGATCCTGCGGACGATGCAGCTCACCGACTCCCTGGTCGGGCTGACCCTCGTGCACACCACCTACACGCTGCCGTTCGCGCTGTGGATGCTGCAGGGCTACGTCGCCGCCATCCCCGGCGAGCTGGAGGAGGCCGGCGCCATGGACGGGGCCTCCCGCCTCGAGGTGCTGCGCCGCATCGTCTTCCCGCTGCTCATGCCGGGCATCGTGGCGACGGCGATGTTCTCCTTCGTCTCGTCCTGGAACGAGTTCTTCTTCGCCCTCGTCCTCCTGCAGTCGCCGGAGAACTACACCCTGCCGATCACGCTGAAGATGTTCGTCGGCGGGGAGGGGAAGGTGGCTCTCGGCCCGCTCGCCGCGGGATCCGTCCTGGCCGCCATCCCGAGCATCGTCTTCTTCTCGATCATGCAGAAGAAGCTCACCGGCGGGCTCCTGTCCGGTGCCGTCAAAGGCTGACCCCACCCACACCGCTGAAAGGCAGACCATGAACAAGCGTGGCGCTTCCGTCGTCGCAAGCCTCACCGCCGGCCTCCTCGTCCTCACCGCCTGCGGCGGCGGGGGAGAGGACGACGCCGCAGCCGACCCCACCGGGCCCATCACCCTGGAGTTCCAGTCGCTCTCCGACCAGCCGGCGGCCATCGAGGCCACCGAGACCATCGTGGCGAAGTGGAACGAGGAGAACCCCGACGTCACCGTCGAGATCGTCCCCGCCGGCTGGGACGGCATCTACGACAAGCTGATCACCCAGTTCAACGGCGGCGCGGCGCCCGACATCATCCACTACGAGGCCGCCTCCATCGTTCCGTTCGCCCGCGACGGCTACCTCGCGGACCTCTCCGAGCACATGTCGGAGGACTTCGCCGCCGACGTGCCCGAGGGCATCATGAGCACCGTCACCGTCGACGACCAGGTGGTCGCCTACCCGACGGAGCTGCAGTCCTACATGGTCTTCGCCAACCGCACCCTGCTCGAGCAGGCCGGCGTCGAGATCCCCACCGGGGAGACCATGACCTGGGACGAGCTGCGCGAGATCGCCAAGGCCACCACCACGGACGGTGTCCACGGCCTCGGGTGGGGCCTGAAGAGCCCGACCGCCGCGTTCATGACCATGGGCCCGACCTTCGGCGGCACCTACTTCGACGGCACCGGCGCCGACGCCCAGCTCAAGGTCGACGACGGCGAGCTGGCCATCCCCGAGCTCGTCAACGCCATGAACACCGAGGACAAGTCGATCCTCCCGGTGACCCTGACCCAGTCCGGCTCGGAGGTCCTCGCGTCCTTCTACGCCGGCCAGATCGCCATGACGATCCAGGGCTCCTTCCAGGCCGCCAACATCGCCAACGACGCCCCGGAAGGACTCGACTGGGTCGTGCTGCCGCCGCTCGAGGGCCCGGAGGGCGCCGGCCAGGCGGCCAACCCGCAGACGCTGTCGGTCAACATCGACTCCGAGTACCCGGAGCAGGCCGCGGAGTTCCTCAACTTCTTCACCGAGCCGGAGAACCTCGCCGCCCTGAACGAGGCCGACGCGCTCATCCCCGCCTCCACCTCTGCGCAGGAGCTCATGGCGGAGAACCTCGGTGACGACGCCAACTGGAACACCGTCCTCTCCTCCGGTCAGCACATGACGGACGCGCCCTACCTGTTCGTCGACGCCTACGCCCAGTGGAAGGACACCGTCGCCACCCCGGCGTTCCAGCGGTACCTGGCCGGGGAGATCGACTCCGCTGGCCTGGCCGAGGAGCTGCAGGCCGGCTGGGACGAGATCACGGCCTGACCGCCACCAGCCCCGCGAGATGTCACGAGCTCGGTGAGATGTCACGAGCTGGTGGCGAGGGGCTAGGCGGTGGGCACCGGGGCCGAGCCGGTCCCGGTGCCCACCCCGGCGGCGCGGAGAGCCCACGCCGACCGCAGGACATCTCGACGAGCACGTGACATCTCACCGCCGCTGCTCGGCGCGGGAGTGAGCACGATGAGGGAGCAGAACGTGAGCTGGTTGGAAGACCGTGCGCTGGCCGTGATCACCGGCGCCGCCGTCGGTGACGCGCTGGGCGGAGCCATCGAGGGCTGGACGCCCGAGCAGATCGAGGAGCGCCACGGCGGCCGCGTCACCGGCGTCGTCGGCCCCTGGTACGAGAACTGGCGCGAGGCCCGGCCCATCGCGCCGTACCACAAGGGCGACGGGCACATCACCGACGACACCCTCATGACCCGGGCCCTCGTGGAGGTCTACGCCAGGCGGCGTGACCACCTCGACGCCTACGCCGTGGCCGAGGACCTCGTCCCGCTGATGATCGGCGAGCCCACCTGGATCCCCGAGCTCGAGACCACCGCCCTGCTCCTGCAGCGGGTCTTCCTCGCGGAGAAGTGGCTCGTCGCCCGCCTGCACTACGGGCACGTCGACCCCCGCGAGGCCGGCGTCGGCAACATCGTCAACTGCGGCGCGACCATGTACATGGCGCCGGTGGGGCTCGCGAACGCGGGTGACCCGCGCGCCGCCTACGCCGAGGCGATCGACGTCGCCGGTGCGCACCAGTCGAGCTACGGCCGGGAGGCCGCCGGGGTCTTCGCCGCCATGGTGGCCGCCGCGGTCGCTCCGGGCGCGAGCGTCGACGACGTCGTCGCCGTCGCCCTCGAGCTCGCCCACGACGGGACGAGGGCGGCCCTCGAGGCCGTCGTCGAGGCGGTCCGGGAGATCCCCGTGCCGCAGAGCGACGACGACGAGCGCGCCCTCGCCCGCACCGTCCGCGAGGCCGTGGCCCCGTACGACTCCGTCGGCCCCGAGTACCGGCAGATGTCCATGGACGCCCGCCGCCCCTCCCGCACGAAGTCCATCGAGGAGCTGCCCGTCGCGCTCGGCCTCCTCCTCGCCCACCGCGGCGACTTCCGCGGCGCCGTCCTCGCGTCGGTGAACTACGGCCGCGACGCCGACTCCATCGCCGTGATGGCCGGCGCGGTGTGCGCCGGGCTGGGGGGCTCCGACGTCGTCCCCGCCGAATGGCTCGACCAGATCGAGACCGCCTCGCGGATGGACATCCGTGCCACCGGCCGGCTGATGGGGGAGGTCGCCCGTGAGATCGCCGACCGCGACCGCGAGCGGACCCGCGCCCGGCTCGCCGCCCTCGAGGAGATGACGGCGGGGGAGCTGGCGTGAGACTGACCTGGGCCCAGCCCGAGGACTTGCTCGCCCACGAGCTGGTCCAGTCCGACGCCGAGGGCCGCGCGACCGCCGACGTCGCGGCCCGCTGGGCCGAGGAGGGCGGAGACGTCGTCCCGGCCGTCTCCGGCGCCTCTCCCGCGCCGGCCACGCCGGAGCTGCGCGCCCTGGCCCGCGAGCTCCTCGCCGAGCTCGCCGCCCGGCCCGCCGCCCCGGCCGGGCAGGAGCCCGACGCGTGGGACGAGATCGAGGCGCTGCTGCCGGCCGCGCCTCTCCTGCCCGCCGCGGACCCGGCCGACCAGCCGCGCCGCCTCCTCGGTGCCTGGACCGGCCGGGCCGCGGGCTGCCTGCTCGGCAAGCCCGTGGAGAAGATCCCGCGCGAAGGCATCGAGGAGATCCTGCGCGCCACCGGGCGCTGGCCCCTCGATCGGTACTTCACCGCCGCCGGCCTGCCCGACGACGTCGCCGCCCGCTGGCCCTGGAACCGGCGCAGCGCCCCGACGTCGCTGGGGGAGAACATCGCCGGGATGCCCGAGGACGACGACCTCAACTACCCGCTCCTCGCGCTCGACCTCCTCGAGAGGCACGGCACCGGGTTCACCACCGACGACGTGGCCCAGGCGTGGCTCGACAACCTCCCCGCCGGCCGCGTCTTCACCGCCGAGCGCGCCGCCTACCGCAACATCCTCGACGCCCGGCCGGTGCCGGAGACCGCCACCCACCTCAACCCGTTCCGGGAGTGGATCGGGGCCCTCATCCGCGCCGACGTCCTCGGCTGGGTCCGCCCCGGCGACGTTCGCGGCGCCGCCCGCCTGGCCTGGACCGACGCCCGTCTCTCCCACACCCGCAACGGGGTCTACGGCGCCATGTGGGCCGCCGCCCTGTGCTCGGCCTCGCTCGTGAGCGACGACGTCGAGCAGGTCCTCGACGCCGCCGGCACGGTCGTCCCGCCCGGCAGCCGGCTCGCCGGCGCCGTGCGCCGAGGCCGGGAGCTCGGCGCCGGCGAGGGCGACGTCGCAGCCGGCCTCGACGCCCTGCACACCGAGTACGGAGATCTGCACTGGGTGCACGTGCTCAACAACGCCGCGGTGATCGCCTACGCCCTGACGAAGGGCCGCGGGGACTTCGGCCGTTCCGTGGCGATCGCCGTCACGGCCGGCTGGGACACCGACTCCGCCGGCGCCACGGTCGGCTCCGTCCTCGGCGCGATGCTCGGCACCGAGGGCATCGGCGAGCGCTGGACCGGCCCAATCCGCGGCACCGTGGCGACGTCCCTGCCAGGCGGCGACGTCCGGCGCATCGACGACCTGGCGCAGCGCACGCTGCGCCTGCAGGAAGGAGCGCCATGACCGGCACCGTGGTGGTGGTCGGCAGCGCGAACGTCGACCTCGTCGTCGACGTCCCGCGGCACCCCGGCCCGGGGGAGACGATCCTCGGCGGGAGGCTGCGCCGCAGCCCCGGCGGCAAGGGCGCCAACCAGGCCGTGGCCGCCGCACGGGCGGGCGGTGCGGACACCTGGTTCCTCGGGGCCGTGGGGCGCGACGACGCGGCGGAGCTGCTCCTGGAGTCGCTGAGCGGCGCAGGAGTGCGCACCGACCTGGTCGCGCGGAGCGACGAGGCTTCCGGCACGGCGCTGATCTGGGTCACCGACGACGGCGAGAACGCGATCATCGTGGCCCCCGGCGCCAACGCCGAGGTTGCCGTCGACGACGCTGCCCGCGCCCGCCTCCCCGGCGCGGACGTCGTCCTCGCCCAGCTGGAGATCCCGCTGGAGACCGTCCTGGGTGCGGCCCGCGCCCGCCGCGACGGCGCACGGTTCGTCCTCAACGCCGCACCCTCCCGCGACCTGTCGCCGGAGGTCTGGGACGAGATCGACCTGCTCGTCGTGAACGAGCACGAGGCCCGCGACCTCGCGCCCGCCGGCGGCGCGCTCGGCGCCGCGGGCGCCACGACCGCCGGCGGCTCCGCCGCGGCCTCCACGCCCGCGCAGCTCGCCCGGGCCCTGCTGGAGAAGGTCCCCGCCGTCGTCATCACGCTCGGCGGCGACGGCGCTCTCGTCGCCGAGCGGGGCGGTGAGCCCGAGACGGTGGTCGCCCCGCCGGTCACCGCCGTGGACACCACCGGGGCCGGCGACACGTTCTGCGGTGTCCTGGCCGCCGCGCTGGCCGACGGCGCCACGCTCGTCGGTGCGGCTCGTCTTGCCGCCGCCGCCGGAGCGCTCGCCGTCACCCGGCCGGGCGCGCAGGCGGCCGTCCCCACCGCCGCCGAGACCGCCGACCTTGCGAGGGAGCACGCGTGACCTACAGCTTCGACCCGCTCGTCCCACGCCCGATCGACCGGCCCACGCCCGTCCCGCTCGACGCCGCGGACCTCACCACCCTCGACGAGGCCAAGATCTTCGCCGCCCCCGACGACCCCGCTGCCTGGCCCGCCTGGCGCGAACGCCTGCACGCCTGGCGCGCGGACGCCCGCGCCCGCCACGCCTACGACGGCTCCGCGTACGAGCGCCCGCAGGCACGGTGGGCCGCCCGCTGCTTCACGGTCGCCCAGGTGTGGCTGTGGGACGAGCTGCTGTACTCCTTCGAGGAGCACCGTTTCACCCCGGAGCGGTTCGTCGAGGACGCCCGCGAGCGGTTCGGCGGCCTCGACGCCGTCGTCCTCTGGCACGCCTACCCGGTCATCGGCATCGACGACCGCAACCAGTGGGACTACTACCGTGAGGTCCCAGGGCTCACCCAGCTGGTCGCCGACCTGCACGCCGCCGGCCTGAAGGTGTTCGTCGACTACAACCCGTGGGACACCGGCACCCGCCGCGGCGAGGACGACGTGACCGAGCTCGCCGACCTCGTGCGTGACCTGCCGGCCGACGGCGTCTTCCTCGACACCCTGAAGAAGGCCGACCCCGAGCTCGTCGACTCCCTCGAGCGCGCCCGGCCCGGCATCGTCCTCGAGGGCGAGTCGAAGCTCGCCGTCGAGCGCATCGTCGACCACAACGCGTCCTGGGCCCAGTTCTTCGCCGACAGCTCCGTGCCCGGCGTGCTGCGCGCCCACTGGTACGAGCGCCGTCACATGCAGCACCACATTCGCCGCTGGCACCGCGACCACGCCGAGGAGCTGCAGTCCGCCTGGCTTAACGGCGTCGGCGTCATGGTGTGGGAGGTGGTGTTTGGCGTCTGGGTCGGCTGGAACGCCCGCGACGCCGCCACCGTGCGCCGCATGGTCACCGTCCAGGGCGCCGCAGCCGACCTGCTGCTCGAGGGGGAGTGGACCCCGCTCGCGGAGATCGCTGCCGACGCGCACGCCGCCGGCGTCTACGCCTCGACCTTCGCCCGCGGCGGCGTGACGCTGTGGGCGCTGGCCAACCGCGGCGACGCCGCCTGGGCCGGCCCGCTGCCCGCCGACGGCACCGTGCTGGACCTGTTCGGGTCGGACGACGGCACCGTCACCGTCCCGGCGCGCTCCGTCGGCGCGGCCGTGGTCCTGGCGCCGGGGGCGACCGAGCCGGAGTGGCTGCCGGCGCTGCGCGAGCGCCTCGCGACGATGCCGTTCGACGACGACCCCCGGTTCCCGCACCGTCTTGCCCGCCGGGTGAGCCTGGCTGCGCCAGCGCCGGTTGCAGCGGACCGCGTGCCCGGGGACGCCGTGGTGGTCCCGGCGGGGGAGTACGTCCTGACCGTGCGCCACCGCGCACGCGAGACGGGCATGTACCAGGGCGCCCCCTACGTCGACGAGTGGAAGCCGCTCGTCCCGCGGCTGCACGACGCCCGCACCCTCGAGCGCGACGGGCGGCTGGACCGCCCGGCCGCCGTCGCCGCCGAGGAGGTCACCAACGCCGAGTTCGCCGACTTCGTCGCCGCCACGGGCTACCGGCCCAGTGTCTCCCACCGCTTCCTCGCCCACTTCGACGGCGACCGCCCGCCCGCGGGCCGTGAGGACGAGCCGGTCACCTTCGTCGACCTCGACGACGCGCGGGCCTACTGCGCCTGGCGGGGCGGGCGCCTGCCGAGCGAGGACGAGTGGCAGCTCGCCGCCGAGCGTGGCCTGCGCCGGGCCGCGCCCGAGGTGTGGAACTGGACCGAGAGCGAGCACAGCGACGGCCGAACCCGCTTCGCCATGCTCAAGGGCGGTTCCGCCTACGAGTGCGAGGGCTCGGAGTGGTACTTCGACGGCGGAGTCCGGGAACCGGCGTTCGCCGCCAAGCTGCTCGTGCCCGGGCTTGGCCTGGCCCGCTCGTCCAGCATCGGGTTCCGGTGCGCGTGGACGCTGGAGGAGGAGCGGTGACCGTCTCCCGTGACCCCGCCCGCGGCGCGCTGGCCGGCCTGAGGGTGGTCGACGCCTCCACGCTCTTCGCCGGCCCGCTCGCGGCCATGCACCTCGGCGACATGGGCGCCGACGTCGTCAAGGTCGAGCACCCGCGCAAGCCCGACCCCTCGCGGGGGCACGGCGCCGCCAAGGACGGGGTGAACCTGTGGTGGAAGACGCTGGGCCGCAACAAGCGGGCGGTCACCGTCAACCTCGGCTCCGACGGCGGCCGCGACGTCTTCCTCAAGCTGGCGGAGACGGCCGACGTCGTCATCGAGAACTTCCGCCCCGGCACCCTCGAGCGCTGGGGGCTCGGCTACGACGAGCTCTCCGCCGCCAACCCCGGCCTCGTCCTCGCCCGCGTCTCCGGGTTCGGCCAGGTGGGCCCGTACCGCACGCGTCCGGGGTTCGGCACCCTCGCCGAGGCGATGAGCGGGTTCGCGGCCATGACCGGCGAGCCCGACGGCCCGCCCACCCTGCCCCCGTTCGGGCTCGCCGACGGCGTCGCGTCCCTGGCGACGGCGTACGCGATCATGACCGCCCTGCACGCCCGCACCGCCACGGGGCGCGGGCAGGTGGTGGACGTGTCGATCATCGAGCCGATCCTCGCCATGCTCGGCCCGCAGATCACCCGGTGGGACCAGACCCGAACCGTCCAGCCGCGCACGGGCAACCGGTCCACGAACAACGCCCCGCGCAACACCTACCGGACCCGGGACGGGCAGTGGGTGGCGGTGTCCAGCTCCGCGCAGTCGATCGCGGAACGGATCATGCGGCTGGTCGGCCGCCCGGACCTGATCGAGGAGCCGTGGTTCGCGCACGGCCACCTGCGGGCCCAGCACGCCGACGTCATCGACGAGGCGGTCGGTGCCTGGATCGCCGAACGCACTCGCGCGGAGGTGGTCGCCGCGTTCGAGGAGGCGCAGGCCGCGGTCGCGCCGATCTACGACGCGCAGGACATCGTCGAGGACCCGCAGTTCCAGGCCCTCGGCACCATCCACGAGATCGAGGACCCCGAGCTGGGGGAGATGCGCATGCAGGGCCCGCTCTTCCGGCTCTCCGAGCACGACGGCGTCATCTCCTTCACCGGCCGCCCCCACGGCGCGGACACCGATGAGGTGCTCGGCGAGCTCGGGTTCACGGCCGAGCGCATCGCGGCCCTGCGCGCGGAGGGGGCGGTGTGAACCGGCTCGTCCTGACCCTGCTGTACGTGCCGGCGGACCGGCCCGACCGGGTCGAGAAGGCGCTGGCGTCCGGGGCCGACGTGGTGATCGTCGACCTCGAGGACGCCGTGGCGCCCGCGCACAAGGACCCGGCCCGCGCCGAGGCGCGACGGCTCCTCGCCGCGGTCCGGCGGCCGGTCCAGGTGCGGGTCAACCACGTGAGCACGCCGTGGCACGGGGAGGACGTCGCGATGCTCGCCGACCTGCCCGAGCAGGTCGGGGCACGGGTGCCGAAGGTCGAGTCGCCCGAGCAGGTGCGCGAGCTCGCGTCCGCACTGCCCGGGCGTTCGCTCCACCTGCTGCTGGAGTCCGCGCTGGGGGTGGAGCGGGCGTTCGAGATCGCGACGGCGTCGGGTCAGGTGGCCTCGATCGGTCTCGGCGAGGCGGACCTGCGCTCCGACCTGCGGCTGACCGACGACGCGGGGCTGGCCTGGGCGCGCAGCCGGGTCGTCGTGGCCGCGCGGGCCGCACAGCTGCCCTCCCCGCACATGTCCGTCTACCCGCACGTGAAGGACGCCGACGGGCTCACCGCATCGTGCCGCGAGGGCCGCGCGCTCGGCTTCCTCGGCCGCACCGCCATTCACCCGGCGCAGCTGGCCACGATCCGCGCCGCCTTCCGCCCGACCGACGCCGAGGTCGAGCGCGCCCGCACCGTCGTCGCCCGGGTCGGCGACGCGCGCACCGACGGGGTGGGCGCCATCGCCCTCGAGGACGGCACCTTCCTCGACGTCGCGATGGTCGACCAGGCCCGCGCGGTCCTCGCCCTCGCCGACCGGGCCGACTGACGGCCGCAATCACCCACCACCGCCGATGCACTCAAAGGAGAGACGCATGACCGTACCGTCCAGGATCCGCCGAACTCTCACCACGCTCGCCGCCGCGGCCATTGCCGGCGCGGGGGTGGTCCTCGCCCTTCCGGCGCTCGCGGTGGAGAAGGGCACCGTGCTCGGCGCTGAGGCACCCTCGGACGGCGTCGGGGTGATCGACTACAGCGTCTACCTGCCCGCCGGGTACGACGAGACCGACACGGACTACCCCACGCTCTACCTGCTGCACGGACGCGGTGACACGCAGGCCGCCTGGCAGCGCGTCGCCGGGGACCTCGACGAGATGATCGCTGCGGGGACGATCCAGCCCATGGTCGTCGTCATGCCGGACGCGCCCTGGAACGAACGCGGGAACTGGTACACCGACTCCCTCTACACCGGTGCGAAGAAGACCGGCGACGGCGCCGGCGTGCCGGTGGAGACGGCGTTCACGGAGGACCTCGTCGAGCACATCGATGCGACCTACCGCACCGTCGAGGACCGGTCCGCCCGGGCCGTCGGCGGGTACTCCATGGGCGGCGCCGGTGCCTTGCGGTTCGCCCTCGCGCACCAGGACGTCTTCTCGGCGAGCATCGTCCTGAGCCCGGCTGTGTACGTGCCGCAGCCGCCCGCCGACTCCTCGGCCCGCGACCACGGCGCGTACGGCGTCGGCCACAAGCTGTTCGACAAGGCTCGGTACGACGAGCTGAACTACCCGTCGGCTCTCGAGGCGCTGGACCCCACGTTGCCGGTGCACCTCTTCATCGCCGTCGGAGACGACGAGTGGGCCAATCCCGACCCCGCGGACGCCACTCACGACCTCGATTTCGAGGCCGCACAGCTCTACAACACGGCCCGGCGGACAGACGGCGTGACCGCGGAGTTTCGGGTCCTCGACGGGGGCCACGACTGGGACGTCTGGCAGCCCGCCTTCCGCGAGGCCATCACCGACGTCTCCGCGCGGCTGCGGACGTCACCGGCCGAGCCCTGGGACGCGGAGCTGCTCGGCACGGGGGGCGACGACCGCGCCGGCGGTGTCCTTCAGGTCGTCGACGGCGGCACGGCCCTCGGCCTCACGGTCGGCGCTGCGTACGCCGAGGTTCCGTACTCCGGCGGCACGGACGTCGTGATCGAACGTCGCTCGGCCGACGGCACGGTTGCGTGGCGTCACGCGCTGGCGACGGCGGCCAACGACCGCGCCTACGGTGTCGTCCCCGGCGCCGACGGCGGGGTCGTCACTGGTGGGTACACGCGTGGGAACCTCGACGGCGACCACCCGACCGGGGTGAGCGACGACGTCTTCGCCGCCGCGGTCGACGCCTCCGGCGCCCGAGTGTGGACCGTCCAGCTCGGCGATCCCGCAGCGGCCGACCGGGGCTACGCCGTCGCCTCCGACGGTGCGGGCGGCGCGTTCGTCGCGGGGTACACCAGCGGCAGCGTCGACGGCCCGAGCGCCGGCGACAAGGACGCTCTCGTCGCGTCCATCGGGCCGGACGGGGCACTCAGGTGGGCCACCCAGGTCGGCGGCCCGGGGGAGGACAAGGCACTGGCCGTCGCCGCCGCACCGGACGGCGGTGTGTACGTCGGTGGCGTCACGGGCGGTGCGATGCCCGGCGGCTCGCACGCCGGTTCGCTCGACGGCTGGACCGCGAAGCTGTCCACCACCGGCGACGTCGTCTGGCTCGACCAGCTCGGCACCGCCGAGCCCGACCAGGTCAGCGGCATGACGGTCCGCGCGGACGGGACGGTCGTTGTCGCCGGGCACACCGGCGCCCGGCTCGGCGCAGACGCGCACGGCGACAAGGACGCCTTCGTCCGGGCGTACTCGGCCGACGGGAACCAGCTCTGGACCAGCCAGCTCGGGTCCGCAGCGGACGACCGCGGCGCCGCCGTGGTGGCTCAGCCGGACGGGGCGGTGCTCCTGGTCGGGACGACCTACGGCTCCCTCGGCGGCTCCGTCGGCGGGGTCGACGTCTTCGCCGCCCGGCTCGACAGCGCCGGAACGGTGGGTGACGTCAGTCAGTTCGGCTCCAGCGAACGCGACGGCACCGACGAGTGGGACGAGGCGAACCTCTACGTCTCCGGTGCGGACGACGGCGGTGTGCTCATCTCCGGTCTGACCTTCGGAGCTCCTGACGGAAAGACGCGCGCGGGAGCTGGCGACGTGTTCTCCATGGTTATCGCCCCGTAGGTCGAACCGCGGTCGCGGCCCGGATCTCCTCGAGCCGGGTCACGGCGTCGTCCAGCACCGTCGGGTCGGTCCCGCGCACGACGATGTTGGTGCCGCGGATCTCACCCTCGCGGAAGGGGTAGGAGCCGAAGGTGACCTCGGGCATGGCCTGCGCGAGCTCGCGCAGCGGGGTGGCGATCCGGCCCTCGCCCACCTCGAAGCGCAGCTCGCGCGACAGGCGGGGGGCTCCGGCGTCGAGCGTGGGCAGAACGGTCCCGAGCATGTCGACGAAGATGCTCGGCACCCCGGCCATCACGTGCACGTTGCCGATGCTGAAGCCCGGGGCGCCGGTCCGGCCGTTGACGATGAGCCTGGCGCCGTCGGGGATGCGCGCCATCCGCAGCTGGTCCGCCGTCGGGGTCAGCCCGCGCTCGGCGAGCGCCCTCTCGAGGAGCTCCCGGGCGTCCTCGCGCACGTCGATCCCCACGCCGAAGGCCGCGGCGACGGCGTCGGCCGTGATGTCGTCGTGGGTGGGGCCGATCCCGCCGGAGGTGAACACGTGCGTGTGCGGCGCGCGCAGGGCGTTGAGGGCGTCGACGATGACGTCGTGGTCGTCGGGGACCACCCGGATCTCGCGCAGGTCGATGCCGACGCGCGTCAGCTCGTTGGCGAGGTGGTAGGCGTTCGCCTCGCGGGTGCGCCCGGAGAGGATCTCGTCCCCGATCACGAGGATGGCGGCGGTGGGGTTCGGCATGCCGCCACCTTAGAGGCGCACCCGTCGGGTGTGCCCGGCGCGGGCGGGGTCAGCGCGGTGAGTAGGTGAGGCAGTCCGCCGAGTCGCGGCCGGGGCCCACGCGCACGGCGGGGGCGGAGCACTCGAGCGACTGGTTGTGCACGCAGTCCTCGCGGGAGCACGCGCCGACGTGCGCGACCACCTTCTCCAGCCCGCCGTGGTGGGACAGCGGGATGAAGGTGGCGCACTGGGCGTCGGACCCCGCGCCGCTGATGGTGATCGCGGCGGCGTGGCAGTGCTCGTGCTCGTCGTTGTAGGAGCAGCCGGCGACCGAACAGGTCGTGACCGGGGGCAGGTCCATCACGGTCGACATGGTGACCTCCAGCAGGCGAAGTGAGGGAGATCACACTAGGCCGACCTCGGGCCGGCTGCCAGTGGTGCGGCGCGCCGACGTGCCCCGCCCTACAGCCGGGCGGGCAGCTCGTCGCGCACCTGCTTGCGCAGCACCTTCCCGAGCATCGACTTCGGCAGCGCGTCCACCGCCACCACTCGCCTGGGCACCTTGTAGCGGGCGAGCTGGTGGCGGCAGTGCTCGCGGACCGACTCCTCGTCGAGCGTGGCGCCGTCGGCCAGGACGACGACCGCGACGATCGTCTCCCCGCCGTCGGCCTGGGGGACCCCGACGACGGCGGCGTCGGCGACGTCCGGGTGGGTGCGCACGGCCTCCTCGACCTCGCTCGGCGAGACGTTGAACCCGCCGGTGATGATGAGCTCCTTCGCGCGGTCGACGATGGTGGTGAAGCCGTCGGCGTCGACGGTGACGACGTCCCCGGTGCGGAGCCACCCGCCCGGCAGGAGCGCCTGCGCCGTCGCCTCCGGGTCCTGCCAGTAGCCCTGGAAGACCTGCGGCCCGCGGACGAGCAGCTCGCCCGGCTGGCCGGGGGCGACCTCGCGCGAGGGGTCGTCGACCTCGACGACCAGCATGTCGGTCGAGGGGAACGGCACGCCGATGGTGCCGGTGCGCCGGTGCTCGTTGAAGGGGTTGCCGAACGCGACGGGGGAGGACTCCGTCATCCCGTAGCCCTCGACGAGCTTGCCCCCGGCGACGGACTCCCACAGCTCGACGACGTCGTCGGTCAGCGCCATCGCCCCGGAGATGCAGAACTTGGCGCTGCGCAGCGACACCCCGCGCTGCCTCGCCGCCTCCGCCGTCTTCCGGTAGATCGGCGGAACGGCGGAGAAGACGGTCGGCGGGGTCTTCCGCGCGGCCTTGAGGACGAGGTCGACGTCGGGGGTCGGGAACAGGACGAGCAGGCTCTGCTTCAGGATCCCGAAGGTGAGGTAGATGGTCATCCCGAACGCGTGGAACATCGGCAGGATGGCGTAGTTGACCTCCTTGCGCTGCCGCGCCCCGACCATCCACGCCGCGCCCTGCAGGGCGTTGGAGTAGAGGTTGAGGTGGGTGAGCATGGCGCCCTTGGCCCGGCCGGTGGTGCCGGAGGTGTACTGGACGACGGCGAGGTCGTCGACCGACGGGCGCGGGTGCCGCCTGCTGATCCGGCGGCCGGAGACGAGCTCCTTCCACGGCATCGCACCGGGTGCCCGGGTGGTCAGCGCCCTGCGCTTCCTGCGCACGGACCCGAGCGGCAGACGCAGAGCCGCGCGCAGGGTGGCCGGGAACTCGTCGAGGAGGTTGACGGCGACGACGTGGTCGATCTCGACGTCGTCGGGAAACTGCTCGATCTTGGCGACGGCGGAGTCCCAGGCGATGACGACGCGGGCGCCGTGGCTCTCGAAGAGGTGGCGCAGCTCGCGTGAGGTGTAGAGCGGGTTGTGCTCGACGACCACGGCGCCCAGGCGCAGCACCGCGTAGAAGGCGACCACGTGCTGTGGGCAGTTGGGCAGCACCAGGGCGACGCGGTCGCCGTGACGCACCCCGAGCCGGCGCAGGCCCTCGGCGGCGCGCTCGACCATCTCGCCGAGCTCGGCGTAGGTGTGGCGCCGGCCGAAGAACTCGGTGGCCGGGTGGCGGCCGCCCTCCTTGACGGCCCGCTCGAACATCTCGACCAGCGAGGTGGTCGGCAGCTCGATCTCGGCGGGGGTCTCGTGGTGGTAGTAGCGGACCCAGGGGCGCGGCGTCGACGGCATGGTCCGATTCTGTACCTACGGAACCGTAACCGCAGCATGGCCCGGGGGGTCGGGTGTGGGGAGCCGATGACTTCTGGTGCGGCTCCCCACACCGATGGCGCTTCCTAACGCCGGGCCGTCTCGGCGACCGCGTAGAACGACGGCGTGATCGGCGCCGAGACATCGTTGCGTGCCTCGATCACCCGCCCGGCCTGGAGCACCAGGTCCTCCCGGAACTTCTGACCGACCAGCTGCACGCCGATCGGGAGCCCGTCGCCCCGTGACACCGGAACGGACAGACCCGGGAATCCGAGGAAGGCCAGTGACATCATCGGCCACTGCGCGTTGATGACCTGCTCCATGCGGTCGACGTCCTGGACGTCGGCGTCGATCTCGAACGTCCGCTCGGCCGAGACGGGAGTCAGGAGCACCTGGAAGTCCTGGAGGAACAGCTGCAGCGACCGCATGAGCGTGCCGCGCCGCCCGTACCCCCTGACGTAGGCGTCCAGGCCGAAGTCGCTGTGCATCCGCTTGGTCACGGCGAACTGGAGATCCGCGGACCTGCGGATGGCGTCGTCGCCGTGCTCCTCGATGAGCCGGCCGAGGTCGTCGAACTCGACGCCCTGCACCAGCTGCCACCAGAGCCGCCACGCCTCGGCGAAGAGTGGGAGCTCGACCTCCTCCACCTCGTAGCCGGCGTCCTGGAGCCAGCCCGCCGCGGTGGTGATCGCGGCATCCACCGCCGGGTCGAGCGAGGCCACCCCGACGTCGCGAAGCACCGCGGCCCGGCGGCGTCCCCGGGGCAGACCCTGGAGCGGTACCGGCACGTAGGAGGGGTCGCGCGGGTTGGGGGCGGCCATGGCCCGCAGGCCGAGCTCGACGTCCGCCACGGTCCGCGCGATCGGACCCTCGACCTCCATGAGCTGGGTGCCCAGCAGCATGTCGGTGTCCCAGGGGCCGTACCAGTGCGGCACCCGTCCCGGGGTCGGGCGGAGACCGACCACGCCGCAGGCGGCGGCGGGGTAGCGGATCGAGCCGCCGATGTCGTTCCCGTGCCCGATCGTGCCCATGCCGGTGGCGGTCGCCGCCGCCGCGCCGCCGCTGGAGCCGCCGGGCGTCCGCTCGCGGTTCCAGGGGTTGAGCGTCCGGCCGTGCAGCTGGTTGTCGGTGAACCACCGGATGGAGAAGGACGGGGTGTTGGACCGGCCCACGAAGACAGCGCCGGCAGCCCGGAGGTTCTCGATGTGCGGGGCGTCGACCTGAACGACGGCGTCGCGGAACGCGGCCACCCCGTTGGTCGTGGCACGCCCGGCCTGGTCGCTGTTGATCTTCGTCGTCACGGGGACCCCGTGGAGGGGGCCGAGCAGCTCGCCGGACCGTCGTCGGGCGTCCGCCTCGTCCGCGGTGGCGAGCGCGTCGTCCGTCAGGACCTCCGCCAGCGCGTTGACGACCGGGTTGACCTCCTCGATCCGTCGGAGCGTCGCGGCGACCGCCTCGCGCGAGCTGATCAGGCCGTTCCTGATGGCGTCGGCCGTCTGGACGGCCGACCATTGCCAGATCTCGTCGGGCACTGTGGTGTTCCTTTTCTTCGGGTGGACTAGCCGACGACGAGAAGGTTCGTCAGAGGCTCTGGGTTGACTCGGAGACGGGGGACTTCCTCGTCGAAGACGACACGGCCCTTGACCATGCCGATGATTCGGTCGGCGTAGGCGAGCGGGAGCTGGGGGCCCTGCTCCACGAGCAGGACGCTCACCCCCGTGTCGGCGATCCTGCGGAGAGCCTCCAGTGCCGCCTTCGCGAGGGAGGGCTGCAGGCCCTGGGAGAACTCGTCGACGACGATGAGTCGCTCGCCGGCGAGCATCGCCCGGGCGAGGCCGAGCTGTTGCTTCTGCCCTCCGGAGAGCACCCCCGCCAGCTGCCGGGATCGATCCCGGAGCAGGGGGAAGAGTGCGAAGACGTCGACGGGCGGGGTGTAGCTCCGCCGCTGCGCCAGGCGCAGGTTCTCCTCGATGGAGAGGCTCGGGAAGACGCCGCGATGGTCCGGCATGAAGGAGAGCCCGTGCTGGGCGAGCCGCTCGGGACGTTCCAGCGGCAAGGGGGTTCCGTCCATGGTCAGCCGGCCGGCGAAAACGTCGCAGAGCCCGAACATGCTCCGCAGCAGCGTGGTCTTTCCCATGCCGTTGCGGCCCAGCAGGGCCACCACCTCCCCGGCCGGGATCTCCAGATCCACGTCGTCGACGATCCGGGTCTTTCCGTACCCGGCCGTCATGTTCTCGAGCTTCAGCATCAGACCGCTCCTATGTAGGCGGCGCGCACCTCGTCGTGGCTGGCCACCTCGTCCATGTCACCGCTGACCAGGACCCGGCCCTCGGCCAGGACGACCACCCGGTCGCCTAGTTGGCGGACGATGTCCATGTCGTGCTCGACGACGACGAGGGTGCAGCCGAGATCCTTGTTGATGGCCCGGAGCGTCCCCGCCAGCCGGACGGAGTCCTCGTGCGAGAGCCCGGCGGCCGGTTCGTCCAGCAGCACGATCTCGGGACCCCACGCGATCGTCAGGGCGAGCTCGAGGGCTCGCTGGTCGGCGAGCGAGAGATCGCTGGCCGGTGTGTCGTCGACGTCGGCGAAGCGAGCGAGCTCCGGCGGGAGGGACACGGACTGGTACGCCTCCGCCTGGGCGAGTGCCAGGTTCTGCGCCGGGGTGAGTTCGGGGTAGACGCTGGGCGTCTGGAAGAGTCGGCCGAGCCCGAGAGCGGCGCGGTGGTGGGGATGCCAGCTGGCGACGTCCTGACCCTTGAGGTGGATCTGGCCGCTCGTGGGCCGGAGGTCGCCCGCGACGAGGTTGAGCAGGGTGGTCTTGCCCGCGCCGTTGGGACCGATGAGGCACACCACCTCGCCCTGCCGGATCTGAAGATCCACGCCCCGGATGACCGGCGTAGCGTCGAAGCTCTTCGTCAGGTCCCGGACGTCGATCGCCACGTCGGCCGCATCGGCGCCGGGCCGGTCCGTCGCCGGGAGCCGGGTCCCCGGGGCGTCCGGCCGGTCCGCCGGCGGCTGGACCACCGCTCCCTGCGACGCGGTCTCGGACACGGGCCGGCGCAGCCTCGCCGTCACCAGACCCACGAGCCCGCCCGGCGCGAACCGGACGACGAGCACGAAGATGATCCCGATGACGAACAGGTACCAGCTGCCGATCGCGGCACCGAGGTACTCCTGCCCGATCGTCACCAGAGCCGCACCGAGGAACGCTCCGAGGATGGAGCCCCGGCCGCCGACGGCCAGGAAGACGAGCACCTGGGTCGACATGACGACGCCTGCGATACCGGGCGAGACGAGGCCGACGATGGGCGCGGCGACCACACCGGCCAGCGCCGCCACGGTGGCGCTGAGCACGAAGGCCTGGATCTTGACCCGACGGGGGTCGATGCCGAGGTGTTCGGAGCGCGGCTCGTTGATCCGCACGGCGAGCAGCCGCCGCCCGAAGCGTCCACGCAGGAGGTGGGCCCACACGACGGCGACCGTCAGGGCGACGACCACCGCGGTGCGGTAGTACGTGCTGACGATCCCGCCGGACCCGACGAACAGGCCGTTGGAGCCGTTGGTCAGACTGAGCAGCGACCGTGCGGCCTGCTCGGCGAGGAGCGTCAGGGCGAGCGTCAGGACCGCCATCGTCGACGGCGACGTGCCGCGGCGCAGGCCCGCCAGGCCGACGGCGAGCGCGAGGACCGCAGCCAGCGCGAGGGTGACCGGGACCGCGAGCAGGAGCGGTACCCCACGCTCGGTCCCGATGGCGACGCCGTAGGCTCCCACGCCGAAGAACGCGGCGTGCCCGATGCTGATCACGCCGGCGCGACCCCACGCGAGGTCCAGGCCGAACGCGAACAGCCCGTAGGCCAGCGAGAGTGTCAGCAGCGAGAGCGGGTACGAGGTCAGGACGAACGGGGCGGCGGCGAGCGCGACGACGGCCCCGGCCAGGCCTATGCCGTGACGTCGCTGGATCCGCGCGACACGAGATGAACGGTTCATGAGCAGGCGGGGTTGGGCGGAAGGGTGTCCAGCGCTCCGAGCTCCTCGACCGGGGCGTAGGCGCCGCCGGGCTGGATCTCGAAGAGGTACATGTCGGTGACGAAGTAGTGGTCCTCGGTGAACCGGCCGTTCCCGAAGACGCCGTCCTCGACGGTGGTCCCGGCGAGCGCCTCGGCCACCGCGTCCGCCTCGGTGGTGCCCGCCTCCTCGACGGCGCGGGCGATCGCCTGGACGCCCTCGTAGGCGTTCGCGGCGACCGAGGGGATCGGGTCCTGGAAGTCGTAGGTCTCCCGGTACTTCTCCACGAAGTCGGCGTTCGCCTCGCCCTCCAGCTGGTCGGAGTACCGACCGCTGAGAACCATGCCCTCCGTCTTGGTGGTGAGGCTCGGGTAGAACTCCTGGATCAGGCTGATCCCGCTGAAGCCGGTGTCGTCCAGGAGGCCGGCCTGGTCGGCCTGAGTGACAAGGGTGACCGCGTCTCCGCCCACGACGGCCGACAGGATCCAGTCGGGCGAGGCGCCGTCGATCTTCCGCAGCACGGGCTGCCAGTCCGTCGTGCCGAGCGGGGAGTACTCCTCGACGACGACCGATCCACCCGCCTCCTCGATCATGGCGCGCGCCTTGGCGTTGTAGTTGCGCGGGAACACGTAGTCGTTGCCGACGAGGGCGACGTTCGTGCCGTACTCCTCCAGCATCCGCGGCACGATGCCCTCGAGCATGCTCTGGTCCGGCTCTCCGAACGAGAAGAAGTAGTCGCCGCAGAACGGGGCGTCGCCCATGATGGCGGTGGCGAAGGGCACCTTGGCCTCCGCGGAGACCTCGGCGACGGCGCCGGCCGTGTCGCCGGGGATCGTGCCGAAGAGAATGTCGACCTGGTCCTGGTTGATGAGTCTCTGCGCGAGCTGGGTGGACTTCGAGACGTTCGCCTCGTCGTCGACCATGACGAACTCGACGGGCTGGCCGAGCACCCCTCCCGCGTCGTTGATCCTCTCCACACCGAGCTCGAACCCGCGCTGGAGAGCGGTGCCCTCCGGGACCACGGGTCCGGTGACCGGCGCGATGAGGCCGATCTTGAGGCCGCCCCCGGACGACTCCTCTGAGCTCTCGCTGACGGCACCGCCGCACGCGGCGAGGAGCAGCGTGCTCGCACCGACGACGACGGCGAGCGGAGTGCGGGCGGACCTCATGCCGCGCCCGACTGTGCGGCCACGGATGCTGAAGACTTGCTGAGCCATTGCGGTTTCCTCCAGGTCAGCCCGTTCGGACGGGCGGCGATGAGCACGATGAGCAGGGCGAAGAGAACGAACTGTGCGGCGGTCTCGGAGAGATAGGTCCGCAGAACCGTGCTGAGGACGGCGACGATGAAGGCGCCCACGATGGATCCGGGAAGCGATCCGGGACGCCCCAGCAGCACGGCGAAGAAGGCCGGCGCTAAGAACGAGGCGCCCACGTTGGGGGTGACTCCGAGCATCGGGCTCTGGACGGCACCGGCCAGGACCGCGATGGCAGTGCCGACGGCGAATCCGGCGGTCATCATGAACGCGGGCGGGATCCCGAGCAGGGCCGCCATCTCCCTGTTGTCCACGGTCGCCCGGATGTTGAGGCCGAAGCTCGTCCGGTAGATCACGAACAGCGAGACGGCGACGACGCCGAGGCACACCGCGGTCGCCACCAGCCGGTAGGTGGGGTAGCTGACGCCGAGGAGGTCGACGGTGCCGCCGATCGGGGCGGCCACCGATGCGGGTGTGGAGCCGAAGATCGCGTCGGCGCCCTGACGCAGGACGATCGCCACTCCCCACATCGCCAGGAGCGTGGCGAGGAAGCCCCGGGCGTACAGCTTGGCCAGCACCAGTCGTTCGGTCAGCACGCCGAGTACGAGGCCGACGCCCACGGCGACGGCGACCCGCAGCAGGAACGGGACGGCGTCGAGGGCGTACATGGTGAAGGCGCCCACCATGACGAACTCGCCGTGCGCGACGTTCACGACACCGAGCTGGCCGAAGATGATGCCCAGGCTGAGAGCGAGGAGGGCGTAGAACCCGAAAAGGGAGACGACAGCGAGAGAGAGGGAGACCACGGTGTCCATCACGAGCTCCTCTGAAGGAGCGCCAGGACCCGGGTGACATGAGACACGTCGACGGGCATGGCCGGGATGCTGTCACCGGCCAGGGACGTCGCAGTGGCAAGTGAGACGTCATGCCCGACGGGTTCTCACTTCCAGTGGCGCGAGACCGCCTTGGCTGCGAAGTCGGCCACGTCAACCTTGTCGGTGCAGAGGCCGCCGGCGAGCATCGCCAGCATGGAGACGCGACGCTGGGGATCGCGGATCACCCCCGCCATGTCGATCGCGTCGCGGGGATCGGCGGTGCGCCGGATGTACCCGGCCGACTGGGCCGCTACCCACGACGTCGCGAAGTCGGGCTCGAACGCGGCCCGGATGTGCAGCACCGGCGTGGTCCCCACCTCGATACCGGCCCCTCGGATGAACCGGCTGTCGCGGGTGGTCATTCGCGAGTAGGTCTCGAGGATCCTCAGGACGTGGTCGACGGGTTCCTCGTCCGGGTGGCGTTCGTGTGCGAGCTCGGCCATGCGGGACCACCGAAGGATCGACACCTCGTCGATCAGCGCCTGCTTGCCGTCGAAGTGCCGGTAGAGCGTGGCGAGGCTGACCCCCGCGGCGTTGGCGATGTCACGAACGCTGACGTCGGACGAGCCGGCCCACCCGACGACGTCACGGGTGGCGCGGACGAGTCGTACGCGGTTCTCTTGCGCGTCGCTGCGCATCTGGGTACCTGCCTCAGATCACGTGTGCTGACCCCTGTACCGAGGACGCCATACCGTACTGGGCGACGGGACCGGTAGTCACCACTACAGGAGCATTCAAAATCAGAAAATTGCTGACCGTTTTTCCGTCCGCACTTTTCCCGTAGACCCTCGCCGCGGCCACGGTGGCCAAATCGCTGACACGGCGGCCCGCCACCGCCATCCTGTCGCCCAGGGAGGGGGTGTCCGCGCCGAACCGGAGGCACGCATGGCGCTCGTGAAGGACAGATCCGCCGGCCCCGGCCGGGAGGGCACCCGCCCGGCGGCGCTGGCGTTCTGGCGCACGCTGGCCGCGGGAGCGGTCGGCGGCGGGCTGGTCGGGCTGCTCGTGGGCGGCGTGCTGGGCCGGCTGCTCATGCGCCTGCTGGCGGTGACCTCGCCGGAGTCGGCGCAGGGACGGCTGACCGACGACATCCAGCCGGTGGGGCAGATCTCCCTGGGCGGCACGCTCCAGCTCCTCGTCACCACCGTCGCGCTCGGCGCGATCGCGGGACTGGTATACCTGTGGGTCCGGCGGGTGCTGCCGCCGTCCGGGCGGGGCCGGCGCGGGCTCTTCGCGCTGTTCGTCGGCACCGTCGGCGGGGCGTTCCTCGTCCACGACCACTCGTCGTTCGACTACTCGGTGCTGCAGCCGGAGTGGCTCGCCGTCGTCTCCTTCGTCACCGTCCCGACCCTCTTCGGGCTGCTCGCCCCGTCGGTCGTGGACCGGCTGGAGGACGGGTGGGCCCGTCGCGCCCCGGCGTGGCTGGTGCTCGGACTGGGCGCCGTCGCGCTGAACCTTGCCCTCGTCGTCGTCGCGCTGCCCGTCGTGATCGCCTTCGGCCTCAGCCGGTCCGAGACGGCCGTGCGCTTCTGGCGCAGCCACGCGGTCACGGTGGCGGGCCGGGTGCTGTTCGTGCTCATGGTCGCGTGGGGCCTGTACGGCATCACCGCGGACGTCGTCTCCATCGCGACGGACGTCCCGTCGCGGGCGCCGTTCACCCCCTGAGGCTCACGCGCCAGCAGCGCCGCCCCGCAGCTTCGCGCGGAGGCCGTAGAGCACCGGCGGCGGCCACCGGTCGCCCGGGCGGGCGCCGTCCAGCCAGTCGGTGAGCCGCTCCGCCTCGCGCTCCAGCGCCCGGGCACCGTCGCGGCCGACGTCCTCGAGCAGGTGCACCCGCACACGGGCGCCGTCGAACTGGTGCCACGCGCCGACGATGCGGCCGTCCCACCAGGCCGTGGTCCCACCGTTGCCGCCGGGGTCAAAGAGCTCGGCACGGTGCGGGCCGAGGTACCAGTCCCGCTCGTGCCATCCCATCGTCGTCGCGTCCAGCGTGGGCAGCAGCGCCGCCCAGGGCTCGACCGGCTCCTCGGGGCCGACGTCGTCGGGCAGCACGTACCCCCGGCCACCGCCCTCGAGCGCGACCTCCTCCGCCTCGACCGCACGCAACGCGGCCCGGACGTGGGGCACGGTGTCGCCCAGCCACCATCTCAGGTCCTGTTCGGTGCCGGGCCCGAAGGCCCGCAGCCACCGGCGCACCAGGTGCTCACGCGCGACGTCCGGCTCCATCTCCGGCAGCGGCCCGCCGAGCCAGCGCACCATCGAGGTCCATCGCGGCCGCGACACCAGCCAGCCGCCGTCGTTGTGGCCCCGCACGATCACCCCGCGTGCCGAGAGCACCGCGAGGATGCGCTGCCCCACCGCGGTGCCGCCGACCCGGTGACCTCTCACCTCGTATGGGGTGGTCACCCCCAGCGCGGGCACCGCGTCGCGCAGCTGCGGCAAGGTCAGCTCGGTCCCGTCCGCCAGGCGATCGACGACGGCGGACGCGGCCTCCCGGAACCACGGGACGCCGTCGGGCGCCACACCCGCCCGCTCGAGGTCGCGGACCAGGAGGCGTTCCTCGGCCGCGGCCACCCGGGCGCCCGGCCCGTGCACCGCTGCCGGGAGCGTCTCGCGCGGGACGACGAACAGCGTGCCGCGCATCGTCAGCTGCTTGACGAGGGTTCGGTCCGCGTACAGGGCGCGGTCGACGTCCTGCCGGGTCAGGCCGTCCACGCGGGCCCACGCCGAGAGGTACACGGTCGAGTGGTCGGTGCCGTGGAGGGCGACCATCGCGTCCGTCGCCGCGACGGCGTCCGGCAGCCGGTGACCGGGCGCGAGCCCGTGCCGGCGGGCGATCCGGGCGCGCCGCTCCGCGGTCGTGATCGTGCGCACGGGGCGATCCTCCTCCCCGATGCGGTCGGAAGGCCGGTCTCCGCGACCGTCAGCTGTAGGCGGGCGGATCGGGGCGCGGCCGCGGTGGCCGGAAGACCAGTTGCCGAGGGGCGCTACCGCACCACGCAGAGTCAGGAGCATGCTGGCACCGTGAGGAAGCGCGTGGTGATCCTGGGCGCCGGCTTCGGCGGTCTCGAGCTCAGCACCCTGCTGTCGGAGCGGCTGGCCGACGCGGTCGACGTGACGCTTCTGGACCGGAGCGACTCCTTCACCTTCGGGTTCTCCAAGCTCGACATCCTGTTCGGGAACCTGACGAGCGACGAGGCGCGCCTTCCCTACCGGGAGCTCGCCATGCCCGGTGTGGAGTTCCGGCAGGAGACGGTGGTCTCGATCGACCCGGCGCAGCGCCGGGTGGTCACCGACGCCGCGACGTACGACGCCGACTACCTGGTGGTCGCCCTCGGTGCGGACTACGACCAGGCCGCCACCCCCGGCTTCGTCGAGGGCGGGTTCGAGTACTACTCGATCGCGGGCGCGGAGCGCTTCAGGGACGCGCTGCCCTCCTTCGACGGCGGCCGGATCCTGCTCGCCGTGCTGTCGATCCCCTTCAAGTGCCCGCCCGCGCCGTACGAGGGGATCCTGCTGCTGCACGACTACCTGGTGGCTCGCGGCATCCGGGAGGTGAGCCAGATGCACCTGATCACCCCGCAACCGGCTCCCATCCCGGTCTCGGCCGAGGCGTCCGCAGCGGTGGAGAGGACGATGGCCGACCGTGGCATCCGGTACACCAAGCGACACCGGGTGTACGGGATCGACCCGGCGACGAGGGTCGCGCACCTGAAGGACCACGACGAGCCGTTCGACCTGTTCATCGGGATTCCCGTCCACAAGGTGCCGGACGTCCTCACGGACGCAGGCCTGACCGAGAACGGGTGGGTGCGGGTCGACCCGTACACCCTGCGCACGCCGTTCCCGGGCGTGTTCGCCATCGGCGACTGCGCCGAGACCGGGATCCCCAAGGCAGGGGTGTTCGCCGAGTCAGCGGCCCGGGCGGTGGCCGAGGCGATCACCGCGGAGGTCCGCGGGGGCGAGGCGCCGCCGTTCGACGGCGCGGGGCTGTGCTTCGTGGAGTTCGGGGGCGGCGAGGTCGGCCGCGTCGATGTGAGGTTCCGTGCCAAGGGCGGACCGTCCGCCCCGCTCCTGGGACCCGCGACGAGATACGCCGAGGAGAAGGCGGACTTCGGCTCGGTCCGCCGGACTCGCTGGTTCGGCCGCTAGCAGGGGCGGTCCGTGGCGCAGGCGATCTCGCCCCACGGTGTCGAGATGGCGGCGCCGGCTCCGTCCCCGGGGCGAGCAGGCATGAGGGCCGCGACCGGCGGCCGTCCGACGAAGGAGAGCTGACTGTGGAGCCGAACAAGATCGCCGAGATCCTGAACCACCCGACCAGCCAGGAGCTGCTGGCCCGCGACGTGACCCGGCTGGCCTACGTCGCCGGGGACGGCACCCCGCGCGTCGTGCCGATCGGCTTCACCTGGAACGGTGCGGAGATCGTCATGTGCACGACTCCCAACGCCCCGAAGCTCGAAGCCCTGCGGCGCAACCCGGCGGTGGCCCTGACCATCGACACCGAGGTGCACCCGCCGAAGATCCTCCTGATCCGCGGCCGGGCGGAGCTGGACCTCGTCGAGGGCATCCCGGAGGAGTACCTCCAGATGAACGGCACCTACGAGATGACGCCCGAGCAACGGGTTCACTGGGAGGCCGAGGTCCGCTCGCTCTACGAGGCCATGGTGCGGATCGTCGTGACTCCGACCTGGGTCAAGCTCATCGACTTCGAGACGACCCTCCCGAGCGCCGTCGAGGAGCTGGTCAGGCGGCGCGAGGAACGACGGCGGACGGGCTCGCCGCGCCCGGCCGGCTGACACCTCGCTACCGGGCGTGGAGCGGCTCCGCGGGGATCCGGCTGGTGCGGGCGAGCTCGGCGAACCAGCGCGCGCTGTCCTTGGGGATCCGCTCCAGGGTGTCGTAGTCGACGCGGACGATGCCGAACCGCCTGGAGTAGCCGTAGCCCCACTCGAAGTTGTCGAGCAGCGACCAGACGAGGTAGCCGCGCAGGTCCACCCCGCGCTCGAGCGCGCGGTGGCAGGCGGTGAGGTGGCGGCGCAGGTAGTCGATCCGGTCGTCGTCGTGGACGGCGACGCCGGTCGGCCGGGTCGGGTCCTCGACCACCTCGTCGTCGAACGCGGCACCGTTCTCGGTGACCATGAGGGGCAGGGAGGGATAGCGCCGGGAGACCGAGACGAGCAGCTCCTCCAGCCCGGCGGGCTCGATGTTCCACCCCATCGCCGTGTACGGGCCCGGCATCCGGAGGAACTCCACCCGGTCGGCGCCCGGCCACGGGGAGCCGCCGGCGTCCTTGTGACCGTCGTCCGTCTGCCGCGGGGACACCCCGTCCCACAGGCGCACGCCGGTGGTGGAGTAGTAGTTGACCCCCAGCACGTCGAGCGGCTGGCAGATCGTCCGCGCGTCACCGTCGCGCACGAAGGACCAGTCGGTCACCGAGGCGGTGTCGGCCAGCACGTCCGCGGGGTAGCTGCCCTCCAGCATGGGTTGCAGGAAGACCCGGTTGGCCAGGCCGTCCGTCTGACGCACCGCCTCCTCCGCGCCGTCGCCGAAGCCCCGGAACACGTGCAGGTTGAGCGTGACGGAGTACTCGGTCTGCGCCGTCACCACGCTCCGCAGCGCCTGCAGGCCCAGCCCGTGGGCGAGGTTGAGGTGGTGGACGGCGGCGAGCGCCGACGCCGGCTCCGTGCGGCCGGGCGCGTGCGCGCCGGACCCGTAGCCGAGGTAGGCGGAGCACCACGGCTCGTTGAGCGTGGTCCAGGTGGCCACCCGGTCCCCGAGCGCCGCGCCGACGATCGCGGCGTAGTCGCCGAACGCCTCGGACGTGGCCCGGTTCGTCCAGCCGCCCGCGTCCTCGAGCGCCTGCGGGAGGTCCCAGTGGTACAGCGTGGCGATCGGGCGGATGCCGCGCACGAGCAGGCCGTCGACGAGCCGGGAGTAGAAGTCCAGGCCGGCCTGGTTCGCCGGTCCCGTGCCGGTGGGCTGGATGCGCGGCCAGGCGATCGAGAACCGGTAGGCGTGCAGGCCGAGGTCGGCCATGAGGTCGAGGTCCTCGTCGAGGCGGTGGTAATGGTCGTCCGCCACGTCCCCGGTGTCGCCGTTCCACACCCTGCCGGGGGTGTGGCTGAAGGTGTCCCAGATGCTCGGGCCGCGCCCGTCCTCCCGGGCCGCGCCCTCGATCTGGTACGAGGCCGTGGCCGAGCCGAGCACGAAGTTGTCGGGAAACCTCAGGCCCGTGCCGCGGTAGTCGTCGCCCGGAGCCAGGTCGAAGGCGCTCATGCCCGCACCTCCGCCGTGCCGGCGGAAGCCTCGACGGTCTCGCCGCCGGCGAGCCGGGCCCGGAACGGCACCGCCGGGGAGGCGGTGACCGTGGCTCCGCCGTCGGACCGGACGACGGCGAAGGTCGTGACCTCTCCGGTTTCGGGGTGGGTGACGGCGACGGTGCGGTCCGCGGTGCCGAGGTAGACCGTGACCAGCGGGTTCTCCGCGTAGTCGTAGTCCGGCCGGTCGGCGCCGGGCCCGGTGACGAGCACGGCGTCCTCGCGCACCCACAGCGGCAGGGAGGAGAAGTCGTGCCGCTCGGTGCGCCATCCGCCGCCGGCGGTCTCCCCGGTCAGCAGGTTCGTCCACGTCCCGGCGGGCAGGTAGTAGGTGACGTCGCCCGCGGCGGAGAACACCGGCGCGACGAGCAGGTCGCGGCCGAGCAGGTACTGCCGGTCGAGGTACTCCACGGCCGGGTCGCCGGGGAACTCCAGCGCCATGGCCCGCATGACGGGGACGCCCCGCTCGTGGGCCTCCACGCCGGCCTGGTAGAGGTAGGGCATCAGCTCGAGCTTGAGCCTGGTGAACCGACGGGTCACCGAGACGGCGTCCTGGCCGTCGGCCTCGCGCGCGGAGTCGTCGTCGAACGCCCACGGCACGCGGTAGTTCTGCGAGCCGTGCAGGCGCGAGTGGCTGGACATGAGCCCGAAAGCGACCCAGCGCTTGAACACCGCCGGGTCCGGGGTGCCCTCGAAGCCCCCGATGTCGTGGCTCCAGAAGGAGAACCCGCTCAGCGTGAGCGAGAGCCCGCCGCGCAGCGACTCGGCCATGGACTCGAAGCTGGAGGAGTTGTCCCCGCCCCAGTGCACCGGCAGCCGGTGCCCGCCCACGGTGGCCGAGCGGGCGAAGACGACGGCGTCGCCCGTGCCGCGGACCTCCTCGAGCACCTCGAAGACGGCCTCGTTGTAGAGCTGGGTGTACCAGTTGTGCATGGCGCCCGGGTCGGAGCCGTCGTGCCAGACGACGTCGGTGGGCACGCGCTCGCCGAAGTCGGTCTTGATCGTGTCGACGCCCTGGGCCAGGAGGGTGCGGACCTTGCCCTGGTACCAGGCGCGCGCGGCCGGGTTGGTGAAGTCCACCAGGCCCATGCCCGCCTGCCACCTGTCCCACTGCCAGACGCTGCCGTCGGGGCGGCGCACGAGGTAGCCGGCGGCGGCGGCCTCGTCGAACAGGGCGCCGCGCTGGGCGATGTAGGGGTTGAGCCAGGCGCTGACCTTCAGGCCGCGCTCGTGGAGGCGGGCGAGCATGCCCTCCGGGTCGGGGAAGACCCGCGGGTCCCACTCGAAGTCTGTCCAGGAGAAGTCCCGCATCCAGAACGTGTCGAAGTGGAAGACGCTGAGCGGCAGGTCGCGCTCGGCCATGCCGTCGATGAACCGGTTGACCGTGGCCTCGTCGTAGTCGGTGGTGAACGACGTCGAGAGCCACAGCCCGTAGGACCACGCCGGGACCTTGGCGGGCCGGCCCGTCAGGGCCGTGTACCGCTCGACGACCTGCGCGGGGGTGGGGCCGTAGATGACCAGGTACTCCAGCGCCTCGCCGGGCACGGAGAACTGCACCTGCTCGACGGCCTCGCTTCCCACCTCGAAGGAGACGTGCTCCGGGTGGTTGACCAGCACGCCGTAGCCGCGGTTGGTGAGGTAGAACGGCACGTTCTTGTAGGCCTGCTCGCTGGAGGTGCCGCCGTCGGCGTTCCAGATGTCGACGCTCTGGCCGTTCTTGACCAGCGGGCCGAAGCGCTCGCCGAGGCCGTAGACGAGCTCGCCGACGCCGAGGGAGAGCTGGTTGTGGAGGTAGGACGACGACGGCGCGCGGCCCGTCGTCGTCACTCCGGCCACGCCGGCCGGGTCGGCGGCGACGGGAGCGTCGGGGGAGAGGGTGACGTAGCCGATCGACTTGTGGCCGGAGCGGGTCAGCACCGCGCCGCCGGCCTCGAACGTCAGGTCCCACGGGTCGCCGGGGGAGACCCGGGCCCGCAGCGGCCCGCTCTCGAGCGTCCCGCCGGCCGGGCCCGCGGCGGCGACGCCGTGGCCCGGCTCCGCGCCCAGGAGGTCGAAGCCCGCGGTGGTGCGCGCGCCGCGGTGGTGCTCGATGCGGACCTTCACCACCCCCTCGAGCGGGCTGGACAGGGTCACGGTCAGCAGGGCGCGGTTGAGGGTGTCGCCGCGGCCGGTGATGACCCGGGTCGGGGCCAGGACCACCAGGCGCCCGCCGTCGGCGTCGTCCCTGGCCTCGATGTCGTAGGCCTCGGCCGCGTACTGGGCGTCGACGCCGGGCCGCGTGTGCCAGAACCCGTCGGTGAACTTCATTTACTTCACGGCTCCTGCGGTGATGCCCCGGGTGAGGGTGCGTTGGAAGATGAGGAAGAAGATGAGCGTGGGGATGAGCCCGAGCAGCGCGGAGGCGCTCGTGGTGGTGACGTCCATGAGCCGGTCGCCCTGGAGGACCGTGATGGCCACGGGCACCGTCTGGGTGGCGTTGGAGACGAGGAACGTCAACGGGATGAGGAACTCGTTCCAGGTCCAGATGAAGAAGAAGATCAGCAGCACCGCGAGCGTGGGCCGCGAGATGGGGTAGACGACGCGCCACAGGATGGTGCGGCGGCTGGCGCCGTCGAGGGAGGCCGCCTCGAGGAGCTCCTTGGGGAAGGTGCCGAAGACCGACGCGAGCAGGTAGGTGCCGAACGCGCTCTGGATGACGGTGAAGATGATGATGACCGACCAGACGTTGTCGTAGAGCCCGACCTCCTTGAACATGAAGTACAGGGGGTAGAGCAGCACCTCCTGCGGGAGCATGTTGGCCAGGAGGATCAGCACCACGATCCAGGTGCGTCCCTTGACCCGTCCGATGCCCAGGGCGAAGGCGTTCAAGACGGAGAGGGCGACGGCGAGGACGGCGACCATGCCGGAGATGAAGAAGCTGTTCCACAGCTTCTCCGGGAAGTTCACCCGCTCCCAGAACGCGACGAGGCCGTCGGTGTAGAGGCTGGTGGGCAGGCTCAGCGGTCCGGAGGCGTTGTAGTCGGCCGGGGACTTGAACGAGTTGACGAGGATCATCAGGAACGGCACGGCGATGACCAGCCCGAACAGCACGGCGAGGGCGAGGATCACCCAGTCGCCGGCCGAGCGCCGGGTGCGATGACCGCGCACCTTGCCCGGCGCCGCCGGCCGGGCCGTGGTGGTCGGGGCGTCGAGGGTTTCCGTGGTGGTGGCCATCAGCGCTGCTCCTCCCGGCGCTCGAGCCGGGTCTGCACGACGATGAAGGCGACGGCGACGACGGCGATGACGGCGGTGAGGGCGGTGGCGATGGTGGCGCCGTACCCGACCCGCTGGGACTGGAAGAACTCGGAGTAGGCGTAGTAGGCCGGGACGATCGTGGAGGTGCCGGGGCCGCCGCCGGTGAGGGCGTAGACCGGGCCGAAGACCTTCAGGGCGGCGATGGTGCAGGTGAGGACGACCACGAAGATCTCTGGGCGGATGATGCCCACCGTGATGGCGCGGAAGCGCTGGAACCAGTTGGCGCCGTCGAGCTCGGCGGCCTCGTAGAGCTCGGGGTCGACCCGCTGCAGGGCCGCCATGAAGATGACCACCGGGTAGCCGATCTGCACCCAGACGAGCACCACCATGATCGAGACGAGCGCGGTGTCCGGGCTGCCGAGCCAGTTGCGCTGCAGCGCGTCGAGGCCGACGGCGTCGAGCACCTGGTTCAGGGCGCCGTTCTCCGGGCGCAGGATCCAGCCGATGACGATCGCGGCGATCACGGTGGGCAGGATCTGCGGGAGGTAGTAGGTGGCCCGCAGGAAGCTGGCCACCCGCCCGCCGAACTTGCGGCCCACCAGGTCGAAGAGCATGGCGGCCAGCACGAGCCCGAGCAGGGTCGGGACGACCACCATGGCCAGCACCATCGCGAGGGAGTTCTGGAAGGACGTCCAGAACACCTCGTCGGCGAAGAGCCGCGACCAGTTCTCCAGGCCGATCCACTCCGGCGGCTTGATCCCGCGGTAGGAGGTGAAGGTCAGGTACACGTTCCACGCCAGCGGAACGAGAATGATGAGGGTGAGCAGGACCAGGCCCGGGACCAGGTAGATCCAGTAGCTGTTCCGGCTCAGTCCCGGGATCAGGCCGTTGCGGCCGGGCCGCTTCTTCGGCGTGGCCGGGCTCGCCGGCACGACCGGCGCCGTGGCGCTCGCCATGGGGGTCTCCTCGCGTGGCGGTCGGGTGGGAGGGGGTGCCGCGGGCGGGGCGGCCGCCCGCGGCAGTCGGGCGTCAGCCCGTGATGTCGGCGACGCCGGCCTCGTACTGCTGGCCGAGCTGCTCCTGCACCTCGGCGGGAGACTGGGTGCCGTTGAGGAGCTCCTGCAGACCGGCGTTGAGCTCGTCGTAGAACGTCGGGGTCGGCCAGTCGGGGTAGAAGGCGATGCCGTCCCGCTCGTTGAGGGTGTTGAAGTTCTCGATGAGCTGCGCGGACTTCTCGTCGGTGATGTCGGCCGGGTCGGCCGCGACGGGGACGCCGCCGTTGTTGCCGATCAGCGCCTGGATCTCGGGGCGCATGGTGACGTCGATGAACTCCTGCGCAAGGTCCGCGTTCTGGGCCCGCTCGGGGATCACCCACATGTTGCCCGCGGAGCCGGGGGACATCTCGGCGCCCGGGAAGAGGAAGGTGCCGAACTCGAAGTCGGTGATCTCGGTGGTGAAGCGGTTGTGCCACCAGGAGCCGGAGAAGAAGATCGGGTACTCCCCGCCGATGAAGGCGGTGCCGGCGTCCTCCGCCTTCAGGCCGGTGGCGTTGGTGGAGATGTAGCCCTTGTCCGTCCAGTCCTTGACGGTCTCGGTGGCGAAGGTGATCTCCTCGCCACTGAAGTCCACCTCGTCGGTGTACAGCTGGTAGGCGTCGACGAAGTCGCGGTCCGCCTTCGTCAGCGCCAGCTGGTACCAGAGCTGGCCGAGGGGGTACTCCGCGGCCGCCTCGGCCAGCGGGGTGACGCCCTGGTCGGCGAAGGCCGCGAGGGCCGCCTCGAACTCCTCCAGGGTGGTCGGGACCTCGAGCCCGGCCTCCTCGAACATGTCGACGTTGTAGTAGACCTCGACGAACTCGCCGTAGTTGGGCACGCCGTACCAGCTGCCCGAGCCCATGACGCCGTTCTCGTCGTAACGGGCCGTGGTCTGCAGGGCCGGGGCGAGCTGGTCGTCCCAGCCGTACTCCTCGACGGCGTCGTCCAGCGGGCTGAGCAGCCCCTGGCTGGCGAGCAGGCCGGCGGTGGCGTTGCCCTTGTTGTACTCGAGGATGTCCGGCGCCTCGTCGGAGTTGAGCACCTGGCTGGCGGTGGAGCGGATCTGCTCGAAGCTCTTGGCCTCGAGCTCCACGGTGGCGCCGGTCTCCTCCTCGAAGACGCGGATCGCCTCCTCCCAGGCGATGCCCATGGCCGAGGTCTCGGACTCGAAGTGCCACTGGCGGAGGACGTCGCCGCCGCCTCCCTCGGCCTCGGCCTCGCCCGAGGACCCGCACCCGGCGAGCACCAGGGCGCTCGCCGCGAGGGCGGCCGCGCCGATCGTCGTCGTCCTGCGGTTCATGTTCCTACCTCCTCGTAGGCCCGCGGTGCGTCCGCGGGGGATGGGGGTCGTGATGTGGTGGTCTGCTGAGCGGGGTACTGCTGGGCGATACTTCGTCGAAGCGTTTCGATAAGTGGCGCGGAGAAGTCCTTCCTCGGTGGTGCGGGGGTGGCCTAGCGGGGGGTGACGGAGCCGTGGTCGACGTACGTGGGCGCCAGCAGCTCGACGCGCGGCTCGACCGGCTCGGACAGCTGCGCGATGGCGAGCTCGACGGCGCGCTCGGAGCTCGCCCCGGGGACGAGCGGGATGACGTCGAGCGGCGGGTCGAAGGTGGAGGTGTCGAAGGTGGACCCGGCGGAGATGACCGAGAGGTCGCCGGGGACCGTGAGGCCGCGCTCCGCCACGTACGTCAGGGCCTCCCGCTGGGTCTGCTCCTCGCCGTGCATGACGAGCCCCGTGAGGTCGCCGTCGGGCCCGAGCAGGGTGGTGACGGCGGCGCGCACCTGGGCGGGGTCGTGCTCGCCGGTGGCGAAGCGGGCCTCGAGGCCGCGGTGGGCGGCGTGCTCGAGGAAGGCGTCCCGGAAGCGGGGCGGGAAGTTCGAGCCGCGCTCGTACACCGAGGCCGGGTGGCCGAGGAGGCCGACGGTGAGGTGCCCGGCGTCGGCGAGCCGGTCGACGGCGAGGCGGGCGGCCGCCTCGAAGTCGAGGTCCACGCAGACCAGGCCGTCGGTGTTGTCCGGCACGCCGATGAGCACGGCGGGGAGGTCGAGGGAGCGGACCAGGTCGGCCCGCTCGTCGTCGCGGAGCACGTCGAGGACGATCACGCCGTCGACGAGCCGGCTCGAGGTGACCCGCCGGAGGCCGGCGTCGGCCTCCTCCTGGGTGAGGAGGAGGACGTCGTAGTCGTAGCGGCGCGCGGCGGTCGCGACGGCCAGGACGAACGCCATGTGGGCCGGGGTGTAGGTGTCGGGCCGGAGGGGCTCGGTCACGGCGAGGATGTACGTCCGCCGTCCGGCGAGCATGCGGGCACCGGCGTTGGGGCGGTAGTCGAGCTCGCGCACGGCGTCCTCGATGCGGCGGCGCGTGGACTCGGCGATCGCCCGCTTGCCGCTGAGCGCGTACGAGACGGTGCTGATGGAGACGCCGGCCGCACTGGCCACGTCCTTGATGGTCGCCATCGATCCTCCGTCCACGCTGCTCCGAGGAACTGTCTAAACGCTTCGACTGCGAAGCTGGACGGGACACTACGGCACGCTGCTGCCCGTGCGCAAGCGTTTCCCGGAAGCGTTTCGATGGAGGTTCCGAGGCGCGGCAGGTCGACCGCGGCGGGGCGGCTAGCTCCCGGTGATCTCCGCCAGCCGGGCGCGAAGGAGACGCTCGATGACGTCGTCGGGAAGCGGGTGCTCCGCGGTGAAGCGCACGGTGCCCTTGGACAGCGACCAGCCCTCGAGGTCGTCCCGCACGGCGTCGATCGCGGCGGGGGAGAACGGGAAGAGCGAGAGGTGCTTTGCCGCGGCGACGACGCTGACGTACGGCTTGCCGGCCACCCGCAGGGCGGGCATCCCGTAGCTGATGCCGTCCTCGGCGTCGGGCGCGAGCCGTCGGGCGATGTCGATGACGTGCTGGAGGGCCTCGCGCGACGGCGAGGGGACCCCGGCGATGGCCTCGTCGACGGTGCTCATGCGTCCATGGTGGTGCAGAGGGCAGGCGGCCGGGCAGAGTTGAGCCGTCCGGCCGGTGCCGAGCTCGGAGGCGATCATGGCGAGAGGTCAGCGGTCAGCGCGGCGAGGGCCGGGTGGCGCGGTCAGCGCCAAGGTCGAGGTCGCGGCACCCGCCGCGGCCGTGTGGGAGGTGCTCGCCGACCCCACCCGGTGGCCGGAGCGGACGCCCTCGATGACCTCGGTCGAGCTGCTCGACGGCGGACCTCTCGGGCCGGACGCGCGGGTGCGGATCAGCCAGCCGAGGCTGCCGGTCATGGTGTGGCGGGTGGTGGCCTGGCGGCCGGGGGAGTCATTCGTGTGGGCGGCGTCCTCGCCCGGGGTGCGGACCGTCGCGACGCACACGGTGGTGCCCGTGGGGGAACGGCACAGCCGCCTGCTGCTCGGCGTCTTCCACCACGGTCCGCTCGCCCCGCTCGCGCGGCTGCTCACCGGGCGGCTCACGTGCCGCTACATCGGGATGGAAGCGGCGGGGCACAAGGCCGCCGCGGAAGCCGTGGCGAACCCCGGGACCGGGACGCCGCGACCGCGCTGAGGCGACCGAGAAAAGGCAAAGAGCGCGGCGCGGCCGCCGTGGCAGGAGGCGGTTCCTACCGCCGAGACTCAGAGGAGACGCCCGTGGGGGAGAGCGACGACATCCTTCTCCGGTACTGCCTGCAGAAGTTCGACGAGCTGACGCAGCTGGTCGTCGACCTGGGCGACGAGCTGGCCAACCTGCGCCCCGACGTCGAGGGCGCGAACTCGCCGGTCGCCATCCTGGTCCACTGCTGCGGCATGATGCGGAACTGGTCCAGCACCGTGAACCTGGGCGTCCCGATTCCACGCCATCGCGACGCGGAGTTCCGGGCACGGACGACCGTCGCCGAGGTGGCGAGCCTCGCGCGAACGACCCGGTCGGCGTTCGAGGGTGACGTGCGCCAGACCGTGCTGGACAGTGCGCCGGTGGCCGTCCCGCCTGGGCGAGAGGAGTTCTGGACCGGCACGTGCCGCGGCGTCCTGCTCCACGTGTTCGAGGAGCTGTGCCAGCACCTCGGCCAGGCGGAGATCACTCGGGACTTGCTGAGCGCCGGCCAGCCCGCTGCCCCTGGGAGTTGACCCAGGCGGGCGTAGCATGGCGCGCGCAGGTGAGCCGACAGGTCAGGCTTCGGCGCTTGTCCTCCGGCCCCTGCCACGACGGGTCGCCCGGTCCGCCCGGACGGCCGAGGGCGGTGGTCCCCGATGAGGGATGTGGCCATAGATCTGCTGCACGTCGGTCGCTTCACACCCGTGGCGCCCTACCAGCGTTTCGCCTATCTGTGCAGCGGTCTGCTCATCGCCAGTGCTGCCTTCCACGCCGCCGTCTTCCTCGTGGACGGCGGGCCGTGGGTGGGTCCGATCTCCTGGCGCAAACCCATCGTGTTCGGGCTCTCCTTCGGCATCACGTTGGCGACGCTCACCTGGATCACGACCTTCCTGCGACCACGGAAGGCCGTCGGCTGGGCCGTCCTCGGGACGTACTCGCTGGCGTCCGTGGGCGAGGTCGCCCTGATCTCCATGCAGAGGTGGCGCGGAGTCCCCTCCCACTTCAACGAGAGCACCGCGTTCGACGGACTCGTCTTCTCGATGATGGGATCGCTCGTCACGCTGATCGGCATCCTGACCGTGCTCATCACGGTGCGGTCCTTCTTCCGTGTGGATGCCCCTCGCCCTCTCGCGCGGGCCATCCGGCTGGGCTTGGTCCTGATGCTCGTCAGCCAGGCGGTCGGCGTTCAGATGATCGCGGAGGGCGGCAACACGTTTGGCGCCGCAGGCGCCCTCAAGGTGCCGCACGCCGTCGCCCTGCACGCGGCCCAGGTCCTCCCGGCGCTGGCACTCGTGCTCCTGGCGTCCCGCGCCAGCGAACGTCACGTGCTTCGGGTGCTTGCCGTGGGGACGACCGGCTACGTCGGCCTTGTCGCCTCAGTCATGGCCCAGACGTACAGCGGCCGGGCGGCGCTCGACCTCGCCGTCGTCCCTGCCGCGCTGGCACTCCTCGGCTTCGGGCTCTTGGTCGGGAGCGGGGCCGTTGCGATGTTCAACCTTGCCGCGAGCCGTTCGCCGACGAGTCCGAACACGTTCGGCGGGCCGTCCGGAGCTGCGCCGCTCGGACGGGCGTATGAGAAGAGCGCCGACCTGGTAGTTGCGCGCCCCGCCGCCCGTGACGAGTGGCGAGGCGCCGTGCTGCCTGACTGCTGTCAAGGCTGACCGCTCTCACGCGGCCCCGGCGGCGGAGACGGACCCTGCGGCGGCCGGACTGGCGAGGCTCTCAGCTCCGCGAGCGGTGAGGACAGCGAGGGCGAGGAACGCCACGATCGGCGAGGACGGGCGCACGCTTATCCTGCGGCGCCGCAACGGCGAGATATATATCGCCGCTCCACTTGGCTCCGTCGAGTTGCGACCTGAGATTCGGGCGCCGAAGAGCGAGGGGTGACCTCTACGCACCCGCGGCCGACGGTTCCCGTGCGGTGAGGTGTCAGCCGCAGGTGTCGCAGACGCCGGTCGCGGGTAGTTGCATGAAGCACGTCGGACATGGGGCGGACTCCCGGCTCTCGGAGCCTGTCGGACCTCCACCGCTGCCGCGGGTGTACCCAGGAAGCTCGGTGACCTTGTAGTCGTGCCAGATCGAGTACTTGTTGATGTACGTGGTGAGCTGGTCTGGTCCACCGAGCGCCACGTACTGACGTGAGGCCGGTATCCACACGAGGCCGTGCCTGATGTCGTTATCTGCGATGAAGTCACGTACCAGGGCGCGGTTCTGGACAGGGACTGGCAGTGCTTCCATCCCGCGCTCCAGCGTGTCGTAGTAGGTGCGCCCACGCTGCTCGAGTTCGGGACGACACGACTCGCACAGGGCACGCCCTGCGGCAGACTCCGGGGTCGCCGCCAATAGAGCTGACGTCGTGGACAGGTGGGGGCACGCCTCGATGTGCAGTTTTGCACCGGGCTTGCCAGTGTGGACCAGCGGCGTGCCGGAAGCTTTGGACAGTTGAAACCAGGTCGCGACGTCGTCGGCCATGAATCGCCTCCAGAGGCGCCCCGGAGAATCGAGGAAAGGTCGTGGTGGTCGTAGAAGTACAAGGATTCAAGACGACGGATAGTTAGGGCCACCTTCGACGGGTGGCACGCAGTCCGCTTCTGAGATCCCGGAGCGTTTCCATGCTAATGGGTCACTGGTTCCCACGTCCCGGGAAGCGCTCCGTCAAGAAGGCGTAGATCCTCCGCCATTCTAGGATTCCGTCGTAAAACGGTCGCGGATCGGGGGCACCAGCCTTGGCGTCCTCGGCCGAGACAGATGTCCCGTCATGATCACGGAAGGCTTGGTAGTGGTGCAGCAGCATCTTGTGCCGCCGGAACCTGCCTGAACTTGTCTGCAGAGCCACGTGAGAGCGCAGGGCGTCCCCCTGAAACCAACGAACGGTGCAACGATTCCCGTCCGGTTGATCGAAGGCCGCCAGTAGCATCAACCTCAAAATTGGACCGGCAACAGCTGGAGGACGGGTCTGCTGCACGGATAGGTGACATCTGATCTGTGGTGCCGCAGGGTGCCACTGGAAGGATGTGCACCGTGCCTAAGCCATACCCCAAGGAGTTCCGCGACGACGTCGTGCGGGTCGCGCGGAAT
>NZ_BAABBA010000014.1:0-121487 GCF_039537705.1 Georgenia daeguensis
GACACCCAGAATCAAATGGCATCAAAAACTTGGCACACTGTTGAGTTCTCAAAGAACAGACACACACCAGCAAGACCCGGGAAACCCACTCCCGAACCCCCACCGGGGCAACCTCTCTAACTTAACCTATCCGAGCCACCATGCCAAATCCGCAGGTCAACCCGCAGCACAGGCACAATCACACCGGCCAGGCACCCCAGAACCACCGTCGCAGCACAAAACCACGAACCAGAACCAGGATTTCCCCCCGGGACCGGCCACCCTCACGGTGTCCGTGCCTCCCTGGCGGGGCTCACCAATATTAAGCAACCCCAGAACCCACGGTCAAACCACCAACCCATGACCCCCATCACACCACCAGCACCCCACCCCGAACAGCCAGCCGACCACCAGAACGCCGACCCGACGCCAACCCGAGCCGGCGCGCGGAGCCTCCGTTCCCGGGCGGTGCACGAACCACCGTCATCTCCAGCCCCACCGCACCGAGCCTCCGCTCTCGGGCGGTGCGGGCCGTCCGGAGCATCTCGTGGGCCGGCGCGAACATGCTCGACGCCGCCGCACCGCCGAGCACCTCGACTGCCTGATGGAGCTGGAGATCGCGAGAGCCGGCGCACTCGCCACGAGAAGCGAGTCGGCGACAGGGACGACCGGAGGAGCGCGACGGCCACGCCTTCGGGCGGCGGTGGAACGCTGACGGTCTCCAGGTCTGTTGCGCCGCGCCACTTAACGGTACGGTGCTGTCCGAACCGCAGCGTGGACTCTATTTTTCATATCGTGAAACCGCTCGCCCGGCGATGACGCCGGGACCCTGGAGGGCTCATGGATGACCTCGCCGTACTCGCACTGCTCGCTCTGCTGCCGATCCTCGTGGTCGGCGCGCTTCTGCTCTGGCTCCGATGGCCCGCCAAGTACGCGATGCCCGTCGGGCTCGCCGTGGTGGTCGTCGTCGCCTCGACCGTCTGGAAGATGAGCTGGACCACGATCGGTGCCTCTGCCGTGCAGGGGCTGCTCATCGCCATCGGGCTGCTCTGGATCGTCTTCGGCGCCCTGCTCCTGCTGGAGACCATCACCAAGAGCGGAGCACTGCAGTCGATCCGCGCCGGCTTCACCAGCATCAGCGCAGACCGCCGGGTCCAGGTCGTGATCGTGGCCTGGCTGTTCGGGTCGTTCATCGAGGGCGCCGCCGGTTTCGGCACGCCGGCGGCGGTCGTCGCCCCTCTCATGCTGGCGCTCGGCTTCCCCGCGATGGCCGCCGTGATGGCCGGTCTGATCATCCAGTCGACGCCGGTGAGCTTCGGCGCCGTGGGCACCCCCATGATCACGGGCGTCGGCACCGGGCTGGCGGGGACGGACGGCAACTTCGTGCCCAACGTCCAGCAACGGGCCGACGAGCTCGGCCTCGACCACGCGGGATTCATCGCCCACACGGCTACTCAGGTCGCGACGATCCACGCGATCGTCGGCATCCTCGTGCCGCTGTTCCTGGTGTGCCTCATGACGGGGTTCTTCGGTGAGCGGCGCAGCTTCAAGGCCGGCCTCGCCGTCGCTCCGTTCACCGTCTACGCGGCCCTCGCCATGGTCGTCCCCTACGTCACCGTCGCGTACCTGCTCGGTCCCGAGTTCCCGTCCATGATCGGAGGCTTCGTCGGCCTCGCTCTGGTGATGTACACGTCCTCGAAGGGCTTCCTCATGCCGAAGGACGTCTGGGACTTCCCGCCGCGCGAGCGGTGGAGCGACCGCTGGATGGGCACGGTCAACCCCGACGCGGAGGCGGCAACGCTGACCAGGAAGATGCCGATCGCCCTCGCCTGGAGCCCCTACGTCATCGTCGCGGCGCTGCTGCTCGTCACGCGCAACGTCCCGGCGATCAAGGCGTTCCTGACCGGTCCGGCCGTCATCAAGGTCAACGACATCTTCGGGTCGGGCATCTCGCAGAACATGGACGTGCTCTACTCCCCCGGCGCCATCTTCCTGCTCGCGTGCCTCGTCACCTACGTCCTGCACCGGATGACCGGGAAGCAGATCGCGGCGTCGTGGAAGGTGGCCAGCGGCCAGCTCGCCGGGGCCGCCGTCGCGCTGCTGTGCGCCCTCCCCCTCGTGCGCATCTTCATCAACTCGGGCGGCGACTACAACGAGGCGGGCCTCAGCTCCATGCCCATCACGCTCGCCGAGGCGGCCGCCAACGTCGCGGGGCAGAACTGGCCGATCCTCGCGCCGTTCATCGGTGCGCTCGGGGCCTTCGTCGCCGGCTCCAACACCGTGTCGAACATGATGTTCGCCCTCTTCCAGTTCTCCACCGGCGAGGGCATCGGCGCCACCAGCCCGGAGACGGTCGTCGCCGTCCAGGCCGTCGGCGGGGCCGCGGGCAACATGGTCGCCGTCCACAACGTCGTGGCCGCCGCCGCCACGGTGGGCCTGCTCGGGCGGGAGGGAGACCTCATCCGCAAGACGATCATCCCGATGACGTACTACTGCCTGGCGGCCGGGTCCATCGGGTACATGTGGATCTTCGGCGTCGGCCTGAACGCGGGGCTGTTCGTGTTCGTCGCGGTGCTGGCCGCGCTGGCCCTCACCGCGTGGAAGATCGCGACCAAGACGGACGCGCCGAACCCTGAGCTCCAGCTCGCGAAGATCTAGGCTCGGCCGCAGAGGCCCCCGTCCGGCAGACGTCGGTCGGGGGTCTCGTCGTCGGGCCCCCGAGCACGACCGACGGGCGAGCGCCCCGACGCGCCGGACGACGACGGGCGCACACGGACCACAACAGGCACGCCGGACGCGCCGGACCACAACGGGCACGCCGGACCACAACGGGCACGGACTCGCCGGACCACCCCGGACTGGCAGGACCCGGCGAACCGCCCGCACGCCCTCCAGGGCGGCTGACCGGCGCGTGAGCGCGACGGCGGGCTTCTCAGCTGCAGCCGCCGGGCCGCCCGCACGCGCACCCGCCGGCCGAGGCCTCCGGCGTGGAGGGCTCCGGCTCCGGGGCAGCCGGCCGGGTGGCCGTGGGTGCCTCCTGCAGGAGGGTGTTCACGTCCTTGCCGAGCAGGGAGGCGTCGAGCACGAGGATCATGTGCGCGGTCGACATGTGCTTGCCCTGGCGACCCAGGGCGTCGGTGATCTGCAGCAGGCAACCGGGGTTCGAGGTGACCAGCAGCTCGGCCTCCGTCGCGGCGACGTTGGTCGCCTTCCGGTCCCCCAGCTCCCGCGCCGGCCCGGGGTTGACCAGGTTGTAGATACCCGCGGAACCGCAGCACAGGTCGCCGTCGGCGATCTCCTTGATCGTCAGCCCGGGAACGGCACGAAGCAGCTGGCGCGGCTGCGAGCGCACCTTCTGCGCGTGCGAGAGGTGGCAGGCGTCGTGATACGCGATGGTGACCGGCAACGGGTGCCGGGTGGCCACGGGCCCGAGCTCGACGAGGACCTCGGAGATGTCGCGGACCTTCTCGGAGAACGCGCGGGCGCGCTCGGCGTACGCGGGGTCGTCGGCGAGGAGGTGGGCGTAGTCCTTCATCGTCGAGCCGCACCCGGCGGAGTTGACGACGATGCGCTCCACACCGGCCTCGGAGAAGGCGTCGATGAGGTTGCGGGCGTAGCGCAGCCCCTCCTCCTCCCGCCCGGCGTGGACGGAGAGCGCGCCGCAGCAGCCCTGCGACGGCGGGGCGACGACGTCGCAGCCCTCCATGTTGAGCACCCGCACGGTGGCGGCGTTGACGCCGGGGTAGAACTCCCGCTGCACGCAGCCGAGCAGCAGCCCGACCGTCATGCGCCGCTCCCCCCTGGCCGGCGTGTACGGGGGGATCCGCACCTGCCGTTCGATCGGCGGTGCGATGGCCTCCATGGTCGCGAGCGTGGGCGAGATCTTCTCGAGCACCTTCGACCCCCGCACGAGCCGGCTCAGCCCGCTGCGCTGGTACAGCGCCAGCGGCCCGCGGACCAGGCGCAGGCGCTCGGGCCGCGGGAAGAGCTGGAAGATTCCCTCCCGCAACGCCCGGTCAGTCAGCGACCGGTGCTGCGACCCACGACGCTCGACCTGCTGCCGGGTCGCCTCGATGAGCTTGTCGTACTGAACCCCGGACGGGCACGCGCTCACGCAGGCCATGCACCCGAGGCAGCCGTCGATGTGCTGGACCATCGAGGCGCTCATCGGCTCGCCCTCGAGGCCCTCCTTCATCAGGTAGATGCGGCCGCGCGGGGAGTCCATCTCCTCGCCCCAGAGGTTGTAGGTGGGGCAGGCGGGCAGGCAGAAGCCGCAGTGCACGCAGTCGTCGATGAGCTCTCGTGCGGGCGGGTGGTGGTTGTCGAACGCTGCGAGCCCGAGAACGTCCGGCAAGGTCGTGGGGGCCTGCGCCGGCTCGGCGTCGCCCATCTGGCCCTTGGGCGTGTCGATGCTCATCAGATCCCTCCCACGAAGCGGCCGGGCGCGAGGTTGCGCCCCGGGTCCAGGCGTTCCTTGATGCTGCGCATCAGGTCGAGCCCGCCGACCGGGCCCCACACGTCGAGCCCGTCGCGCAGCCCGGCCGGCGCACGCAGGACCACCACGGTCCCCTCGCGCGGGCTGGGCGCGGCGGCGCGCAGCGCGGTCACCACGCGGGCCACGACGGCGGCGCCGGAGGCGGTACCAGAGTCGGCACCCGACGCCGTACCGGAGTCGACGCCCGACGCCGTACCGGAGTCGACGCCCGACGCGTTACCGGAGTCGGCACCCGGCGCGGTGCCGCCGGCGGGACTGATACCGGCGTGGAGGACACCGACGGCGGAGCCACGCAGCGCGACGGCCGCACCGTACGCCTGCTCGGCCGCGCGAGCGGCCCGCAGGAGCTCCTTCACGCCGACGAGCGTGGCGGTGGCCTTTGCGCAGACGTCGCCCTCCGGCAGCCGGCCCCACCAGGTGGGCTCCTCCGCCAGGACGCCGTCGACGAGCGCTGCGGCCTCGGCGGCCCGTGCCCCGACGGCGTCGCCCGTGCCCTCGAGCAGCACGGCGAGGGTCGCTTCGTCGCTGCCGGCGGGCCGGTCGAGCTCGACGGCGGCCGGGGCAAGCTGCGAGGCGACCACGGCGCGGGCCAGGTCGGCGACCTCCGCCAGCGGGCCGGTGCGCACCACGTACGCACGGTCGGGTCGCACGGGGTGCAGGCGGAAGGCCGCCCGGACCACGACGCCCAGCGTCCCGAAGGAGCCGGTCATCAGCTTGGCCACGTCGTACCCGGCCACGTTCTTGACGACCTTGCCGCCCGACGTCGCCACCGTCCCGTCGGCGAGCACCACCGTGGCGCCGAGCACGAGGTCGCGAAGCGCGAGACGCTGCAGGCGCCGCGGGCCGGAGGCGGCGGTGGCCAGCGCCCCGCCGACGGTCGAACCCGCCTCGTAGCGCTCGCGGGGGACGTCGGCCACCAGCTCCTGCCCGGCGCGGCCGACGCGCTCCTGCAGGTCGTGCAGCGCGAGGCCCGCCTCGGCGACCACCACGAGGTCGCCCGCCTCGTGCTCCACGAGCCGGTCGAGACCGGTCAGGTCCAGGAGGACGTCGACGCGCTCGGGCGGGGTGCCCCAGTCCAGCGCCGTGCCGCCGCCGCGCGCGACCGTGACCAGTCCCTGCCCGGTCGCCTCCCGGACGAGGGCGGAGACGCTCGCGATCGAGGTGGGCCGCGCGACCACGGCCGCGGGCACGCCGTCGACGACGTCGCCGGGACCGGCCTCGGTGACCTGGCCTGCGCCCTCGAGGCTGCGGGCGAGCGCGGCGAGGTCGGGGACGCCCGCGCCGCCGGCGGGGCGGCCCGGGCGCGCGGCGGCGCCGGTGGCTGCGCTCCTCATCAGAAGACCTCCGCCAGCCCGGCCTCCTGCAGCGGGTGCGCGCCCTGGCGCCGCCCGGGCCGCTCGCCGCACAGGCGCGGCGTGGGGAAGACCTTCCCCGGGTTGGAGATGTTGGCGGGGTCGAACGCGCAGCGGACGGCCTGCATGGTGTCGAGATCCTCCTCGGTGAACATCTTCGGCATGTACCGCGCCTTGTCCGACCCCACGCCGTGCTCGCCGGTGATCGAGCCGCCGTTGGCGATGCACAGCTCGAGGATGCCGCCGGCGACCTCCTCGGCCCGCTCCGCGGCGCCCTCCTCCGCGTCGTCGAAGAGCACGAGCGGGTGCAGGTTGCCGTCGCCGGCGTGGAAGACGTTGGCCACGCGCACGCCGCGCTCCGCGGAGAGCTCGGCGATCTGGCGCAGCACCTGCGGCAGGGCCGTGCGCGGGATGACGCCGTCCTGGACGATGTAGTCGGGGCTGATCCGCCCGACGGCGGCGAACGCGGACTTGCGCCCCTTCCAGATCAGGGCGCGCTCGACGTCGTCGGCCGCGAGACGGGTCTCGAACGCCCCGTGCGCCTCGCAGTGCCGCAGCACCTCGGCGAGCTCGCCGGCGACGTCGGCGGCCGCGCCGTCGAGCTCGACGACGAGCACGGCGCCCGCGCCGGCCGGGTACCCGCAGGCGACGGCCTTCTCGGCGGCCTCGATCGCCAGGGCGTCCATCATCTCGATGGCGGCGGGAATGACCCCGGCGGCGATGATGGCGGAGGTGGCCGCCCCGGCGTCGTCCGTGGACCTGAAGCCGGCCAGGACCGTCTGGACCTCCTGGGGCAGGCGGGTCAGGCGCACGGTGACCTCGGTGACGATGCCGAGGGTGCCCTCGGACCCCACCAGCGCGCCGAGCAGGTCGTAGCCCGGCGGGTCGGGCGCCTTCCCGCCGATCTCGACCAGCTCGCCGGAGGGTGCGACGAGATCGAGCCCGGTGACGTGGTTGGTGGTGAAGCCGTACTTCAGGCAGTGCGCGCCGCCCGAGTTCTCCGCCACGTTGCCGCCGATGGAGCACACGGACTGGGAAGAGGGGTCCGGGGCGAAGTAGTAGCCGTCCGGGGTGGTCGCCCTGGTCAGCGCCAGGTTGATCACGCCCGGGTCGACGACGGCGCGCTGGTTGGCGGCGTCGATCTCCCTGATCTGCCGCATCTGCGACATCACGACAAGGACGCCCTCCGCCCGCGGCAGGGCTCCGCCGGAGAGCCCGGTGCCCGAGCCGCGCGCCACGAACGGCACCTGGTGCTCGGCGCAGGCGCGGACCGCGGTGGCCACGTCGTCGGCGTCCCGGGCGAGCACGACGAGCCCCGGCACCACCTTGTACTGGGCGAGCCCGTCGCACTCGTAGGTGCGCAGGCGCTGCCGGTCGGTGATGACCTGCTCGGCGGGCAGCGCACGGGAGAGCTCGGCGGTGACCCGGGCGAGCGACTCGGCGCTGTCCCGCGACTCGGCGCTGGCCCGCGACTCGGCGCTGTCCGGTGCCCCGGTGCTGTCCGGTGCCCCGGTGCCGCCCGGCACCTGGGCGGTGCCGGGCGCGCCGTCGCGCGCGGGGATGTGGGGGGACGTCATGGCGGCAACCTCCTCGTTGACGACGGCGACGGCGTGCCGTGGGCCCCGCCCCGGCCGGGCGCGGCTCGCGGGCCGGCTGGCCGGCGGGCCGGATCGGCCCGCCGCCGGTGACTCAGGCCATGCGCTCGTAGGCCGGCAGGGTGAGGAAGTCGGCGTAGTCGTCGGCGACGGCGACCTCGAGGAAGGTCTGCTTCGCCTCCTCGTAGTCGGCCGGGTCGCCGGGGAGCTTGGCGATCTCCTCCTCCACGATCCGGTCGATGAGCTCCCGGGTCACCCGGTGGCCGGTGTCGGCGAGCGTGACGTCGTTGTGGAGCCACTGCCACACCTGCGAGCGCGAGATCTCCGCCGTCGCCGCGTCCTCCATGAGGTTGAAGATGGCGACGGCGCCGAGGCCGCCGAGCCACGCCTTCAGGTACTGGATGCCCACGGAGATGTTGTTGCGCAGGCCCTGCTCGGTCACGTCCCCGGGGGTGGCGGCGACGTCGAGGAGCTGGGCGGCCGTGACATGCACGTCCTCGCGCTTGCGGTCGATCTGGTTGGGCCTGTCACCGAGCACGGAGGTGAAGACCTCCTTGCACAGCTCCACCATGCCCGGGTGGGCGACCCAGGAGCCGTCGAAGCCGTCGTCGGCCTCGCGGGTCTTGTCCGCGCGCACCTTCTCGAAGGCCGCCTTGTTGACCTCCTCGTCCTTGCTCGGGATGAACGCCGCCATGCCGCCGATGGCGTGGGCGCCGCGCTTGTGGCAGGTGCGCACCAGCAGCTCGGTGTAGGCGCGCATGAACGGCACGGTCATGGTCACGGCGTTGCGGTCGGGCAGGAGGAAGTCCTTGCCGCGGGTCCGGAAGCACTTGATCACCGAGAACATGAAGTCCCAGCGGCCGGCGTTGAGGCCCGAGGAGTGCTCGCGCAGCTCGTAGAGGATCTCCTCCATCTCGAACGCCGCCGGGTAGGTCTCGATGAGCACGGTGGCGCGGATGGTGCCGCGCGGGATGCCCAGGGCGTCCTGGGCGATGTTGAACGCGTCGTTCCACAGCCGCGCCTCGAGGTGGGACTCCATCTTGGGCAGGTAGAAGTACGGGCCGAGGCCCTTCTCGATCTGCCGCAGGCCGGCCGTGGCGATGTAGAGGGCGAAGTCCACCAGCGACCCGGAGGTCTCCTCGCCGTCGACGAGGATGTGCTTCTCCGGCAGGTGCCAGCCGCGCGGGCGCACGATGATCGTGGCCAGCTCCTCGTCCGGCTTGAGCGCGTAGGTCTTGCCGTTCTCGGCGGTGAAGTCGATGGTGCGGTTGATCGCGTCGAGCAGGTTCAGCTGCCCGCCGACGACGGCGCTCCACTGCGGGGTGTTGGCGTCCTCGTGGTCCGCCAGCCACGCCTTCGCGCCGGAGTTGAGCGCGTTGACGGTCATCTTGCGGTCGGTGGGCCCCGTGATCTCCACCCGCCGGTCCACGAGCCCCGGCGCGGGTGGCGCCACCTGCCAGGAGGCGTCCTCGCGGATGTGCGCGGTCTCGGGCAGGAAGTCCAGGGTGCCGCCGTTCGCGAGGTCCGCCACGCGCCGCCGGCGGGCCTCGAGCAGCTCGAGGCGGCGCCCGTTCAGCTGGCGGTGCAGCGAGGCGATCAGGTCGAGCGCCGCCGGGGTGAGCACCTCCTCGTACCGCTCCTGCGTCTCACCGGTGATCGTCAGGCCGTCGGGAGTTGCCACGATGCGTCTCTCTTTCACGATGCGGAACGAACACTCTTCCTGGTGGAAACAGTAGGTGACAGGCGTCACGCTGGTCAACGCGCATGGCCTCGGCCTTGACGCACCAGGCGGAGCATCGACGGGCTCGGCCCGGCCGGGTCACGACAGACGACGCACGGGGACCGGCCGGCTCGGACGCTGACGAGTCGATGCGCCGGGGCCCGCCGGCTCAGACGCTGACGAGCGACTCGCGCAGCTCGGCCACGTGCCCCCGCGCCTCGACGTCGTAGTAGGCGGCCCGCACCAGGCCCTCGGGGTCGACCACGAACGTCGAGCGGTGCACGCCGTCGAACGTACGGCCGTCGAACGTCTTCGGCCCCCACGTGCCGTAGGCCTCGGCGACGGCGTGGTCGGCGTCGGAGGCGAGCGGGAAGGTGAGCTGCTCGGCGTCGGCGAAGGCGCGGAGGTCCTCGACCGGGTCCGCCGAGACGCCGACGACGGCGTAGCCCGCGCTCGCGAGGGAGGCGAGGTTGTCGCGGAAGTCGCAGGCCTCCGTGGTGCAGCCCGGCGTGGCCGCCTTGGGGTAGAAGTACACGATCACGCCGCTGCCGGTGCTCGCGCGCAGCTCGGCGAGCGAGACGGTCCCGCCGTCAGCGGTGGGCAGGGTGAAGTCGGGGGCGGTGTCGCCGGCGTCGAGCTTCGTCATCTTCCGTGCTCCTTCGGTTCGGTTCGTACGTCCTACGGGTCGGTGAGGACCAGTCTGTTCCGTGACGAGCCGGTCCGTCTCGCGGAGGCGTTCCGGCGCGTCGGCAGTCCCCCGGGAGCGGGCGCGGCCGCGGTGTGGCGGCACGGCCGCGTCCGCCCCCGGGTGGTCCTTGATGGGGCGGGCCTCTCGGGTCCCCGCCGCTCAGGCCTCGCCGCGGCGCAGCAGGGCGCCGGCGGGCTCGGCGCCCGCCTCCTGCCCGCGCAGCAGCGTGCGGCGCACGACGCCGGCGAGCCGCCGCCCGGCGTAGGGGGTGATGGGGTTGCGGTGGTGCAGCCGTGCCGCGTCCACCTCGAACTCCTCCTCCGGGGCGAGCACCGCGAGGTCCGCCTGTCTGCCGACGGCGATGGCGCCCTTGGTCCCCAGCCCCACCAGCGCGGCGGGCCCGCCGGACATCCACCGCACGACCTGCTCGAGCCCGACGCCGCGGCCCCGGGCCTCCGTCCAGACCGCGGCGAGGCCGAGCTGGATCGAGGCGACCCCGCCCCAGGCGGCCCCGAAGTCACCGGTGTCGAGGGCCTTGAGGTCGAGCGTCGACGGCGAGTGGTCCGTCACGACGATGTCGATGGTCCCGTCCAGCAGGCCCTGCCAGAGCGCGTCGCGGTTCGACTCCTCGCGGATGGGCGGGCAGCACTTGAAGGCGGTGGCGCCGTCGGGCACCTCCTCCGCGGTGAGGGTGAGGTAGTGCGGGCACGTCTCGACCGTGACCCGCACGCCCTCGGCCCGGGCCTCCGCGATCATCGGCAGCGCCGCAGCGTCGGACAGGTGCAGGATGTGCACCCGGGCCCCGGTCCGGCGGGCGGCGGCGAGCACCGTGGCGATCGCCTCCTCCTCGGCCCGCGCAGGTCGGGAGCTCAGGAAGTCGGCGTACCGCCTTCCGTGCGCGTGCGGCGCCGTGCCGATGACGCCCGGGTCCTCCGCGTGAACGATCATGAGCCCGTCGAACCTGGCGATCTCCGCGAGGTCCCGCTCCAGCTCCTCCGGCTCGAGGTGCCCGAACTCGGGCACCCCGGAGTCGATGAGGAAGCACTTGAACCCGAACACGCCCTCGTCGTGGAGCGGGCGCAGGTCGGCGGTGCTCCCCGGGACCGCTCCGCCCCAGAAGCCGACGTCCACGTAGGCCGTGCGCCGGGCCTCGGCCCGCTTCACCTCCAGCGCCGGCACGGTCGTGGTGGGCGGCACGGAGTTGAGCGGCATGTCGACGATCGTCGTGACGCCGCCCGCGGCGGCGGCGCGTGTGGCGGACTCGAAGCCTTCCCACTCCGTGCGGCCCGGCTCGTTGACGTGGACGTGCGTGTCGACCAGACCTGGCAGCAGCACCTCGTCGTCGGCGAGGTCGATGGCCCTCTCGGCGGCGAGGCCGGCGCCGAGGGGCTCGACGGCGGTGATGAACCCGTCACGGACGCCCACCTCCACCGCGCGCATCCCCTCCGGCGTGACCGCACGGGCGGCGCGCACCACGAGGTCGAGTCCCCGTGCCCCTTCGACGTCCCGCGGGGCGACCGCGGCGCTCGGCGCGGCCGCCGCGCCGTGGGGCGGGTGGACGGTCAGGTCTGAGGCCTTCATGTGTCCACCGTCTCGTGCTGGGGGGCGAACCGCTGGGCGGCGACGCGCCCGGCGAGCTGTTCGAGGAGCTCCCCCGCGTCGGCGATGCACCGGCTGACGTCGGGCTCGATGTCGGTCAGGGCGTGCACGGCCTCGATGCCGGCGTCCGCGGCCTGCTCACGGGTGAGGGTGGACCGGCCGCACACCGCCACCGTGGGCACGGCGTGGGTGGCCGCAGCCTCCGCGACGCCCATCGGGGTCTTCCCGGCGAGCGACTGCTCGTCGAGGCTGCCCTCTCCGGTGACGACCAGGTCGACGCCGGCGAGACGGCCGTCGAAGCCGGTCAGGTCGAGGACGACGTCGACACCGGGCCGGCGGGTCGCGCCGAGGAGGAGGCAGGCGTAGCCCACTCCCCCGGCCGCGCCGGCTCCCGGGGCGTCGGCGAGCTCCCGCGCCCGGCCGGCGCCCGCGCGTTCCAGCGCGTCCACCCAGGCGGCGAGCCCGGCCTCGAGGTCCGCGACGGCGGACGGGTCGGCACCCTTCTGGGGTCCGTACACCGCGGCGGCGCCGCGCGGACCGAGCAGCGGGTTGTCGACGTCGGAGGCCAGGACGAGCTCCGCCGTCGCCAGAGCGGGGTGAAGGCTCCCGAGGTCGACGGTGCGGACCGTGCGGAGCGCACCCCCACCGTCGGCGAGCCGGCCGTCGGGGCCGGCGAGCCTGGCGCCGAGGGCGGCGAGCATGCCGGCCCCGCCGTCGGTGCTGGCGGAGCCGCCGACGCCGATCACGACCGTGGTGGCGCCGTGGTCGAGGGCGTGGGCGACCAGCTCGCCGAGCCCGCGCGAGGTGGCCCGGCGGGCCGTCGAGTCGTCGGGGTCGACCATCTCGAGGCCCGTCACCGCTGCCATCTCGATGACGGCGGTGCGCCCCCGGACGGCGTACCGCGTGTCGACCGGCTCCCCCAGCGGCCCGGTGGCGGTGAGGGCGACGGGCGTGAAGCCGGCCGCGAGGGCGGCCTGCACGGTGCCCTCGCCCCCGTCCGCCACCGGCAGCTCGTCGATCTCGACGCCGGCGAGAGCACGACGGAAGCCGGCCGCCAGGTGGGCGGCGACCTCGGCCGCGGTGAGCGACCCCTTGAACTTGTCCGGGGCGAGAAGCAGCTTCATGCGCCTAGTCCAGCAGAGCCAGGGCCGTGGGGGAATCCTCCGCGCTGAGCGCGAGGTCCTCGAACTCGTTCACGCCGTCGAGCTCGGCGCCCATGGCGATGTTGGTGACGCGCTCGAGGATGACCTCGACCACCACCGGCACCCGGAACTCCGCGGCCGTCGCGCGGGCCTTGGCGAAGGCCGGCGCGAGATCCTCCGGGTCCTTGACGCGGAGCGCCTTGCACCCGAGCGCCTCGGCGACCCTGACGTGGTCGACGCCGTAGCCCTCCGTCTCGGCGGAGTTGATGTTCTCGAACGCGAGGGAGACGTGGTAGTCCATCTCGAAGGCCCGCTGGGACTGCCGGATCAGGCCGAGGTAGGCGTTGTTGACCACGACGTGCACGTACGGCAGGTGGTGCTGGGCGCCGACGGCGAGCTCCTCGAGCATGAACTGGAAGTCGTAGTCGCCGGAGAGGGCGACGACCTCCGCGTCCGGCCGGGCGGCGGCCACGCCGAGCGCGGCGGGCCCGGTCCAGCCCAGCGGTCCGGCCTGGCCGGCGTTGATCCAGTGCCGGGACCGGTAGACGTGGAGCAGCTGGGCGCCGGCGATCTGGGACAGGCCGATCGTGGTGACGTAGACGGTGTCCCGGTCGAAGGCGCGGTTCATCTCCTCGTAGACGCGCTGCGGCTTGATCGGCACCTCCGTGAAGTGCGTCTTGCGCAGCAGCGTGCCCTTGCGGGCGGCGCAGTCGGCCACCCACCGCGACCGGTCCGGCAGCTGCCCGGCGTCGCGGCGCTCGCGGGCGATCTCGACGGCGAGGGCGAGGAACGCCCGTGCGTCGGAGACGATGCCGAGGTCGGGCGCGAAGACGCGGCCGATCTGGGTCGGCTCGATGTCGACGTGGACGAACGTGCGGCCGCGGCGGTACGTCTCGAGGCCTCCGGTGTGGCGGTTGGCCCACCGGTTGCCCACGCCGAGGACGAAGTCGGACTCGAGGAACGTGGCGTTGCCGTAGCGCTGGGAGGTCTGGATGCCCACCATGCCCGCGGCGAGCGGGTGGTCGTCCGCGATGGCGCCCCAGCCCATGAGGGTGGGCACGACGGGGACGTCGAGGGTCTCGGCGAGCCGCACGAGGAGGTCCTCGGCGCCGGCGTTGACGATGCCGCCGCCCGCCACCAGGAGCGGACGCTCGGCCGCCTGGAGCATGTCCAGCGCCCTGGCGACCTGCGCGCGCGTGGCCTCGGGCCGGAGCACGGGCAGCGGGGCGTACAGGTCCGGGTCGAACTCGATCTCGGTCAGCTGGACGTCGATCGGCAGGTCGACGAGCACCGGGCCCGGGCGGCCGGAGCGCATGAGCTGGAAGGCCTGGGCGAGCACGCCGGGCAGCTGCGCGGCCTCGAGGACGGTCCTGGCCATCTTCGTCACCGGCGCCGCGATCGACGCGATGTCGACGGCCTGGAAGTCCTCCTTGTCGAGCTTGGCCACGGGGGCCTGGCCCGTGATGCACAGCATCGGCACGGAGTCGGCCCACGCGGCGTACAGGCCGGTGATCATGTCCGTGCCGGCCGGGCCGGAGGTACCGACGCACACGCCGATGTTGCCCGCGGCGGCGCGGCTGTACCCGTCCGCCATGTGCGAGGCCGCCTCGACGTGGCGGGCGAGGACGTGGCGGATGCCGCCGTGCTTGCGCATGGCGTCGTAGAACGGGTTGATGGCGGCGCCGGGCAGGCCGAAGGCCTGGGTGGCCCCCTCCTTCTCGAGGATGGCGACGGCGGCGTCGACTGCTCTCATACGGGGCATCGGGTGCTCCAGGATCGTCGTTGGTCGGGAGGCTTGCGGGCACGCCCGGCCGGCGTTCGTGGGCCGGCCGGGGTGCGTCGGTGGGTCAGGAGTCGGGGTCGGAGCCGGTGGCTCAGGAGTCGCGGCCGGAGAGCCGCGCGACGGTGCGGAAGAGCGCGGAGTGGTCGAGCGCGCCGTCCCCGCCGGCGCGGGCGGCCTGCATGAGCTGCGCGACGAGGGCACCGAGCGGGATGGTGACGCCGGCCTCGCGGGCCGCGGACGTGACGATGCCGAGGTCCTTGTGGTGCAGGTCGATGCGGAAGCCCGGCTCGAAGGAGCGGTCCAGCATCTTCTCCGCCTTCTGGTTCAGCACGGCGGAGCCCGCGAGCCCGCCGCCGAGCACCTGCACGGCGGCGGCGGTGTCGACGCCGTAGGCCTCGAGGAAGACGATCGCCTCGGCCAGCAGGCCGATGTTGCCGGCCACGATGAGCTGGTTGGCGGCCTTCACGGTCTGGCCGGAGCCGGTGGGCCCGACGTGAACGACCGTCTTGCCGACGACGTCGAGCACGGGCCGCGCGGCCTCGAAGTCCTCCTCGGACCCGCCCACCATGATCGACAGCGCCGCGTTCTTCGCGCCCGCCTCGCCGCCGGAGACGGGGGCGTCGACGATGCGGAAGCCCTGGGCGCGGGCCTGCTCGGCCAGCTCCACGGTGACGTCGGGACGGATGGTGGAGAAGTCGATGATGAGGGCGCCGGGCTTCGCGGAGTCGAGGACGCCGCCCTCGCCGGTCAGGACCTCGGCGACGTCCGGGGAGTCCGGGACCATCAGGGCGACGACGTCGGCGTCGGCGACGGCCTCGGCCACCGAGCCGGCGGACGTGCCGCCCGCCTCGACGAGGGGCCGGGTCTTCTCGGGGCTGCGGTTGTACCCGGTCACCTGGTGGCCGGCGTTCTGCAGGTGGACGGCCATGGGGCTGCCCATGATGCCGAGGCCGATGAATGCGACGCGGGTCATCGCTGTCCCCTCACTGTCGGTGCTGCGGGTCGTGCTCGTGGTGGTCATGTCTTCTCCTTCAGCGGGTGACGGCGGGCTCGGCCGCGCGCTGCCCGCGCGGCAGCCAGGCGAACGGGTCGGCGTCGTCGGTCTTGTACTCCAGGCCGACCGGTCCCGCGTAGCCGCCGGCGCGCAGGTCCTCGATCCACCGGGTGATCGGCAGGTCGCCGCTGCCGGGTGCGCCGCGGCCGGGGGCGTCGGCGATCTGCACGTGGGCGACGCGGTCGCGGTAGGTCGCGATCTCGGCGTCGACGTCGGCGGCGTTGACGGAGAGGTGGTAGACGTCGAGGAGCAGCCCGATGTTCGTCGAGCCGTGCTCGGAGGCCACCCGGTCGACGACGGCGACAGCGTCGGCGGAGGTCTTCAGCGGGTAGGCGGGGGTGCCGGAGACGGGCTCGAGCAGCACGGTGCCGCCGATGCGGTCCACCGCCTGCGCGGCGAGGTGCAGGTTCTCGGCGCCGAGGTCGTCCTGGGCGGCGGGGTCGGCACCCTCGACGCGGTTGCCGTAGAGGGCGTTGAACGCCCGGCACCCGGTGCGCTCGCCGATCGCCGTGACGACGTCGAGGTTGGCACGCAGCTCCGCCTCGCGGCCCGGCCAGGAGATCAGCCCCCGGTCACCGGCGGGCATGTCACCCGCGAGGAAGTTCAGGCCGGTCAGCTGGACGTCGGCCTTCTCCAGCGCGCGCACGAGGGCGTCGATCTCGTCGGCGTCCGGCGTGGCGGTGGGGAACGGCCACCACAGCTCCAGGCCGTCGAACCCGGCGGCCCTGACGGCGGCAGGCCGCTCGAGCAGCGGGAGGTCCGTGAGCAGGATCGAGGCGTTCACCGTGTAGGGAATCTGTGAAGCCATCAGGCTACCTTTCGCGATACGGAATACAACTTCCTCTTGTCGAAAGAGTAGAGAAGAGCCCGGCGGGGGTCAACCCCCGCCGGGCTCTGTCCCGGTACGGCTCGCGGCGGACCGGTCAGGCCGGCGCGCCGGCCTCCGCGTCGGTACGCGGGCGCAGCAGCGCGCCGAGAGCGCCCGGCTCCACCCCGGCGGCGGCGAGCTCCCCGGCCGACACGGCGCCGCAGTCCAGGCCGCGCTGGAGGAACCACGCCAGCGCCCGGGCGGTGGCCGGCTCGTCCATGACCGCCCCCTCCTCGCGGGCGAGGTACGCGCGCAGCCGCGCCGCGGCCGCGTCCGTACCCTCCCGGTAGAAGGTGTACGTCGCGGCGAACCTGCTGGGCAGCTGTGCCGGGTGCAGGTCCCAGCCCTGGTAGTAGCCGCGCTCGAGCGAGCGGCGCACCAGCCGGGCGTGCAGCGCCCATGCCGAGCGCACGTCCTCCGGCTGCCCCACGGGCAGCACGTTGGTGGACCCGTCGGAGAGGCGCACCCCCGTGCCCGCGGCCGCGAGCTGCATGACGGCCTTGGCGTGGTCGGCCGCCGGGTGCTCCATCGACTGCTGGGCGGCCGAGATGCCCAGGGACGCCGAGTAGTCGTAGGTGCCGTAGTGCAGCCCCGTGACCCGGCCCTGCCCCGCGTGCACCATGCGGGCCACCAGGGCCGTGCCGTCCGCGCCGAGGATCGACTGGGGCGTCTCGACCTGCACCTCGAACCCGAGGCGGCCGGCCGGCAGCGCGTGCGCCTGCTCGATCCGGCCGCAGACGGCGACCATCGCCTCGACCTGCTCGACGGCGGTGACCTTGGGCAGGGTGAGCAGGAGCCCGTCCGGCAGGTCGCCCCCCTCGAGCAGCGTCGTGAGGAAGAGGTCCAGCGTGCGCAGGCCCCGGCGTCTCGTCGGCCGCTCGAAGCTCTTGAAGCGGATGCCGACGAACGGGGTCGCGAGGCCCCGCTCGAGCTCGGTCCGCAGGGTGCGTGCGGCGGCGACCGCCACGTCGTCCTCGGCGTCGCCGTGGTCGCCGTAGCCGTCCTCGAGGTCGATGCGCAGGTCCTCGACGGGCTCCCGCCCGAGCTTGCCCGCCACCTGCGCGGCGACGGCGTCCCGCAGCCCGGCGGGCACCCGTGCCACCTCGAGGAGAGCCTCGGCCCCGCCGGCGCGCTCCACCGCGGCGCGCGCCTGCTCCCCCCAGTCGCGGGCGAGCCCGACGGTGTACCGGTCGGCCGGGACGTAGACCGTGTGGACGGGCTGGCGGCTGACGTCGTCGCCCGGGTAGTCGCGCCCGAGCCGGGCGTCGACGGGGGCGAGGAGCTCCTCGACGGCGCGCAGGGCCCCCTCGTCCAGGGTGGTGCTCATCGGGCCGCCCCGGCGCCGACGGGCTCGGCCGCCACCCGGGTGCCGGCGTCCTCCTCCGCACCGTCGCCGTCGCCGGCCGCCGCCTCCTGCTCGGCGAGGTCCCGCTGGGCCTCGGTGCGGACGGCGTCCGCCACGGCCTCGGCCACGCGGACGTCGAAGACGCCGGGGATGACGAAGGCCGGGTTGAGCTCCTCCTCGGAGACCACCTCGGCGATCGCCACGGCCGCCACGCGGAGCAGCTCCGGGGAGATCTTGGTGGCGCCCGCGTCGAGCAGCCCGCGGAAGAGGCCCGGGAAGGCGAGGACGTTGTTGATCTGGTTCGGGTAGTCGCTCCGCCCGGTCGCGACGACGGCGGCCGTCTCGCCCGCCTCGATCGGGTCCACCTCGGGGGTGGGGTTCGCCAGGGCGAACACGATGGCGCCGTCGTTCATCGTCGCGACGTCGGCCCCGGTGAGGATGTTGCCCGCAGAGACACCGATGAAGACGTCGGCCCCGGCCAGGCCCTCCTTGAGGGTGCCCACGAAACCCTCGGGGTTGGCGTTGTCGATGATCCAGCTGCGGTGCCCGTCGCCGTTGCGCACGCCGGGGTGCAGGGCGCCGCGCCGGTCGAAGCCGATGACGTTCCGGGCGCCCTGGGCCATGAGGAGCTTGATGATGGCGGTACCCGCGGCGCCGACGCCGGAGACGACGATGCGCACGTCCTCCATCCTCTTGCCCACGACCTTGAGCGCGTTGATCAGCGCCGCCAGCACGACGATCGCCGTGCCGTGCTGGTCGTCGTGGAAGACCGGGATGTCCAGCTCCTCGCGCAGCCGGGCCTCGATCTCGAAGCAGCGGGGGGCGGAGATGTCCTCGAGGTTCACCCCGCCGTACACCGGGGCCATGGCCTTGACGATGGAGATGATCTCCTCGGTGTCCTTCGTGTCCAGGCAGACCGGCCACGCGTCCACGTCGGCGAACTCCTTGAACAGCGCGGCCTTGCCCTCCATCACCGGCAGGGCGGCCGCGGGGCCGATGTCCCCCAGGCCGAGCACCGCGGTGCCGTCGGTGACGACGGCGACGGTGTTGCGCTTGATGGTGAGCCGGCGCGCGTCCTCGGGCTTCTCCGCGATCGCGGTGCACACCCGTGCGACGCCGGGGGTGTAGGCGCGGGAGAGATCGCGGCGGGTCTTCAGCGGCACCTTGAGGCTGACCTCGATCTTCCCGCCCAGGTGCATGAGGAAGGTCGAGTCGGACATCTTGAGCACCCGCACGCCGTCGAGGGCGTCGAGGGCGTCGCGCACCTGCTCCCCGTGCTCGCCGTCGACGGTGTCGCAGGTGACGTCGACGACGATCCTGGTGCTCGTGGACTGGACGATGTCGACGCCCATGACCGCGGCCCCGGCCTCCGCGACCGCGGACACCACCGTGCTCGTCGCCCGCTGCGACGCCGGCACCTCCACCCGCAGGGTGATCGTGTAGCTAGGACTGGGCAGGCCCATGGTGTTGGATTCCTCTCGACGATATTCCGCTTGGACTTTCGACATGTGAAATACTACTTCCGCGACCCTGGCGAACCGCCTCGGCGCTCGGGACGAGATCCGGACGAGCGGGGCAGGGCTCCGCGGAGGGAGGCACACCGTGGCTGAGGGCAACGGCGTCCAGTCGGTTGACCGGGCGATCGACCTGCTGGAGATCATGACCGACCTCGGCGGCTCCGCCGGGCTGAGCGAGCTGGCCACCAGCTCCGGCCTGCCGCTGCCCACGATCCACCGGCTGATGCGCACGCTCGTCGGCCGGGGGTACGCCCGCCAGCTGCCCTCGCGCCGCTACACGCTGGGACCGAGGCTCATCCGCCTCGGCGAGAGCGCGGGCCGCCAGCTCGGTGCGGGCGCCCGCCCGCATCTGGAGCGGGTGGCACGAGAGCTCGGGGAGACGGCGAACATGGCGATGATCGACCGCGACATGGCGGTCTACGTCGCCCAGGCGGCGTCCTCGCACTCGATGCGCATGTTCACCGAGGTCGGCCGCCGCGTGTACTGCCACTGCACGGGCGTGGGAAAGATGGTGCTCGCCCAGCTGCCCGACTCCACGGTGCGGGAGATCGTCGCCCGGACCGGCATGCCCGCCGCCACGGACCAGTCGATCACGAACGTCGAGGACCTCATCGTCGAGCTCGACAAGATCCGCAGGCAGGGCTACGCCGTCGACGACGGCGAGCAGGAGATCGGGGTGCGGTGCTTCGCCGTCGCCGTGCCGGACGCCCCGACCCCCTCCGCCGTCTCCGTCTCCGGGCCGGCTGCCCGCGTGACGTACGAGTTCGGCGAGAAGGCAGTGCCGGTGCTGCACGAGCTGGCGAGACAGGTGGCCGGCGAGCTCCTCAGCGTCCGTTGACGCCGCGGTCCCGCGCCGGGTGCCGGACCGCCACGTCCGCCGTCGTCCGGAGGGACCGGCACCTGCGTCTCGGCACCTCCGGACCGGCGCACGCCCGGAGCTCATCGCTGCCAGGCCCGCACGGCTGACTCGTCCCGCTCCGGGTCTGCGGCGTGGCGGCCCGCGCCCGCAGCGTGCGGACCGCCCGCGGTGCCACGGGGTTGCCCGGCCACGCCGCGGTGACGGAGCTGCAGGATGTCCGGGACGCCGTCGCCGTCGAGGTCGAGGGCGGAGACCGAGCCGGACCGGCGACCGTGCCCGCCGCGCACCCGGGCCCTCCGCTCGGCGGCGCGCCGGGCCTCCCGGGACGCGGCCCGCTCGCCGTCGACGATCGCGAAGTACTCGGAGCGGCGCTCCTCCTGCTCCGCGGCGACGACGAGCCGGGCGGACGAGGCGACGGTGAACACCGAGGGGTCCTTCGCCCGGCCCCAGCGGACCTCGTTGAAGAGGATGTTCAGGAGCACGGCCACCACGGAGGCGGCCGAGATGCCCGAGTGGAAGACCATGCCCACCCACGCGGGGAACGCGTCGTAGAACGTCGGCATGGCGATCGGGATGACACCGAAGGAGATCGCGACGGCCACGAGGGTGAGGTTGAGGTTGTTGTCGTACTCCACCTTCGACAGGGTGCGGATGCCCGAGGCGGCGACCGAGCCGAACAGGACGATCCCCGCCCCGCCCAGCACGGGCATCGGGATCGCCGCCACGACCCGCCCCAGCACCGGCAGGAGGCCGAGGACGAGGAGCACGGACCCGCCGGCCGCGACCGCCCAGCGGCTCTTGATGCCGGTGATGGCCACCAGTCCGACGTTCTGGGCGAAGGCACTGGCCGGAAAGCTGTTCAGCACCGGGGCGAGGGTGGTGGCGACCATGTCGGCGCGGAGCCCGTCCCCCACCCGCCTCGCGTCGACCTTCGTCCCGACGATCTCGCCGACGGCGATGACGTCCGCCGTCGTCTCGGTCATGATCACCAGGATCACGATCGTCATCGAGATGATCGCGCCGATCTCGAAGACGGGCAGGCCGAACTCGAACGGCGTCGGCAGGGCCACCGTCGCCCCCTGGGCGACGGCCGAGAAGTCCGCCATGCCGACGCCGGCGGCGAAGACGGTGCCGATCACCAGACCCAGCAGGATCGAGAGCCGGGAGATCGTGCCCTGCAGGAACCGGCTGAGCACCAGGACCACCACGAGGGTGAACATCGCGAGCCCGATGTTGGCCGTCGACCCCCAGTCGGGCGCCTCCGCGTTCGAGCCCATCATCCAGCGCACCGCCACGGGGAGCAGCGACACACCGATGACCGTGATGATCGTCCCGGTCACCACCGGCGGGAAGAACCGGATGATCTGCGCGAAGAAGGGTGAGATCAGCAGGCCGATCGCACCGGCCACGATGATGGAGCCGAACACGGCGGGCAGGCCACCGTCGCCCGTGGCGACCGCCACCATCGTGGAGACGGAGGCGAACGAGATTCCCTGGACGAGCGGCAGCTGCGACCCGAAGAAGGGGATGCCGACGGTCTGGAGGATGGTGGCGGCCCCGCTGACCAGTAGCGATGCGGAGACCAGGATGCCGATCTGGGCACCGTCGAGGCCGGCCGCCTGACCGACGATGAGCGGCGGCGCGATGACGCCTCCGTACATCGTCATGATGTGCTGAAGGCCGTAGAGGAAGGTCTTGCCGACGGAGTACTTCTCGTCCTCCGGGCGCTGCCCTGTGGGCAGCTCGACAGGCGCGGTCGTGCCAGTCATGTCCGAGCTCCTTCGCTGCGGGCGTGGGACGGTCAGAACGGGCTCAGCAGAAGCCCGTCACGGTGGCCCAGGCGCGCGGCTCCGGCTCGATGTCCGAGCGCTTGACCTCACCCTCGATCAGGCCGTAAGGGCGGTCGGCCGCGTAGAACACCTCGTTGGGGTTCTCCAGGCCGAACGGTTCGAAGTCGACGAGGAAGTGGTGCAGGTTGGGCATCGAGAACTTGATCTCACCGATCTCGGGGTGCGCCTCGAGGACGCGGCGGCCCATCTGGTAGAGCGTCTGCTGCAGGGCGTAGGAGTGCACGTCGGCGAACGTCTCGAGAAGGATCCGGCGGACGTCGTCGTACACGGCGTTGTAGTCGATGTCGGTGCGCAGGTAGCGCCACCTGGCGGTCACGGAGGTCGCCAGGATGCGGTCGTCCGTCTCCACCAGCGTGGTGTAGCGGTCCCGGGGGAAGCCGTGGAACTCCGAGCCGGTGGACTTCAGCACCTTGAGGTCCTCCAGCCCCGCGACGACGAAGACCTCGTCGCCGTCCCGCTGCACGACGGCCGTGCGCGTCTCGGTGCCCCCCTTGACGAAGGCGTGGTTGTGCTCTCCGTCCGCGGCGTTGTTCTCCAGCGAGGTGGGGATGTGCTCCCAGGTGTACTCCTTCACGCCCCAGCGCCCGCCCGTGACCCAGTCGAACGAGCTGGTGAAGTGCTCCGCGAGGCGCAGGGCGAACTCCTCCGGCGAGCCGATGCCGTCCTTGGCGAACGCGAAGACGGTGTTCTTCTGCGTGTCGGTCGCCACCACCGGGGAGTTGTCGCCCTCGGTGTGCGCCACGGTGAAGTCGCCGCGCAGCTGCGAGGTCACCGACAGGTCGGTGATGCGGTGACGCGGGTGATCGCGGTCCACCTTGACCAGCCTGACCTCGGCCTTGCCGTACTGGTTGTCGCCCAGCACGATCGAGCCGTCGTGGTCCGGGGCGCCTGCGGCGGGCTGGGTGGTGAGGGTGTCGCTCATGTCTAGCTCCTTCGATAGTTGTGGTGCGACTTATGTGGACGTCAGGAGGTGCGGTCAGGGACCGTCTCGACCGGCCCCTGCGGCGCCCCGGTGGCGGCGCCCCGGGAGGGCGACTGCGCGGCGGGTCGGCCCGCCGGAACCCGTGGGCAGGCTCGCCCGGGGCCGTGAGCCCGCGGGCGGGCGGCGCGCCGCCGCCTGTCACGCACTCCTGCAGGACTCACCGCTCGTGTCGGAGCCCGGTCAGCTGCCCCGGTAGGTCGAGTACGCGAACGGGCTGAGCAGGATCGGCACGTGGTAGTGATCCTGCCCCTCCTCCACCACGAAGTCGATCGTGACCTCGGGGTAGAAGGTGCGCTGGTCGCGCGCGGCGAAGTACTCGCCGGTGGCGAAGACGATGCGGTAGGTGCCGGGCTCCAGGGCGGCGGGCCCCAGGTCCCGGTTCCGACCGTCCGCGTCGGTGGCGCCGGAGGCGATCGTGGTCAGGCCGCCGCCCTCGTGGCGTACGAGGCGGACGCCCACCCCCGCGGCCGGGACGCCGGCGACGGCGTCGAGGACGTGGGTGGTGATGTGCGAGGTCACGTGAGCTCTCCTTCGAGTCTGAGGACCGCGATCTCCCGCAGCTGCTCGGCGGCGGTCCGGCGTTCGGTGGCAGGGTCGTTGGTGAGGCGCTCGTCGAGTGCCGCGAGGATCTCCTCCGGCCCGCGGCCGGCGGCGCGGATGAGGAAGACGTGGCCGAAACGCGCCTCGTAGGCGCGGTTCCCCTCAGCCAGGCGACGGGCGACGTCGGCCCCCGCGCCGGTCACGCCGGCCTGCTCACGGCGCGAGTGGGCCGCGTCAGCCTCGCCTCCCTCGGGTCGCTCGCCGATCCGTGGGTGGCGGGCCAGAGCGGCGTCGATCTCCTCGTCCGTCCAGGGCTGTGCCGCCTGCCGGGCTGCCTCCAGCGCGTCCTCGACGGAGGCGTAGGGTCGACCGCGGACGATCTCGTCCGCCCAGCGCGGTACCGCGGCGCACGCGAGAAGCATCGCTCGCGCCTGCTCGGTCCCGGCACTGTTGAGCCGGTCCACCCGGGTCGACCTCATCGAACCTCCGACGTCCTTGGCGACTTCCGTATTGCGGAAGCACTCTTCCACTTGGAGAGATTCAACTCCCGGCCCCGCCACCTGTCAAGGGCGCCGCCAGCGCTCGCGGGCCTCCGCACCCCGGGTGTGCGGTACATGTGTCCGGCCGACGGGACGTAAGCCCCAGGAAACGGACATTTGGGCGAGCCATGCTTCTACCCAAGAGCTTCATCAGGTGACAACCGCTCGAAGGAGAGCACGATGGCTACCACGACTCCGCACCGCACAGCGCGAGCGGTGACCTACCAGGAAGACATCATCACCTCGTCCGCGGCCCGCAAGACGCTGGCCGTCGGCCGGATCATCATCGGCTGGGTCTTCCTGTGGGCCTTCGTCGACAAGCTGTTCGGCCTGGGCTTCATGACTCCGGCCGAGCGCGCCTGGATCAACGGCGGCACCCCCGCCCAGGGCTACATCAAGGGCATCGAGGGCCCGTTCGCGGGCTTCTTCCAGGTCTTCGCCAACCCCTTCGGCGACGCCCTGTTCATGGCCGGCCTGCTCGGCATCGGCGTCGCGATGATCGCGGGTGCGGGCCTGAAGATCGCCGCGGTCACCGGCACCCTGCTCATGCTCTTCATGTACCTGGCTGAGCTGCCGCTGGCCCTCGGCGGGACCAACCCGATCACCGACTCCCACTGGGTCGAGGCGATGCTGCTGATCATCTCGGCGGTCACCCTCTCGGGCGACACCTGGGGCCTGGGCAAGTGGTGGGCCCGCAAGGTCGGCAACAGCTGGCTCCGCTGAACCACACCTCCGGGTCGAACGACCCGGACGACGAAGGCCCTGGCCGGACGGCCAGGGCCTTCGTCGCGTCAGAGGTCAGCGCACCTCTGCGGCGTCCCCGCGCTGGGAGTCCAGGTGGCGCTGAGCCTCGGTGCGCACCGCCTCGGCCACCGCCTCCGCCACGCGCGTGTCGAAGACGCCGGGGATGATGAACGCCGGGTTCAGCTCGTCGTCGGAGACCACCTCGGCGATCGCCACCGCCGCCACGCGCAGGAGCTCCGGCGAGATGTGCGTGGCGCCGACGTCGAGCAGCCCCCGGAACAGGCCCGGGAAGGCCAGGACGTTGTTGATCTGGTTGGGGTAGTCCGAGCGTCCCGTCGCCACCACCGCCGCCGTCCGGCCCGCCTCGATCGGGTCGACCTCCGGGGTGGGGTTCGCCAGGGCGAAGACGATCGCGCCGTCGTTCATCGTCGCCACGTCCTCACCGGTGAGGATGTTGCCCGCGGAGACGCCGATGAACACGTCGGCCCCGACGAGACCCTCCTTCAGGGACCCGCTGAAGCCTCCCTCGTTGGTGTTCTCGGCGATCCACCGGCGGTGCTCGTCGCCGTTGGCGGCGCCCTTGTGGAGCGCTCCCCCGCGGCCGAAGGCGACGATGTCGCGGGCGCCCTGGGCCTTCAGCAGCTTGATGATCGCCGACCCCGCGGCGCCGACGCCCGAGACGACGATGCGCACGTCCGCCATCGTCTTCCCGGTCACCTTGAGCGCGTTGATGAGCGCCGCGAGCACCACGATGGCGGTGCCGTGCTGGTCGTCGTGGAAGACCGGGATGTCCAGCTCCTCGCGCAGCCGGGCCTCGATCTCGAAGCACCGGGGCGCGGAGATGTCCTCCAGGTTGATGCCCCCGTACACCGGGGCGATGGCCTTGACGATGGAGATGATCTCCTCGGTGTCCTTCGTGTCCAGGCACACCGGCCACGCGTCCACGTGCCCGAACTCCTTGAAGAGGGCGGCCTTGCCCTCCATGACCGGCAGCGCCGCCGCGGGCCCGATGTCGCCCAGGCCCAGCACCGCGGTCCCGTCCGTGACCACCGCGACGGTGTTGCGCTTGATCGTCAGGCGCCGCGCGTCCTCCGGCTTCTCCGCGATCGCCAGGCACACCCGCGCCACCCCGGGCGTGTAGGCCCGCGACAGGTCACGACGCGTCTTCAGCGGCACCTTCAGGGCCACCTCGATCTTCCCGCCGAGGTGCATGAGGAAGGTCGAGTCGGACATCTTGAGCACCTGCACGCCCTCCAGGGCGTTCAGCGCGTCCCGGACCCGCTCCCCGTGCTCGCCGTCGACCGTGTCGCACGTGACGTCCACCGTCAGCTTCGTCGTCGAGGAGTGGACGATGTCGACGCCCATGACCGCGGCTCCGGCCTCCGCGACCGCGGACACCACCGTGCTCGTCGCCCGCTGCGACGCCGGCACCTCCACCCGCAGGGTGATCGTGTAGCTGGGGCTGGGGAGTGCCATGTCGGGTGCCTTCCGGGCGTTGGAAAAGTGCGGTGCATCCTATCCCGCCGCTCTGTGCGGCAGCTCACTGCGCCGCGCCGCGGGGCGGGGCCGACGGCCCCGCCGGCCCCGCCGCGGACGACGGCGGCGGGCCCTCCCCGCAGGGAGGACCCGCCGCCGGGTCGGAGCTGTCGTCCACCGGGAGCCGACGCCGCACCGCACGGCTGACGCCTCACCGAGAAGATGACGCCTCGCTGAGAGATCTCGCTCGTGGCTGAGAGATCTCGCTCGTGCGGGTCAGCCGATGCGCGCCATGAGGATCTCGCGGACCTTGGCGGCGTCGGCCTGACCGCGCGTGGCCTTCATGACGGCGCCGACGATCGCGCCGGCGGCCTGGACCTTGCCGCCGCGGATCTTCTCCGCGACGTCTGGGTTCGCGGCGAGCGCCTCGTCCACGGCGGCCTCGAGGGCGCCGTCGTCGGAGACGACCTCCAGACCACGGGCGACCACGACCTCCTCGGGCGAGCCCTCGCCGGCCAGCACGCCCGCGAGCACCTGCTTGGCGAGCTTGTCGTTGATCCGCCCCGACTCGACGAGGGCAGCCAGCTCCGCCACCTGCGCCGGCGTCACGGACAGCTCCTCCAGGCTCACGCCGTCGTTCTTCGCCGTGCGGGACAGCTCGCCCATCCACCACTTGCGGGCGGCGGCGGGGTCCGCGCCGGCCGCGACGGTGGCCTCGACGAGGTCGCCCGCGCCGGCGTTGACCAGGTCACGCATCTCGGCGTCGGAGAAGCCCCACTCGCCCTGCAGCCGGCGACGGCGCACGGCCGGCAGCTCGGGCAGGGACGCCCGGATCTCCTCGACCCACTCGCGCGGCGGCGCGATCGGCACCAGGTCGGGCTCGGGGAAGTACCGGTAGTCCTCGGCGTCGGACTTCACGCGGCCGGGCGAGGTCGTGCCGGTGTCCTCGTGCCAGTGCCGCGTCTCCTGGACGATCGAGCCGCCCTCGTCGAGGATGCCCGCCTGGCGGGAGATCTCGTAGCGCACGGCCCGCTCGACGGAGCGAAAGGAGTTGACGTTCTTCGTCTCCGTGCGGGTGCCCAGCGGGTCCGTGGGGTTCGCGCGCAGGGAGACGTTGACGTCGGCACGGACGTTGCCGCGCTCCATCCGGGCCTCGGAGACGCCGAGGGAGCGGAAGATGTCCCGCAGGGCGTTGACGTACGCGCGGGCCACCTCCGGGGCGCGCTCGCCGGCGCCCTCGATCGGCCGGGTGACGATCTCCACCAGCGGGATGCCCGCGCGGTTGTAGTCCACGAGGGAGTGCGTGGCGCCGTGGATGCGCCCGGTGGAGCCGCCGACGTGGGTGTTCTTGCCCGCGTCCTCCTCCATGTGCGCACGCTCGATCTGCACGCGGAAGATCTCGCCGTCGGAGAGCTCGACGTCGAGGTAGCCGTCGTGCGCGATGGGCTCGTCGTACTGCGAGGTCTGGAAGTTCTTCGGCACGTCCGGGTAGAAGTAGTTCTTCCGGGCGAACCGGCATGACTCCGCGATCTCGCAGTTCAGCGCGAGCCCGATGCGCACGGCGTACTCGACGGCCTTGCCATTAACCGCCGGCAGGGCGCCGGGCAGGCCCAGGGAGACGGGCGTGACCGCGGTGTTCGGCGCGGCCCCGAAGGTCTGCGGGGCGCCGTCGAACATCTTGGTCGCCGTGCCGAGCTCGACGTGCACCTCGATGCCGAGCACGGGGTCGTACTTGCGCACGGCCTCGTCGTAGTCGACCAACTCGGTCTGCGCGCTCATCGGGCGCTCACCTCCAGCTCGGGGGCCTTGTCGAGCAGGGGCGCGCCCCACTCCTGGGTCAGCAGGCGCTCCAGGACGCCGCCGACCCGGTACAGCCGGGCGTCCTCCCGGGCCGGGGCGAGAACCTGGAAGCCGACCGGCAGACCGTCGTCGCTCAGGCCCGACGGGAGCGAGAGGCCCGGGATGCCGGCGAGGTTCGCCGGGATCGTCGCGACGTCGTTGAGGTACATGGCCATCGGGTCATCCAGCTTCTCGCCGAAGCGGAACGCGGTGGTGGGCGCGGTCGGCGAGACGAGCACGTCCGCCCTGGCGAAGGCCGCGGCGAAGTCGCGCTGGATGAGGGTGCGCACCTTCTGTGCCGAGCCGTAGTAGGCGTCGTAGTAGCCGGCCGAGAGGGCGTGGGTGCCCAGGATGATCCGGCGCTTGACCTCGTCGCCGAAGCCCTGGCCGCGGGTGGCGGCCATGACGGTCTCGGCGGTGACGGGCCCGTCCGCGGGCTCGACGCGCAGCCCGAAGCGCATGCCGTCGAAGCGGGCGAGGTTCGAGGACGCCTCCGCGGGCATGATCAGGTAGTACGCGGCGAGCGCGTACTCGAAGCTCGGGCAGGAGACCTCGACGACCTCCGCGCCGGCGGAGCGCAGCAGCTCGACCGCGTGCTCGAAGCTGGCGCGGACGCCGGGCTGGTAGCCCTCGCCGCCGAGCTCGGAGACGATGCCCACACGCACGCCGGCGAGGTCCGTGGACCGGGCGGCCTCGACGAGCCCGCCGACCGGGTCCGTCAGCGAGGTCGAGTCGAGCGGGTCGTGCCCGCCGATGACCTCGTGCAGGAGCGCGGAGTCGAGGACGGTGCGGGAGACCGGACCCGCCTGGTCGAGCGAGGACGCCATGGCGATGAGGCCGTAGCGCGAGACGCCGCCGTAGGTGGGCTTGGTGCCGACCGTGCCGGTGACGGCAGCCGGCTGGCGGATGGAGCCGCCGGTGTCGGTGCCGATGGCGAGCGGGGCCTCGAAGGCGGCGACGGCGGCCGCGGAGCCGCCGCCCGAGCCGCCCGGGATGCGCTCGAGGTCCCAGGGGTTGCGCGTGGGGCCGAAGGCCGAGTGCTCCGTGCTGGAGCCCATGGCGAACTCGTCCATGTTGGTCTTGCCGAGAATCGGCATGCCGGCCTCGCGCAGCTTGCGCACGATCGTGGCGTCGTAGGGCGGCACCCACCCCTCGAGGATCTTCGAGGCGGCGGTGGTGACCTGCCCCTTGGTCACGACGACGTCCTTGACGGCGATCGGCACACCGGCCAGCTCGGGGAGGTCCTCCCCCGCGGCGCGGCGGGCGTCGACGTCGGCGGCGGCGGCGAGCGCCTCGTCGGTGTTGGTGTGCAGGAAGGCGTGGACGGCGCCGTCGACGGCGGCCATGCGGTCCAGGTGGGCCTGGGTCACCTCGACGCTGGAGACCTCGCGGGAGCGGAGCAGCTCGGCGAGCTCGGCGGCGGTGCGGCGGGTCAGGTCGCTCATGCGTCCTCCCCCAGGATCTGCGGCACGGCGAACATGCCGTCGCGCGCCTCGGGCGCCGCGGCCATGACGGCGTCGAGGTCGAGGGTCTCGACCACCTCGTCCGCGCGCCAGACGTTGCTCAGCGGGATCGGGTGGGAGGTGGCGGGCACGTCGGGGGTGGCGACCTCGTTGACCCGGGCGACGGCGCCGGCGATGACGTCGAGCTCACCGGCGAGCCGGTCGATCTCCTCGGGAGTCAGCGCGATCCGTGCCAGGGCCGCGACGCGCGCGACCTCGTCGGAAGAGATGGTGGACATGCCCGCGATTCTACGTGCCTGCCCGGGCGGCCCGACGACCCGGCGGGTGCCTCCGGCACGAGCTCAGGGCGCCGACCGGCCGATCAGGTCCAGGAGGGCGGCGCCGTAGGCGTCCGCCGGCTCGGCGGCGACATGCTCGACCTCCTCCGTGCCGGGGCCGACGGGGAACGTGGCCAGCACCCGGTACCCGTCCGGCTCCCGCTCGAGCCGGCGGAACGTGGCGCCGAGGAGCTCGCGGAGCTGGTCCTCGCGGGGGCGCCACACCGTCTGGTCGATCGTCACGGAGTCCAGGGCCCACTCCGTGGTGCCGTTGAAGCCGAGGATCGTGCCCGTGGGGTAGGTGCGCGCCTCGACCGTCATCTCCGAGATCGTGAAGACGTCGCCCGCGAGCTCGGGCTGGTCGATCGAGAAGCGGTCCCCGGGGGCCGGGCGCCAGCGCAGTCCGGCCTCCTGCAGGGCCCGGGCGAGCTCGAGGGAGATCATCGGCCCAGTATCGGCCAGCCCGGCGCGAGCGGCCCGGGCGACGGCGGCCGTCGTAACCGTCACCCGCCTCGGCGGGGACTCGCGCCGCGGACGGCCGGGGCCTGACTCCCCGCGCCGAGGTGTTCCGGACCGGGCCGTGCCATAGGTTTGGGCCATGTCGCTCCGTCAACGCGTCGGTCACGCGGTCCTCAGCCTCCCGCACGTCGGGGCACGGGACGTGTGGCGCGCGGTCCGGTGGTACGTCGGCGGGGTGGCCACGCTGCAGGCGTCGGCCGTCGCCACGGTGCTGGCCGTCGACCGGCTGCGCAAGCGCCGGGAGCCGCCGTCGGGCGAGTTCCCCCGGACGGAGCCCGCGCGGGTGGACGTGGCCGACTCGCAGGTCACGACGTTCACCTACGGCGCCGACCTGTACGAGGACATGCTGGCGCGCATCGAGACCGCCGAGCACACGATCTACTTCGAGACCTTCATCTGGAAGGCGGACAGGACCGGGCACCGGTTCAAGGACGCCCTCCTGGCCGCGGCGCAGCGCGGCGTGGAGGTCTTCATCGTGTTCGACAGCTGGGGCAACGGGGTGGTCTCCCCGCGGTTCAAGCAGTTCCCGGACCTCGCCAACCTGCACGTGCTGAAGTTCCCGTTCTTCCGGCCCGGCCTGCTCACCCTCAACCTGCGCAAGACCGGGCGCGACCACCGCAAGCTGCTGGTGGTCGACGGCGTGACCGGCTACGTGGGCGGGTACAACATCGGCGACCTCTACGCCACGACGTGGCGCGACACCCACCTGCGGGTGGACGGGCCCTCGGCGTGGGAGCTGGAGAACGCCTTCGTCGACTTCTGGAACGACCACCGGAAGAAGAAGCACCCGGAGATCCCCGACCGCGGGGCGCGATCGTGGGACGCCCGTATCCGGGCGGCGCAGAACGCCCCGGCGCGGCTGATCTTCCCCGTGCGCGGCATCTACCTCGAGGCGATCGACCGCGCCGAGGACCACGTGTACATCACGCAGGGCTACTTCATCCCGGACCGCGAGATCCTTCACGCCCTCATCTCGGCGGCCCGCCGCGGCGTCGACGTCCGGGTGCTGATCCCGGAGTTCTCCAACCACATCCTCGCGGACTGGGCGGCCCGCACCTACTACTCGCGCCTGCTGGAGGCCGGGGTCACGATCTGGCTCTTCCAGGACGCGATGGTGCACGCGAAGACCATGACCGTGGACGGCCGCTGGACGACGGTGGGGACCACCAACATCGACCGGCTGTCCATGACCGGGAACTTCGAGATCAACCTCGAGCTCTACGACGACGACCTGGCCGAGCAGATGGAGAAGATCTTCCTCAACGACCTGGGCAACTGCCGGCAGCTGACGCTGGAGGAGTGGGAGCAGCGCGGGGTTCCCCGCCGCGTCCTGGAGCGGGTGCTCAAGCCGCTCGCGCCGCTGCTGTGAGGCGGCCCGCGACCGGTCCGGTCAGACGGTGAGCTCGTAGAACCACATCTGCGGGTGCGGTTCCCAGTCGCCCACGTAGTCGCGCGACGGCACGCGGCGAAAGCCGAGCCTCTCGTACAGACGGTGCGGCGTGCCGGGGCCGTCGCTGCTGACCACCGAGAGCACGAGCGCCGGGTATCCCTGTTCCTGCGCCCACTCCACCGCGCCCCGCAGGAGCGCCTCACCAGCACCGCGGCGCTGCACGGCGGGGTCGACGGTGAACATGCGCACCTCGAGCTCGTCGCCGCGGGCGAGCTGCGCGTAGGCGCCGCCGGCTGCGGCCAGCGTCAGGGAGCCGAGGACCTCCCGGCCCGAGCGCGCCACGAGCACGACGGCGTCCGCCGCCCGGGCGGCGACGTCGCGCAGCGCGTCGGCGTACTCCTCCGACAGGTCGAGGACGGCGCGGTAGGCCGCGACGCCGATCTCGCCGGCCCGCTCGAAGTCCTCCGCGCGGGCGAGGTCGACGGTGATGCGGGCGGTGGGGAGCACGGGCGACATTATGGCGCGCTCCGCCGTCGCCGGGCGTTCCCGTCCCGGCCGCCCCTTCCTATGCTGGGGACCTCGGGCGCCGCCCCGGCGCCCCGGCACGAGGAGGTGCCCGCCATGACCGGGCGAGTGGTGCACTTCGAGATCCCGTTCGACGACGCCGCACGCGCCAAGGACTTCTACCGGGACGTCTTCGGCTGGAGGTTGCAGGACATGCCGGAGTGGGACTACGTCACCGTCTCCTCCGGCCCCACCCGGGATGACGGCACGGCGACCGAGCCGGGCTACATCGGTGGCGGCATGACGCCCCGGAGCGCCGTCAACCGCGCCACCGTGATCACGATCGACACCGACGACGCCGACGCCAGCCTCGCGGCGGTCGCCGCGCACGGCGGTGAGGTGCTCCAGGAGAAGCTGCCGGTCGGGGACATGGGGTTCGCCGCCTACTTCAGGGACCCGGAGGGCAACGTCGTCGGGCTCTGGCAGGACGCCGCCCGTCCGGCGACGTAGCGGCCGCCGCGTCAGCCGCTTCGAGCGACGTCGCGGCTACGCCTCCACCTGCACCAGGTCGGACACGGCGTCCGGTCCGCCGGCGAGCAGGGCCTCGAAGCCGGCCTCGTCGAGGACCGGCCTGCCGAGCTCGCGTGCCTTCGCCTCCTTCGACCCGGCGTTCTCGCCGACGACGACGAAATCCGTCTTCCTGGACACCGAGCCGGAGGCCTTCCCGCCGCGGGCGATGATCGCCTCCTTGGCGGAGTCGCGGCTGAACCCCTCGAGGGAGCCGGTGACGACCACGGTGAGGCCCTCGAGGGTGCGCGGGACCGACTCGTCCCGCTCGTCGGCCGTCCGCACGCCCGCCTCGGCCCAGCGCCGCAGGATCTCCTGGTGCCAGTCCACAGCGAACCACTCCTTCAGGGCCGCCGCGATCACCGGTCCCACGCCGTCGACGGCGGCGAGCTCCTCGAGGTCGGCCGCCTCGATCGCGTCGAGCGAGGCGTAGTGGGTGGCCAGCGCGCGGGCGGCGGTCGGGCCGACGTGCCGGATCGACAGGGCCACGAGGACCCGCCACAGCGGCTGCGCCTTGGCCTTGTCGAGCTCGGCGAGCATGCGCTCGAGGTTCTTCGACGGCTTCGTGGGGGTGCGGACCGTCCCGTCCGGCTTGCGCTGCTCCTTCGTCCAGAAGGCCCGGACCGCACGCCAGTCCCCGGTGGGCTCACCCTTCAGGGTCTTCGGCTGGTAGACGACGACGTCGCGCAGGTCCTCGGCGGTGAGCTCGAACAGCGCCGCCTCCGTGGTGAGGACCGGTCGCTGGGGCAGCGGCACACCCAGGGCTGCGAGCCTCTCCTCGTCGGGCAGACGGCCCTGCTCCTCGGCCGGCAGCCGGACCGTCCCGGTCTCCGTCTCCAGGCTCCGGCCGGCCGCGAGGGCGCTCAGCGCCTCGGTGCGGCGCACGTCGGGGTTGGTCAGTGCGAGCGCGGCCTCGTACCCCAGGGCCTCGATGTCCAGGGCCCCCCGGGAGGCGACGTGCGCCACCCGCTCGGTGAGCTGAGCAGGGCAGGACCGCGCGTTGGGGCAGCGCAGGTCGACGTCGCCCTCCTTGGCCGGGGCCAGCGGGGTGCCGCAGGAGGGACACCGCTCGGGCATGACGAACTCACGCTCGGTGCCGTCGCGCAGGTCCACCACCGGGGCGACGATCTCGGGGATGACGTCGCCCGCCTTGCGCAGCACGACGGTGTCCCCGATGAGCACCCCCTTGCGGCGCACCTCGTTGGCGTTGTGCAGGGTCGCCTGGGCGACGGTGGAGCCCGCCACCAGCACCGGCTCCATCACGCCGTAGGGCGTGACCCGGCCGGTGCGGCCCACCTGCACCCGGATGTCGAGGAGCTTGGTGTTGACCTCCTCCGGCGGGTACTTGTAGGCGGCGGCCCAGCGCGGGGCCCGGGAGGTCGAACCCATCTGCCGCTGGAGCGCGAAGTCGTCGACCTTGATGACGATCCCGTCGATCTCGTGCTCGACGGTGTGCCGGTGCTCGCCGTAGTGGGTGATCATCTCCTCGACCGCCTCGCGCGAGTCCACCACCCGGGTGTGGGACGAGACGGGCACGCCCCAGGCCTGCAGCTGCTCGTAGAGGTGGGACTGGGACGACCACCGCACGGGCGGGCCGGCCTCGCCCCAGTCCACCGCGCCGACGCCGTGGGCGATCATGTCCAGCGCCCGCGAGGCGGTGACCTTCGGGTCCTTCTGGCGCAGGGACCCGGCGGCGGAGTTCCGCGGGTTGGCGAAGGGGGCCTTGCCGGCCGCCACGAGGGAGGCGTTGAGCTCCTCGAACGCGCTCACGGGGAAGAACACCTCGCCGCGGATCTCGATGCTCACCGGGTGGTGGTCCCCGTCCAGCTGCTGCGGCACGGAGCCGATCGTCCGGACGTTGAGCGTGACGTCCTCGCCGGTGCGGCCGTCCCCGCGCGTGGCGGCACGCACGAGCCGGCCGTCCTCGTAGAGCAGGTTCACGGCGAGCCCGTCGATCTTCAGCTCGCACGTCATGGCGACGTCCGTCCGACCCGCGGCGGCGTGCACCCGCGCCGCCCACTCGCGCAGCTCCTCGAGGGAGAACACGTCGTCGAGACTCTGCATCGGCTGACGGTGCTGGACGGTGGCGAAGTCCGTGGAGTACGTGCCGCCCACCCGCTGCGTGGGCGACTCCGGCACACGGAGGTCCGGGTGCGCCTCCTCCAGCGCCTCCAGCTCGCGGAGCAGGTCGTCGTACTCGGCGTCCGAGATCGTCGGCGCGTCACGCACGTAGTACGCGAACTGCGCGGCATCCACGGCCTCGGCCAGCTCCGTCCACCGCTGGCGCACGTCCGCCTGGGCCGCCCCCGGCACCTCGGCGGCCGTGCCGTCCGGCAGCAGGCCGAGCGCGTCGTCGGAGTCGGGAGTCGATGAGGTCGCGGTCACGAGGGACATGATGGCAAACCCCACCCACGACGGCTGGCCGGAGAGGTCGGGTTGCGGCTCCGGCGTCAGTCCCGCAGCACCTTGCCGAGGAGCTCCGCCAGGGTGGCGCGCTCGGAGGGGGTGAGCGCGGAGAGGAAGGACGCCGACTGCTCGGCGCGGTGCCGCTCGACCGACTCCCGGACCCGGGCACCCTCCGCCGTCGGGCGGACGACGACGGCACGCCGGTCGCGGGCGGACGGCGAGCGCTCCACGAGTCCCCGCGCCTCCAGGGCGTCGACCACCTCGGTCGCGGAGCGCGGCGCGATGCGCAGCGCCTCGGCGACGTCGGAGAGGCGGGTCTCCCCCTCCGCCGCGCGGGCGCAGACCACCCGCAGCGCGCGGACGTGGTGCGGCGAGAGCTGCCACGGCGCGAGCGCGTCCGCGGAGCGCCGGCGCAGCGTCCGCGCGGCCCGCATCAGCAGCTCGGCCGGGTCGCCGGCGTCGGGTGTGCCTGCATCGCTCATGTCACCACCCTACCGATGACGCCAAAACCTCATTGTGAGGTAACCTCACCATCACGATCCCCTCACCATGAATCGAGGTGGTGTCCATGAGCGACATCATCACCGGGCCGCCACGGGGCGGCCATGGTCCCGTCCGCAAGGATCCCGTGGACCTGGCCCAGCTCGAGTCCCACCCGGTCAGCCTGCGCCGGATCGGCGCACTGTTCCGCCCCTTCCGCGGCCGCCTCGCCGTCGTCGTCGTGCTCATCGCGGCCGCCTCCGCCGTCGGGCTGGCCACGCCGTTCCTCACCCGCCGCCTGATCGACGAGGCGATCCCGGACCAGGACGTCCCGCTCCTGCTGCTCCTGGTGGGCGGGATGCTCGCGGTCACCGTGGCCGCCTCGGTGCTGGGTGTCGTCCAGACGTGGCTGTCGACGACCGTGGGCCAGCGCGTCATGCACGACCTGCGCACGGACGTCTTCGTCCACCTGCAGCGCCAGTCCCTCGACTTCTTCACGCGCACCCGCGGCGGCGAGGTCCAGTCGCGCCTGACCCACGACATCGGCGCGATGCAGTCGGTCGTGACGACGGCGGCCACGTCGATCGCCTCCAACGTCACCACCGCCGTCGGGACCGCCGTCGCCATGGCCGCCCTGAGCTGGCGCCTGTCTCTCCTCTCGCTGGTGGTCCTGCCGCCCGCCGTCTGGCTCACCCGCCGGGTCGCGCAGATGCGCCGCGCCGTGACGGCGAAGCGCCAGCGCGCGCTCGCCGGGCTGCACGGCCAGGTCGAGGAGTCCCTGTCCGTCAGCGGGGTGCTGCTCGGCAAGACCCTGGGCACCGGGCCGCTCCTCTCGGAGCGCTTCCGCACGTCGTCGGAGGACCTGCTCGACCTCGAGGTCCGCGCCGAGCTCGCCGGCCGCTGGCGGATGGCGACCATGAGCATCCTCTTCGCCGCCATCCCGGCCCTCATCTACCTCGCCGCCGGCCTCCCGGCCACGTCGGGCGGGATGACCATCGGCACCCTCGTCGCCTTCACCGCTCTCCAGGCCGGCCTGTTCCGCCCGCTGATGGGCGTGCTGAACGTCGGCGTCCAGATCACCAGCTCCCTGGCGCTCTTCAGCCGGATCTTCGAGTACCTCGACCTGCCCGTCGAGATCGGCGACCCGGTGGCCCCGGTGGACCTCGACCCCGGCCGCGTGCGTGGCACGGTGCGGTTCGAGGGCGTCGGCGTGACCTACCCGGGCGGTGACCGGCCCGCGCTGGCCGACGTCGACCTCGTCGTCCCCGCGGGCACGCGGCTCGCGCTGGTGGGCGCCACGGGCGCCGGCAAGACCACGCTCGCCTCGCTCGTCGCCCGCCTGCGCGACCCGTCGACCGGGACGGTGAGCATCGACGGGGTCGACCTGCGGGACCTGCGGCTGAGCACCCTCGCGCAGGTCGTGGGCATGGTCTCCCAGGAGACCTACCTGCTCCATGCCACGGTGCGGGAGAACCTGCGCCACGCCCGCCCGGGCGCCACGGACGCCGAGATCGAGCAGGCAGCCCGCGCCGCACAGGTGCACGACCTCGTCGCCTCCCTGCCGGACGGCTACGACACCGTCGTCGGGGCGCGCGGGCACCGCTTCTCGGGCGGGGAGAAGCAGCGGCTCGCGATCGCGCGCACGCTCCTGCGGGACCCGCGCGTGCTCGTCCTGGACGAGGCCACCAGCGCCCTGGACACCCGGACGGAGCGGAGCGTGCAGGCCGCGCTCGACGCCGTCAGCCGCGGCCGGACGATCATCACGATCGCCCACCGCCTCTCGACCGTGCGCGACGCCGACCTCATCGCGGTGCTCGACGGCGGACGGGTGGTCGAGCTGGGCGACCACGCGACCCTCGCCGCCGGTGGTCGTTACGCCGCCCTCCTCGCGGCGTCGGAGGAGCGCCGGCACGAGCCCGTGCTCGCGGGCTGACGCCCAGCCCGGCGCGGCCAGAGGGTAACCGCCACCAGCCACCGGCCACCGGCCACCGGCCACGACCCAGGTATGACACGTCTGCGGGGGCGTCCGCCCGCCGGATGATCCGCCGTCGTCCCCGGACCTCCTACGCTCGAGGGTCATGGGAACGATCGCGGACGTGCGTGCGCGCCTCCGCGACCCCCGCACCCGGCGGATGACCGTCGACTCCCTGCTCGCCCTGGTCCTCCTGTTCCTCCTGGGCCTGCCCTCGGCGGCGATGGCGATGAACTACGGGACACCGTCGGTGCCGGCCGTGGGGGTCGCGGCGTCGATCGTCATGTGCGCGGCGCTCGCGTGGCAGCGCACCCGCCCGGCGGCCTCCGCGATCGTCATCTACGCCTCGGCGCTGATCCACCTCGTCGTCGGGTTCATGATCCTGCCCGTCGACGTGCTCGTTCTCGTCTCGCTCTACTCGGTGACCGTGTACGGCCCGCGCTGGGCACGCCGCGCCGCCCTTCTCGGCGCGCTGGCCGGTGCCCTGCTGCTCGGGGTCGCCTTCGGCGTCTACCTCCCGGGGTACTTCCTGTGGTCCGCGGTCGTGCTGTGGTTCCTCGCGGTGGCGGGCATGGTGTTCGCCACCTGGGCGGTCGCGGTGAGCCGACGCAGCCGCATCGAGCGCCTGGACGCCCTCGTCGAGCGGGCGCACCGCCTCGAGGTCGAGCGCGACCAGGAGATCCGCCTCGCCACCGCCGCCGAGCGCACCCGCATCGCCCGCGAGATGCACGACGTCGTCGCCCACTCCCTCTCCGTGGTCGTCGCCCAGGCCGATGGCGGCCGGTACGCGGCCCGCACCGACCCCGAGGCGGCGGAGCGGGCCCTGAGCACGATCTCCGCCATGGGCAGGGACGCCCTCGCGGACATGCGCCGCATCCTCGGGGTGCTGCGCACCGAGAACGCCACCGAGCGCCTCCCCCAGCCCGACGACGCCGATCTCGACCGCCTCGTCGAGCAGGTGCGCGCCACCGGGCTCGCGGTCTCCGTGGTCCGCACGGGCCCGGGGTCCTCGCTCCCGCCGGGCGTGGGGCTGAGCGTCTACCGGATCGTCCAGGAGGCCCTGACGAACGTCCTCAAGCACGCCGGGCCGGAGGCCCGGGTGACGGTCGCGCTGCACCGGGAACCCCGGCTGCTGGCCGTCCAGGTCGACGACGACGGCCGTGGCGCCGCGGCCACCTCGGACGGTCGCGGGCAGGGCCTGGTGGGGATGCGCGAACGCGCCGGCCTGTTCGGCGGCACGCTCGACGCCGGACCACGACCCGGCGGCGGATACCGTGTCCGTGCCGAGATCCCGCTGCCCGTGCCCGGCGAGCAGCCGCCGCTCGCCCACCGCCCCACCGTCCCAGGAGCTCCTCGATGACCGCTGCCGAGACCGCCACGATCCGGGTCGCCCTGGTCGACGACCAGCAGCTGGTCCGCGCCGGCTTCGCCATGGTCATCGGCTCCCAGCCGGACATGGACGTGGTGATCGAGGCGGGTGACGGCGCGCAGGCGCTGCGGCTGCTCGGCTCCCACCCCGTGGACGTCGTCCTCATGGACGTGCGCATGCCCACGATGGACGGCCTCGCCGCTACCGCAGAGCTCACGGGCGGCACCGCGCCGGACGCCGTCGCGCCCCGCGTCATCATCCTGACCACGTTCGACCTGGACGAGTACGTGCTCCAGGCGATCAAGGCCGGCGCGAGCGGGTTCCTGCTCAAGGACGCCCCGCCGGAGGAGATGCTCGCCGCCATCCGCACCGTCCATCGCGGCGACGCCGTCATCGCGCCGTCGTCGACCCGGCGCCTCATCGAGCACCTGGCCGAGGTCCTGCCGGACGAGCAGAGGACCCCGCCCGCGATCCTCGACGCGCTCACCGACCGCGAGCGCGAGGTGCTCGTGCTCATGGCACGCGGACGCTCGAACACCGAGATCGCGGCCGAGCTGTTCGTCGCCGAGGCGACGGTCAAGACCCACGTCGGCCGGGTGCTGGCCAAGCTCGGCGCGCGGGACCGGGTCCAGGCCGTCGTCGTCGCCTACGAGACGGGCCTGGTCACCCCCGGCTCCTGACTCCTGGGGCGGAGCAGGACGCCCCGGCGTCCGACCAGGGCATGACGGCCGGACCGTCCCACGGCCCGACGACCGGGACGCCGCGCGTCCGTAGCGTCGTCCAGGCCGGGACGCCCCCGGCCACGAGGCCCCCGACCACCGCGTCAGGGGCGCGTGCACCGCCTGCCCAGGAGCCGCACATGAGCCCCCTTCCCGCCGTCCGCGCCACCGGCCTGACGAAGATCTACGGACGCGGCGACGTCGCCGTCCATGCGCTGCGCGGCGTCGACGTCGCCTTCGACGCCGGCGCCTTCACCGCCATCATGGGGCCGTCCGGCTCGGGGAAGTCCACGCTCATGCACCTGCTCGCGGGGCTGGACGAGCCCAGCGGCGGCCGGGTCCTGCTCGGCGAGACGGACCTCGGCGGCCTGGACGACCGCCGGCTGACCCTGCTGCGCCGCGAGCGCGTCGGGTTCGTGTTCCAGTCCTTCAACCTGCTGCCCATGAACACCGCCGAGCAGAACATCACGCTGCCGTGCGAGCTGGCCGGGCGCCCGGTCGACCGGTCGTGGTTCGGCACGCTCGTCGACATCCTCGGGTTGCGCGAGCGCCTGACGCACCGCCCCGCGGAGCTCTCCGGCGGTCAGCAGCAGCGGGTCGCCATAGCACGCGCCCTGGTGACCCGGCCCGACGTCGTCTTCGCCGACGAGCCGACCGGGAACCTCGACTCCGCCGCCGGCGCGGAGGTGCTGTCCTTCCTGCGCACCTGCGTGCGCGAGCTCGACCAGACGGTCGTCATGGTCACCCACGACCCCACCGCCGCCTCCTACGCCGAGCGGGTGGTCCTGATCGCCGACGGCCGGCTGGCCGGGGACATCACCGACCCGACGCCGGAGTCCGTGCTCACCGGGCTCGACGCCCTGCGCCCGGCCGCGGCGGTGGCCCGATGATCCGTCTCACCCTGTCCCAGATGCGCGCAGGCCTGTCACGGCTCGGCGCGGCCGCCGTGGCCATCGTGGTCGCGACGGCGTTCGTGACGGCCACGCTGCTGGGCGGCGGCCTGGTGCGCGACACCGCCCACCGTGCGGTGACGGCGTCGCTGGGTGACGCCTCCGTCGTCGTCCACCCGACCGACGAGCGCCCCCTCGACGCCGCCGCGGTCCAGGCCCTGACCGAGCTGGACGTGGTGGCCGCGGCCGACGGCGTCGTCCAGGTGCCCGGCCAGGTGCTCGCAGGCGGAGAGCGGGACGCCGCGCTCCTCACCCCGGCGGCCTCCTCCCCGAGCCTCGACCCCTTCGAGGTCGTCGAGGGCCGGGCGCCGGCGGGCGACGACGAGGTCGCGGTCACCGTGTCGACGGCGGAGCGACTCGGCGTCGACGTCGGTGACGTGCTCCGCGTGGAGCACGAGGTGCTCGACGCCGAGACCACTGCCGTCGGGGCCGTGGAGCTGCGCCTCAGCGGCATCATGAGCGACCCGTCGCTGCTCTCCGCGCCGCTCGGCGTCGTCCTCGCCTCCCGCGCCAACGTCGAGGCCTGGGCGGCGGACGCGTCGCCCGACGGCCGGCTTTCCTACGACCAGGTCCTCGTGGCCGGGGACGGCGCGGCCGGGGACGACGCCGTGGCGGAGGCGGTCCGTGCCGCGCTCCCCGGGGCGCTCGTGCGCACCGCGCTGGAGCAGGCGGAGGCCAGGACTGCGGAGCTGACCGGCGAGACCGAGACGCTGACCTACTTCGTGCTCGCCTTCGCCGCCGTGGCGATGTTCGTCGCCGCCCTGGTCATCTCCAACACCTTCCAGGTGCTGGTCGCCCAGCGGGCGCGGACCCTGGCCCTGCTGCGGTGCGTGGGCGCCACCAAGGCGCAGGTGCACCGCTCGGTGCTGCTCGAGGCCCTCGTCCTGGGCGTGCTCGCCTCCGTGGCCGGCGTGCTGGTGGGCCTCGGGCTGGGTCAGGCGGCGCTGTGGTTCCTGCAGGGCGTCGACCTCGGGATCGAGATCGCTCCGGCGGTCCCGGTCACGGCCGCGACCCTGACCGTGCCCGTCCTCACGGGCACCGCCGTCACCGTGGTCGCGGCGCTCGCGCCGGCCCGTGCCGCCACCCGCGTGGCGCCCCTGAGCGCATTGCGCCCCGCGCCGGACCCCAGCTCGCGCGCGGGCGGGGGACGGCTGCGCCGGTGGTTCGCCCTCTCTCTCGTCACGGTCGGGGCCCTCCTGCTCGGCGCGGCGACCGCGGGGATGCTGCTGCCAGAGGAGCCCCTCGACCTGGCGCACGCCCTGCTCGTCGGGATCCTCGGCGGCGTCGTCTCCTTCGCCGGCGTGATGGTCGGTGCGGTGTTCCTCGTCCCCCGGACCGTCCGGGCCGCCGGCGCACTCCTCACCCTGCTCGCCGGGCATGTGCGGCGACCGACCGTGCGCCTGGCGACGGTCAACGCCGTGCGGAACCCGCGGCGCACGGCCGCCACGGCCTCCGCCCTGGTCATCGGGGTGGCGCTGGTGACCATGATGGCCACCGGGGCCGCGACCGCGCGCTCGTCGCTGGACCGCACGCTGGCGAGCACCTTCCCGGTCGATCTCATCGTCGACGGCGCGGGACTCACCCCGGCCCACCTCGACGCCGTCGCCGGCGCCCCCGGGATCGCGGAGGTGCTTGCCGTGCCGGCCGCCGGCGTCGTGGTCGACGGCGGCTCCCCCGTCGAGACCGACGCGATCGGCCTCGACCCCGACCGTGCCCGGACCCTCTTGCGCGACCAGGAGATCTTCGCCGCTCTCGCCGACGACGTGATGCTGCTCGGCGACGAGGCAGCCGGCGTGGCCGGCGTGGCGGACGGGGAGGTGGTCACCGTCTCGACCGCCGTCGCGAGGGCGCGCCTGACGGTGGAGGTGATCCCCGCCGGCCAGATGACGGTGCTGTCGGCGGCCACGCTGGAGGAGCTGGCGCCCGGCAGCCCCGTGGTGGGGATCTGGGCGCGGGTGGGCGACGACGCCGCGGCGGCCGACGTGGTCGTCGACGTCCAGGACGCGCTCGCCGCCGTCAGCGCGGACGCCGTGCCGTTCGTGACCGGCCTGGCGGCCGAGCGGGAGGGCTTCGCCCAGGTCGTCGACACCCTGCTGGCCGTCGTCGTCGGCCTGCTCGGTGTGGCGGTGGTCATCGCGCTCGTGGGCGTGGCGAACACCCTCTCGCTGTCGGTCATCGAGCGGCGCCACGAGCACGCGCTGCTGCGGGCGATGGGCATGACCCGCGGGCAGCTGCGCGGGACGCTGATGGTCGAGGGGACGCTCATCGCCGTCGTGGGCACGGTCCTGGGGACGGTGCTGGGCCTGCTCTACGGCTGGGCGGGCTCGGCGGTGCTGCTCGGGGGCACCGGGGATCTCGTCCCCGCGGTGCCGTGGGCGCACCTCGGGGCCGTCGCCGCCGTCGCCCTCCTGGCCGGGCTGGTGGCGTCGGTGCTCCCGGCCCGCTCCGCGGCGCGCACGCCGCCGGTGGCGGCGCTCGCCGCCTGAGCGGCGCGCGGCGGTCGCGACGGTCTGCGCCCGCGCCGCGCCGTGGGCGGCCGAGGCCGGGAACCGTCGCTGTGCACGGTGCCCGGGCCGGCGTCCGCGACCGGCGACGCGTGGTCGGTGTCCACAGCCGGAGCCGCGCGGCCCGGGTCCACAGGGCGCCGGCCGCGCGGCCCGGCCGGCGGCCACGCTGCTCCCGTGAGCCACCACCCGGACCCGCGCGAGGCGCTGCGCTGCGCCTGGCACCTGGCCGTGGTGGAGGGGCCGGACACCGGGTGGTGCCTGGGCCTGGGCCGCGAGCCCGCCGACGTCGGGCGAGGCGCCTCGGACCTGCCGCTGACCGACCCGCTCGTCTCCCGGCGTCACCTCCAGGTCCGCGAGCGCCGGGGCCGGGTCCAGGCGCGCGACGACGGATCGGCCAACGGAACCCGGTGGCGCCCGGCCGCCCGCCGACCGGGGCGGCGTCCGCGGCGCCCGGTGCCGCCGCCTCACGGCCCGCGGGCGCTTCCTGGCCTGCGGCTGCCGCCGATCCAGCGGCTGCTGACGGCCCTGCTGCTGCCCGCCCTGCACCGTGGCACGACGCGCGGTGGCCCCGACGGCGCGCCACGGTTTCGCCGTCGGCTCGCGGCGCGTTGGCACGATCTCCCGCCGGGAGCCCGGCTCTCGCTGGGGGCGACCGTGCTGGAGCTGCGCCCTCGCCCTGCGGAGCTCTCCCCACCCGCCACAGCTGAGCCGGCCCGGCCGCACGAGCGGCGGGACTGGCTCCGGCTGGCGCTTCCGCTGGTCGCCTGCCTGACCATGGTGCCGCTGCTGCTCTCCAGCACTGCGGGGCCGTGGCGGTGGGGGATCCTCGCCGTCCCGCTGGTGCTCGTGGCCGCGACCGTCGCAGGGAGCCGGCGTCGCGGGGCTCCGCGGCTGCCGGACCCTGCGGCGCTGCTGCTGCTCGCCGCGGCGCGCGCCGGACCAGTGGCGGCGGGCGAGCCGCTGCGGGCCGGCGTGGCCACCGCACCGGGCGAGGAGGGCCTCCTCCTCGGCGAGGGCCACCGCGTCGCACTGGTCGGCGCACCGGAGGACACCGCGGCGGCGGCACGCTGGGTCGTGTGCCAGCTCGCGACCTGGCACGACGACCTTCGTGTGGACGTGCCGCGCTCCTGGCACTGGGCCGGGCCACAGCACCGGCTCGGCCCGGCCGGGGCGCCCCGGCGCCTCGCGGTTCACCTCGCACCGTCGAGCGACCCGCTGCCGGCCGGTGCCGGACCGGCCGCGGGGACGGCGCACCTCGTACTGGCGGCCTCCGTGGAGGAGGTCCCGTCCTGGTGCACCCGGGTGGTCGGCGCTCCGCGCGGCGGCGTCCCCGAGGCCTGGGCCGCCGCCGTCGCCGCGCTCGTCGCCCCGGAGCAGGAGGTCCGCGCCGCGCTGCCCTCCGCGGTGCACCTCGCCGACCTGCTGGGGCCTGCGGAGCGACCGGGCTACGTGGCCGCACAGTGGGCCCAGGAGCACCAGGGTCTGGCCGCGCCGGTCGGGGTGGCTGCGGACGGAGCGGTCGAGCTCGATCTGGTCGCCCACGGCCCGCACGCACTGCTGGCCGGCACCACGGGCTCCGGGAAGTCGGAGCTGCTGCTCGCCTGGCTCCTCGCCCTGGCGGTGCGCCACTCCCCCGCGGCACTCCAGCTGGTGCTCGTCGACTACAAGGGCGGGGCGACCTTCGCCGGCCTCGCCGGCCTTCCGCACACCGCTGGGGTGCTCACGGACCTGGAGCCCGCGGCCACGCGGCGGGCCCTGACCAGCCTGCACGCCGAGGTGCGCCGCCGCGAGCGGCTCCTCGCGGACGCCGGCGCCAAGGACCTCGCCGGCTACCTCGCCGACCGCCCGGCCGTGGCCCTCCCGCGCCTCGTCGTGGTGGTCGACGAGTTCCGGGTGCTGGCAGACACTCACCCGGACGTCCTCGACGCGCTCGTACGGCTGGCGGCGCAGGGCCGGTCGCTGGGCATCCACCTCGTCCTCGCCACCCAGCGGCCCGGCGGCTCGGTGAGCGCGGACGTACGCGCCAACCTCACCGTGCGCATCTGCCTGAGGGTGCTCGAGGCGGCGGAGTCGCAGGACGTCGTGGGTACCGCCGACGCCGCGAACCTGCCGGCCGTGCCGGGGCGGGCGCTCGTCCGCGCGGACGGGCTCCGGACCGTCCAGGCGCCGTGGTGCGGCGACGACGGGTGGCCGGAGCGGGTGGTCAGTGCGATCCAGGACGCGTGGGAAGCCGGCGACGGCACGGCCAGCGGGCGCGTGGCCGGCGCGGCAACGGGTGGCGAGGCAACGACCGGCCAGGGAACGGCCCGCGAGCGGCTGTCCGGCGGGGCCGTCCCCGGCCGGCCCTGGGCCCCGCCCCTCCCCGGGCGCGTCGCCCTGGCGGAGCTGCCGCCGGCGGGCGCGGGTCTCGCGCTCGGCCGCACCGACCTGCCGGAGGAACAGCGCCTGGGGGTCTGGGCGTGGGAACCGTCCGCGCTCCTCGTGGCGGGCGGCCCCGGCACCGGGCGGACGGAGACCCTGCGCACCGTCGTGGCCGCCGCACTGCACGCGGGCGCCGTGGTGCACGTGGTCGCCACGGAACCGCACCGCTTCGCCGACCTGCGCGGACCCACCGCGGGCACGCTGGTCGGCAGCGACGACCCCCGCCGGGTGGCCCGGCTGCTCCAGCTGCTGGACGGGGCGGACGGGGCCCCTCCCGGGACAGACCCCGCGCACCCTCGGCACAACGGCGGCCGCACCGCAACGGACGGCGCCCAGCTCCTGGTCGTCGACGACGCGGAGACCGTCGCGGAACAGCTCGACCTCGCCGTCGGCCCGGGTCAGGGGCTCCAGCTCCTCGCCCGGACGCTGCGGTCCGGACGCCGCGCGGGCGTCACGCCCGTGCTGTCGGGTCCCCCGTCCATGCTCGCGGCCCGCTGGGCGGAGCTCGTCCGCACCCGTCTGGTGCTCTCGCCCCGGGACGAGACCGAGGCGATGCTCGCCGGGGTGCCGCGTGGCCTGCACGGGACGGAGCCGGTCCGGGGGCGCGGCGTCCTGCTCGGCCCGGGCCACGCCACAGCGGTGCAGGTGGCACTCACCGGACCGGTGGACCTCGGTCCACCCCTGCCGGGCGTGCTCCGGGTCGCGGCGCTGCCGGACGCCGTCCATCTCGGCGAGCTGCTCCAGGAGGCCGGGGCGGAGGCAGCGCGGCCGACGGCACCGACCTGGGCAGATGGAGCGCGGCGGCGGGCGGCACCGGCCGAGACGGAGACAGCGCGGCCACGGATGGCACCTGAGAGCACAGACGATGCAGGCGAGTGCGTCCTGCTGGGCCGCGGCGGCGACGGCGCCGCCCCGCTGCGGGTCGCGTGCGGACCCGGTGACGTCCTCCTCGTCGTCGGCCCGCCCGGGACCGGCCGGACCAGTGCGCTGGAGACGCTTCGGGCCCAGCTGGCGGGCCGGGTGCTGACGCCGTCCGCACCGGCCGACGTGCCCGGTGGCCGGGCAGTGCTGGTGATCGACGACGTCGACCGGTGGCCACCCGCCGCGCTGGACGAGCTCGACCACCTGCTGGCGTCGAGGCGGGACCTGACGGTCCTCGCCTCGACGCGCCCGGAGCCGGTCGCGGGCGCGTACCGCGGCGCGCTCGCCACCTGGCGCGCGACGGCGGCCCTGCTGCTCCTGCGCGCCTCGCACCCGACGACGGCGCAGCTCACCGACGTCGACCTGTCCACGGCCGCGGACCCGGCCAGGCCCAGGCAGCCGGGCCGTGGTGTGCTCCTCGCCCGGGGCGTGGCGACCGCCGTGCAGGTGGCCACCCCCGGGGCCGTGTCAGAGCGTCACATCACCGCGCTGGGGGCGCGCGTGCCGGAGGCGTAGTCGCGGGAGGCGGGCCAGAGGATGCCGATCACCACGGCGACGGCGACCACGACCGCCAGGACGACGAGTGCTGTCGGCAGCCCGGCGAAGGTGAGCACGCTGGCCGCCTGCAGCACCTGCCACGTGATCGTGGGCCCTCTGCCCCAGCGCTGCCCGCGCCACAGCGCCCGCACCGCGCCCGCCAGCATCAGGGCGAACCCGACGAAGAAGACCGCGAGCGCCAGCGCGGAGGGCAGGTGCGGCGCCGCGCCCCGGACCACGTCCACCACGAAGGTGACCGCCATGCCGACGAGCACGAGCGACTCGGCGAGCACCAGGAGCCCGGCGGCGCGCAGCGGTGCGGGAACCGCCCCCGGTCCCTGTGCGGGCGGGCGTTGTGGGTCTGCTTCGTGGGTCACGTCCCGAGCCTACTTACCGCTCGACGGCGGGCCGACGACGGCGGCGCGGACGTGCGAGGAGAGGGCCGACACGTTGTGAGGAACGTTACGGCCGTTACCGGGCAGTCATTTTCCGGAAACCTCTTGTCGTGGATGGCACTGCGTGTCAGGCTTGATGCAGCAGTTGACCCCGTCGCGTCGGGCCCCTGCTCCCCTCCAGATCTGGTTGGTCCGACGCATGTCTAAGGAGACCGTATGGATTGGCGTCACCGCGCCGCCTGCCTCACCGAGGATCCGGAGCTGTTCTTCCCGATCGGGAACACGGGCCCCGCCCTCGTGCAGATCGAAGAGGCCAAGGCCGTGTGCCAGAAGTGCCCCGTCGTCGACACGTGCCTGAAGTGGGCGCTGGAGACCGGGCAGGACTCCGGGGTCTGGGGCGGCCTGAGCGAGGACGAGCGCCGCTCGCTCAAGCGCCGCACCGCTCGCGCACGCCGCGCCGGCTGACAACCGGACCGAGGACGCACTCACCACGACGCCGCCGGGAGACCGGCGGCGTCGTCGTGTCTGCGCCCGCATCGTGCCCGCACCGTGTGTCTGCGCCAGCATCGAGCCCGCACCGTGCCTGCGCGCGGGTCGTCTGCGCACCCGTCCCATCACGCGCGACGGGCACCGGCCGGGTCTGGCCCGAGAGCGCCGATCCGGGCGTGCAGCTCCACCTCGGTGCCCCCCTCCGGCCGGCGGTGCCACGCGATCGCCCCGCGCAGCTCACCCGTCACGAGCGTCTTGACGATCTGCGTGCCCAGCCCGCTGAGCACGCGGCCGTCGTCGATACCCGCCCCGTCGTCGCACACCCGCACCTCGAGGTCGGACCCCGTGCGCCTGGCGCTGACGGAGACCGTGCCCGACCGGCCGGCGAGCCCGTGCTCGACCGCGTTGGAGACGAGCTCGGTAAGAACGACCGCCAGCGACGTCGCCGCCTCCGCACCGACCGCGCCGAACGTGCCCTCGACGACCGTGCTCACCGAGGAGTCCGGCGAGGCGACGTCCCCGGCCAGCCGCAGCACCCGGCCGAAGACTTCGTCGAAGTCGACCACCTCGTCGATGTTCTGCGACAGCGTCTCGTGCACCAGCGCGATCGTGGAGACCCGTCGCTCCGCCTCGTCCAGGGCCGCCTTCGTCTCAGGGTTCGCGCTGCGCCGGGCCTGCAGGCGCAGCAGCGCCGAGACGGTCTGCAGGTTGTTCTTCACCCGGTGGTGGATCTCGCGGATGGTCGCGTCCTTGGTGATGAGCTCGCGCTCCCGGCGGCGCACCTCCGAGACGTCGCGGCACAGCAGCAGCGCGCCCCGGCGCTCGCCGCCGTCGGTGAGCGGGACGGCCCGCAGCGACAGCGTGACCCCGCGCGACTCGATCTCCGTGCGCCACGCGGCCCGTCCCATCACGACGACGGCCATCGTCTCCTCGACCGGCGTGTGGTCCTCGATGAGCTCGGTGACCACCTCGGCCAGGACCTGCCCCTTGAGCTCGCCGATGACCCCGAGCCGGTGGAAGTTGCTCAGGGCGTTGGGGCTGGCGTAGACGACCCGGCCCTCCGGGTCGAGCCGGACGAGGCCGTCACCGACGCGTGGTGCCCCGCGCCGGGAGCTCGTGGGCGCCCCCTCCTGAGGGAACTCCCCCCGGCTGATCATCCCGCACAGCACGTCGGCGATCTCGATGTAGGACACGTCGAGGCGGGACGGCACGCGGGAGGTGGGCAGGGCGACCTCCCTCGTCAGCACCCCGAGGACGCGGTCCTCGTGCACCACCGGGAGCACCACCTCGCGCATCGCGTCCGCTCCCTGCCCGTGGGGGTCGGCCCGCACGTGGATGCCTCGGTCGAGGATCGTCTGGCGCATGAGGTCGCGGCGCACCTGCGAGGGACGCTGACCGACGATGTCCTCGTAGTGGACCGTGGCGGCCGTCGAGGGCCGGCAGTGGGCGGCGACGATGAAGTCGTCGTCGTCCGTGGGCAGCCACAGCACGAGGTCGGCGAACGCGAGGTCGGCGACGACCTGCCAGTCCCCGACGAGCTGGTGGAGCCACTCGGCGTCCCGCTCCTGGATGGCTCCGGACTGGGCGATCATGTTGGCGAGCGTGGTGGGCACCACCCCAGCGTAGGGGCTGGTAGGTGACGGCCCGGTCCACGGGGGCGACCTGCCGGTCCGCACGGTGCCGGTTACGCTGAGCCGGCCAGTCCGCTCGCCCTGGGCGCCTGCGCCCGAGAAGGAGTTGCCGTGCACTTCGCCGCCACCATCGCCTACCCCGCCGACGTCGAGACGGTCGCCGCCATGCTGGCGAGCCGGGAGTTCGTCGAGCGCAAGATGGCTGCGGCGGGCGCCCTGGAGACGGACTGCGAGATCATCCGCGACGGCCAGGCGTTCACCGTCACGACCCGGGCGAAGATGCCCACGACGGCCGTGCCGGCGTCGTTCCGCTCCCTCGTCGGGGACTCGCTCGACGTGCGTCTCGTCGAGGCGTGGGAGCCACCCGCCGCGGACGGCACCCGCACCTCGACGCTCGCGCTGGACATCCATGGGGTGCCGGTCCGGGTCGCGGGCAGCCAGCGGCTCGCGCCGACGGCAGCCGGCTGCGAGGAGACCTACGACGGCGAGGTGACGGCGTCCGTCCCGCTGTTCGGCAGGCCGATCGAGCAGGCGGCCGTCGACACCGTGGACCAGGTGGTCGACGTGGAGCGACGGCTCGGGCTCGAGCACCTGACGGCCCAGCGCTGAGGATTGAGCGTCCGTCGCCCTGCCGTCGGTGGGCCGGACGGTCGCCCCGTCAGAGGCGCCTGGCTCGCCGTTGAGCCAGGTGCGGCCCTACCGTACCGGATCGTGATCTGCGCCACGCACACCTCTCGGCCGCGCCCCGGTTGAATGCCCCAGGACCCACCGGTGCGGGCCGGCGAGCCGGCTACCCAGGGTCTACCGGCTACTCCCCCAGCATCCACCGGTGCGGCGCGGCGAGGCGGCGGGCCTCCTCGGGTCCCCACGAGCCGGGCTCGTACGGGACGGGGTCGGGCCGCTCGGGGCCCTGCAGAGGGGCGAACGCCGCGAACGCGGCCCGCAACCCTTCCGCCGTCGTGTAGAGCGAGCGGTCCCCGATGAGGGCGTCGTGGATGAGCGACGCGTACGGCGAGATGGGGTCGCCGCCGGGCACGTCGTCGAGCTCGAGCACGGCCTTGCCGGAGGAGTAGCTCAGATCGGGCCCGGGAGTCTTCACCGTGATCCCGAGCTGGATCTCGCCGTCGCCGCTGAAGCAGATCTCGATGGTGTTCGGGGCGTCGAGCTTGTCGGCCAGCGGCCCGAAGGGTGGTTTGAGGACCAGCGTGATCCGCTGGGTCTTGCGCGCCATGCGCTTGCCCGTGCGCAGCAGGAACGGCACGCCGCGCCAGCGCTCCGTGTCCACCCAGAGCCGGACGGCGGCGAACGTGTCCTGCGTCGAGTCCGGCGCGGCCCCCTCGATGTCCCGGTACCCCTCGAACTGGCCGAGGACGACGTCCTCCACCGGGTTCAGCGGCCGGAAGGCCCGCAGCACCGCCTCCCGGGCGGCGATGACCGACGCGGGGTCGCGCAGGTCCGTCGGCGGCTCCATCGCCACCTGCCCGGCCACCTGGAACAGGTGGGTGACGATCATGTCGAGCGCCGCGCCCGTGGCCTCGTAGAACGCGATGCGGTTCGCGACGTCGAGGTCCTCGGGCACGTCGATCTGGACCTGGTCGACGCTCGCGCGTGACCACTCCGAGCCGAAGAGCTGGTTGGCGAAGCGCAGGACGTAGATGGTCTGCACGCCCTCCTTGCCCAGGAAGTGGTCGATCCGGAAGATCTGCTCCTCGTCCAGGACCTCCTTGACGGCGGCGTCGAGCTCCTCGAAGGACTCCAGCGACGTGCCGTACGGCTTCTCGAAGACGACCCGGGCACCGTCCGCGAGCCCGTGCGCGCCGAGCCCGCGGGCGATGGGGGTGAACGCGACCGGCGGCACGGCGAGGAAGTGCAGCACCAGCGGCTCGCCACCGCTCTCCGCCACCAGCTCCTCGCGGACCTCCGCCAGCGTGCGCGGCAGGTTCCCCGGGTCCTCGGCGCTGAAGGTCCCGCCGCAGTACCGGAGCGAGGACCGAACGGTCTCCCAGTCGGCCGGCCTGCCGGTGCCGGAGCCGTCGAGCGACGCGGCCACGCGGTCGCGGAACCCCTCGTCGTCGAGCTGGTCCGCCGCGCACCCGATCAGGCGCCAGTGGGCGGGCATCAAGCCACGGGAGTGCACCTCGTGGATGGCGGGAAGGACCATGCGTCCGGCGAGGTCGCCGGTGGCGCCGAAGAGGACGATGACCACGGAGTCCGGCAGGGAGTGCCGTTCTGTCGGAGCGTTCACGCCGACAACCTACGCCGACGCGCAGCGCAGCCCGCGTCACCTCTCGGCGGCGCGGCGCCGGCGCACGCGGCAGGCATCCGGCTCGGTGGCGTGCCACGATCGTGCCTATGAGCGATGTCGAGCTGGACACCACCACCTCCCCGGAGACCGTCGAGGACCCACCCACCCGGGCGCTGTGGGCCGAGCGCACCGGCACCCGCGCCTACACGGGGCACAATGCCCGCGGCGCGCAGGTGCTCGTCGGCGACGGCGAGGGTCAGTTCACGCCGGGCGAGCTGCTGCAGCTCGCGCTGGCAACCTGCAGCGGCCTCTCGGCCGACCACCGCCTCTCGCACGCCCTCGGTGCCGACTTCGCCGCCGTCATCGGCGTCGCGAACGAGAAGAACCAGGACGAGAACCGGTACGAGTCGCTGACGGTCGAGATCGTCACCGATCTCTCGGGCCTGGACGAGGGCACCCGCACGCGGACGCTGGAGCGGGCCGAGATGGCCATCGAGCGGCACTGCACCGTGGGGCGCACGCTCGACGCCGGCGCGCCGCACACCATCATCTTCACGGACGAGGTGGCCGGATGAGCGCGCGCAACAGTACGGCGGTCTCCGTGCGGGACGGCCAGGACGTGCGAAGCACCCACGGCTCAGGCGGCTCGGCGGGGCGGCGCAACCCCGCCGAGCGGCTGCTGGACCTCGCGGTCCGGCGTGCGTCCCGGGCGGACGAGAACGTGGCCGAGCTGCGTCGCGAGCACCCGGACCTCAGCCCCGCCGAGCTCGTCGCGCTCCTGGAGAAGCGCTACCTGCGCCGTGCCTCCCGCCTCGGAGGAGCTGTGGGCGCCACCGCCGCGGTCCCGGGCGTCGGCACGGTCACCGCTCTCGGCCTCACCACGGTCCAGACGGTCGCGTTCCTCTCCGCCTCGGCCAACCACGTCATGGGCCTCGCCTCGATCCACGGGGTGAAGGTGGATGACGTCGAGCGACGCCGCTCCCTCCTCCTCGCCGCCATGCTCGGCGAGGAGGGCGCCGAGGCGATGTCGGAGCAGCTCGGCCTCGGCACCCTCTACTGGGCCAAGGCGGCGATCACCAAGCTCCCGCTCGGCACCGTCCGCGCCGTGAACAAGGCGATCACCCACCGGCTCCTGCGGTGGGGAGCCGCCCGCGGCGGGGCGCTAGCGCTCGGGCGTCTCGCACCCTTCGGGGTCGGCGCGCTGATCGGCTACGCCGGCACCCGTGCCATGGCGAAGAACGTCGTCGAAGGGACGCAGGCGCTGTTCGGGCCGGCCCCGGCCGCCTTCCCGGACGCCCGATGACGGCCGTCACCGTACCTACCGTGCCGCTGGCGACGGCGGACGGCACCGTCCCCGTCCCCCTGCTCGGGCTCGGCACCTGGCAGGCCCGCGGCGACGAGGCGTACCGGACGGTGCGGTCGGCGCTGGACCTCGGCTACCGCCATCTCGACACCGCCACGATGTACGGCAACGAGGTCGAGATCGGACGCGCTGTCGCCGACTCCGGCGTGGACCGTGCCGAGCTCTTCGTCACCACGAAGTGCCCGCCCGACCGGCTCGGGCAGGAGGACGAGACCCTCGAACGGTCGCTGCGCGATCTCCGGCTGGATCACGTCGACCTCTGGCTCGTGCACTGGCCGCCGCACGGCGAGCACGGCAGCGTACGGATGTGGGAGCGGTTCCTCGTCGCCCGCGACCGCGGTCGGGCAACCGCCGTCGGCGTCTCCAACTACTCCCCGGCCCTCATCGACGAGCTCGTCAGCGCCACGGGCGCCGGTCCGGCGATCGACCAGATCCCGTGGAGCCCGGCCGACCACGACCCGACGCTGGTCGAGGAGCTGCGCGCACGGGGTGTCGTTCTCGAGGGGTACAGCCCGTTCAAGCGCACGGACCTCGACCACCCGACCCTCGTCGGGGTCGCACAGGCGCACGGCGCCACAACGGCGCAGGTGGTGCTCGCCTGGCACCTGAAGCACGGCTTCGTGGTCATCCCCAAGTCCGTGCGGACCGAGAGGCTCAGGTCGAACCTCGATGCCGTCGAGCTCGACCTGGCCGAGGACGAGATCGCAGCGATCGACGCCCTCGGGTCCTGACGTCACGGAGGCGCACGCCCGGCTGTCACCGGCTCAGGCCGCGGCCTCACGGCCGTCCGCGGCCGCCTGTCGGGCCGGCGTCGGGCCGGCCCTCAGGTGTGCGTCGATGCGTTCGGCCCACTCCCTCACCGCTGCGGGGTCCCTGAAGTCCCCCTCGGGCGCGTGCGCCGCGCGCACCATGAGTCGCTCGCTGTACATCAGCTTGTGCAGGTCGAGCGCACCGGGGAACGTGCGATGCTCGATCGCCCCGGTCGCCGCGACGAGGCTGGCGACGTCGGGCTCCTCGTGCGGCACCGGCGGGTCGCCGAGCGGGCCGGAGGAGAAGAGCCAGACAGGTCGCAGGCGCAGGTCCGGCCCGAGCCGGACGACCGCGTCACGCGCCGTCTTGAGCCACATGCCGGCGTACACGGCGCTGCCGAGGATCACAGCCTCGATCCCGTGCAGGTCCTCGACCTCCTCGGGCGGCCGGAGGTCACCCTCGTGGCCGCGGGCGGCGAGCCGTTCCGCGAGCAGCGCGGCGATCTCGGCCGTCGCACCGTGGCGGCTTGCCGCTGTCACAAGAATCTTCATGGCGACTCCCTCGACGTGCCAAGGATGCGGCATGCGGAGGTCAAAAGCCAGACCTCTTGGTCCCTTGCGCGGGCCTCCTGGCGCCCTCCGGCCGGCGGTGGGCACGGGCGCCGGCGTTGCGGGCCGGGCCCACACGGGAGCCGCACGGGGCAGCCACGCTTCACCGTCGTCCCGGCAGTGCCGCGGAACTCCGAGCACGCGCCACCCGGCGGCACGCGACGGGCGCGACGCCGTGACCTGCGCTGATGTTGAGGTTGAGCGTCCACCGCTCAACTTTTCGCCGTGAGCGATAGCGCTTAGCACTCGCGATGGTCGAGTGCTAAAAATGAAGCACCGGCCGGGAGCTCGGTCGGTTGGTCCGGACCGTCCGGGCCGACACTCATGGAGGCTGATCCCATGGCTACCCGCTACGACCCGTTCCGCGACATGGACCGCTGGCTCACCAACGCGATGCGCCAGGTTCCTTCCTCGCCCGGCATGCCCCTCGACCTCTTCCGCCAGGGTGAGAACTTCATCGCCCGCATGGATCTCCCGGGCGTCGACCCGTCCTCGATCGACATCGACGTCGAGGACCGCACCCTGACGGTGCGCGCCGAGCGCCGGTCCGACGTCGCAGAGGACGCCCAGTGGCTCTCGCACGAGCGTCCCACCGGCACGTTCGCCCGCCAGCTCTCCCTCGGCAACGGCCTGGCCCTCGACCGCATCGAGGCTTCCTACGCCGACGGCGTGCTGACCCTGACGATCCCGGTGGCCGAGGAGGCCAAGCCGCGCAAGATCGAGGTGAGCCACACCGCGAGCCCGAAGCCGGCCGCCGTCGAGCAGAAGGAGAGCGCGTCGGCCTGAGCCGCCCGCGTCCGCCCTGACGCCCACGCCCCGAACGGCGTGGGCGTCCTCATGTATGGGGCCCCGCGCCGTTCGTCGCTGCCGCTGCCGCCGCTCTGTTGCCGCCGCTCTACGCTCCCGCCACGCCGCCTCACCCCGCCACGCCGCCTCACCCCGCCACGCCGCCTCGCCCCGCCACGCCGCCTCGGTCGGGCGCGTCACCTTTGCCGTCGCCCCGGCCGGGCCGCCTACGATGCGGGGGTGACGTCCTCCCCCGCCGCCCCGTCCGTCCGCGAGCCGCAGGAGAGCACCCCTGGCGCGGGCGCTCGCGCGGTCAGCACCGCCTACGAAGATCTGCTCCGCCACGTCCTGGAGCACGGCACTCCCAAGAGCGACCGCACCGGGACCGGCACGCGGAGCATCTTCGGCCACCAGATGCGCTTCGACCTCGGCGAGGGCTTCCCACTGGTCACGACCAAGCGCGTGCATCTGCACTCGGTGGTCGGCGAGCTGCTGTGGTTCCTGCGCGGGGACTCCAACGTGCGGTGGCTGCAGGAGAACGGGATCCGGATCTGGAACGAGTGGGCCGCGGAGGACGGCGAGCTCGGCCCGGTCTACGGCGTCCAGTGGCGCTCCTGGCCGACGCCCGACGGCGGCCACATCGACCAGCTCCAGCAGGTGCTCGACACTCTGCGCACCAACCCCGACTCGCGCCGCATCATCGTCTCGGCCTGGAACGTGGCGGACCTGGACAAGATGGCGCTGATGCCGTGCCACGCGTTCTTCCAGTTCTACGTCGCCGACGGCAAGCTTTCCTGCCAGCTCTACCAGCGCAGCGCCGACCTCTTCCTCGGCGTGCCGTTCAACATCGCCTCCTACGCGCTGCTCACCCACATGGTCGCCCAGCAGACCGGCCTCGAGGTCGGCGACTTCGTGTGGACCGGCGGGGACTGCCACATCTACGACAACCACGTCGAGCAGGTCCGCGAGCAGCTCGCCCGCACCCCCTACCCGTTCCCGACCCTGCAGCTCCGCCGGGCGCCGTCCCTCTTCGAGTACGGCTTCGACGACGTCGAGGTGCTCGGCTACCAGCACCACCCGGCCATCAAGGCCCCGGTCGCCGTCTAGTGCTCGGCCTCATCTGGGCCCAGGCCCACGACCGCGTCATCGGCGCACGCGGCACGATGCCGTGGCACCTCCCGGAGGACCTCCGGCACTTCCGCACCACCACCTCGGGGGCGACGGTCGTCATGGGGCGGGCGACGTGGGAGTCGCTCGACCCGCGGTACCGTCCCCTGCTTGGGCGCCGGAACATCGTCCTGTCGCGACGTCCGGGCTTCGTCGCCGAGGGCGCGGAGACCACGACGACACTCGACGACGCGCTCGCCCTCGCGGGCGGCGCGGACGTGTGGGTGATCGGCGGCGGTCAGCTCTACGCCGAGACGATCGACCGCGCCGACCGCCTCGAGGTCACCGACATCGACCTCGCCGTCGACGGCGACACCCACGCTCCCGCCGTCGACGACCGGGTGTGGGAGGTCGCGGCGGCCGACCCCGACCGCGGCTGGCACGTCTCCTCCGGCGGGCTGCGGTACCGCTTCACGACATTCCGTCGCTCGGCCTGACCGAAGGGACCGTCGTTCCTCTGCACTGAAGCCTCTCCGGGCGACAGGGACGGTCCGCAGCGCCCCATCCGGGGACGGCTCAGGACATGGGCACGACAAGCGCTGAGCGCGGTACCCGAGGGGCACCGCGCTCAGCGCTCTCGTGGCCGGCTCAGGCCGCGGCGCGGATCTCGATGAGGTTGTTCCACGGGTCGTTGACCCGCAGCACCGCGCCGTCGTGCCGCGTCGGCACGCCGTGGGCCGTGAGCCGGGCGTTGACCGAGGCGACCTGCTCGGTGGTGGGCACGACGATGTCGACCGTGCCGAGGCCCAGCGCCGGGACGCGCGGGCCGGCGCCGGCGCTGTTCCATGTGTTCATCGCCATGTGGTGGTGGTACCCGCCCGCGGAGACGAAGAGCGCCTGGTTGCCGAGCGCGGTGGTCTCCTCGAAGCCCAGCTTGCGCACGTAGAACTCGCGGGCCGTGGGAACGTCACCCACCTGCAGGTGGACGTGACCGAGGACGGCGCCGGCGAGCGCCGGGGACGAGGCGCCGGCCGGGCGCTCGGCCGTGGCGATGAGCTCGCGGGCGTCGTCGGTCAGGTGCTCGGCGAGGAAGCGGTTCGGGTCCAGCCACTTCGTGCCCATCTTGACCTGCCCCCCGGTCCACTCCCAGGTGCTGCGGGGCCGGTCGAAGTAGAGCTCGACGCCGTTGCCCTCCGGGTCGGTGAAGTAGAACGCCTCGGAGACGTCGTGATCGCCCGCACCCGCGTAGGTGCCCGGGGCCTTGACGGCCACGGAGGCGAGCGCGGCGGCGAGGGCGGCACGGGACTCGAAGAGGATCGCGGTGTGGAACAGGCCTGCGCTCCGGGGCGACCCCGGGGGCAGCGACGGGTCGTGGCGCAGGAGGAGGAGCTCGACGCCGTGACGCCCGAGGACCACCTCGTTGCCCTCGGCGCGCATCACGTCCAGCAGGACGATGTCGCGGTAGTAGCGGGTCATGAGGTCCAGGTCCCCGACCAGCAGCGTCACGGCCCCCATCGAGGTCTCGGCGGGCAGGAGCTCCTCGGCTCGACGGCTCGGCGCGGGTGCGGTGTGGCTGGTGGTGGCGCTCATGGGATTCCCCTCGGGTCGGTGGGTGCTGCATCCACGGTACAAGTAGTTGATGCTTCAACTCAATAGGTGCCGCCTTTGTTCCCGCGTGAGCCGCGTCTCGTGCCGCTCGACCGCTGGGCCCCACCCGCGGGACGACGACGTGCGCCCACAGGTGGCCGGACGCATATGCGCGCGCGACAGCTCTTCCGGCCGGCGTAGCGCGACAGCGGTTCCTCCCGGCGTAGCGCGACAGCGGTTCCTCCCGGCGTAGCGCGACAGCGGCGACAGCGACAGCGACAGCGCCTCCGGCACGACGGCACGACGGCACGACGGCACGACAACCTCGGGCAACGCCCGCGCTCCCGAGCATGACGAAGGCCCGCACGCTCTGCGTGCGGGCCTTCGTCGTCAACTACCTCGTGGTAGCGGGGGCAGGATTTGAACCTGCGACCTCCGGGTTATGAGCCCGGCGAGCTACCGAGCTGCTCCACCCCGCGTCGGTATGTATAGGTTACGTCGCGGCGCACCGGAGGCGCAAACCGCCGGGGCGTGCCCTCCGTCACAGCGCCCGACGGGCGACAGCGAGCCCCGACGACGCAGGGCCCGCTGGCCTGAGGACCCGCGGCGACGAGAGGCCCCGTACCCCACCGCCGGTGTCCCGCACGGACGACGAAGCCATGTGCAACGACGACGGGGGCCGCCCGCACCAGCGGACGGCCCCCGTTCGAGGTATCGGCTCAGCCCTCGGTGGGCTGCTCCGTGGCACCCTCCGTCGGAGCCTCGGTGGCGGCACCGTCCGGCGTCTCCCCCGCAGCCTTGGCAATCTCGTCCTCGGCGGCCAGCGCCTCCGAGATGGCGGTGCTCAGACGCTCCTGCGCCTCGCCGTACGCGGTCCAGTCACTCTCGGCCAGGGCGGCGTTGCTGTCGGCGAGCGCCTTCTGCGCGTCCGCCAGCGCCTCCGTCAGGCGCTCCTGCGCCGCCGCCGGCACCTCGGTCGTGCCCTCGGGCTCCTTCCCGCCGTCGGTCGGCTCTTCGCCGGGCTCGACGTCGGCGTCGCCGGCCTCGGCGCCGGAGTCGCCGCCGAACACCGCGTCCAGGGCCTCGTCGAGCGTGGAGGCGAAGCCGATCTCGTCGCCGAAGGAGACGAGCACCCGCTGCAGCAGCGGGTAGGAGGTGCCCGCCGCGGACTGGACGTAGACCGGCTGGACGTACAGCAGGCCGCCGCCGACCGGCAGCGTCAGCAGGTTGCCCAGCTGGACGTTCGAGTTGCCCTGCCGCAGCAGGTTCAGCTCGGAGGAGACGGCCGGGTTGGAGTTGAAGTTGTTCTGCACCTGGCCGGGACCGGGCACCGTGACGTCCGAGGGCAGCTCCAGCAGCCGCATCTTCCCGTACCCCTCGCGCACCTCTCCCGCCGTGTCGCCCGTCTCCGAGTCGACCGCGAGGAACCCGGTGAGGATGTTGCGGTCGGTGTTACCACCGGGGATGAAGCTGGACGTGAGCGAGAACCGGGCGTCCTCCTGCCCGGGCATCTGCATGGTCAGGTAGAACGGCGGCTGCTGGACCCCGGTCGCGACCGTCGGGTCGGTCGGGATGTTCCAGAAGTTCGATCCGGAGTAGAAGGAGGACGCGTCGGTGACGTGGTACTCCGTGAGCAGCGTGCGCTGGACCTTGAAGAGGTCCTCCGGGTAGCGCAGGTGGCTCATGAGGTCGCCGCTGATCTCCGACATCGGCGTGATGTGCTCGGGGAAGATGTTCTCCCACGTCTGCAGGATGGGGTCCTGCTCGTCCCACTCGAAGAGCGTGACCTTTCCGTCGTAGGCGTTGACGACGGCCTTGACCGAGTTACGGATGTAGTTCACCTGCTCGGGCAGGGCGCCGACCGTGACCGGCTGGCCGTTGGCGTCGACGACGGAGTCCGTCGTCGCCTCCTCGAGGGACTCGCGAGCCGAGTACGGGTAGTCGTTCGTGGTGGTGTAGCCGTCCACGATCCAGACGAGGTCCTTGGGCGTCGACTCGTCGTCGTCCATGTCGACCACTGCCGGGTAGGCACGGTTGTCGAGCGTGAGGTACGGGGCGACCTTGGCCACCCGCTGGTGCGGGTCACGGTCGAAGAGGATCTGGGACTCCTCCGTCACACGGTCGGAGAAGAGGATCTGCATGTCGCCGAACTTCAGCGCGTAGAGCAGCTTCTGGAAGAAGTTGCCGACCGACGGGCCGCCGTCGCCGGAGTAGGTGTTGTTGACGGCACTGTTCTCGGCGTCGTCGTCGGGGTAGTCGAGCTCCCAGGGTTCGGTGCCCTCGGGGGCGCCGACGATGGAGTACTCGGGGCTGTTCTGGCCGAAGTAGACGCGCGGCTCGTAGTCGCCCAGGGCGCCCACGGACGGGATGCCCTGCTGGAAGAACGCGGGTCGGCCGTCGGCGCTGGTGGTGTTGCCGTAGGCGGCCACGACGCCGAAGCCGTGGGTGTAGACGGTGTGGTCGTTGATCCACGTGCGCTGGTCGGCACCGAGACCGTCCTGGTTGAGCTCGCGCACGGCGATGACGGTGTCCCGCTTCTCACCGTCGATGGTGTACCGGTCGACGGAGAGCGTCGTGGGGAACCCGTAGTACTGCCGGTTCTGCTGCAGCTGGTTGAACGTCGGGGAGACGATGTTCGGGTCGAGCAGGCGGATGGAGGCGGTGGACTGGCTGTCCGCGCGCAGCTGGCCGGCCTCGGCCTCCGTGGTGGCCGAGTACGTCTCCACCTCGACGTCGTCGAGACCGTAGGCCGCGAGCGTGGCGTCGATGTTGCGCTGGATGTACGGCCGCTCGACGGTCTGCGCGTTGGGCTCGACCTGGAAGCGCTGGATGACGGCCGGGTAAGCGGTGCCCACCACGAGGGCGGAGACGATCATGACCGCGATGCCGGCGACCGGGACGGTCCAGGAGCCGCGGAACGCCGCCACGACGAAGAGGACGACGACGACGAGCGCGATGGCCGCGAGGATCGCCTTGGCGGGCAGGTTGGCGTTGATGTCCGTGTAGGAGGCGCCGGCGAAGCGGTCGTTCTCCCCCACGAGCATCGAGTAGCGGTCGAGCCAGTAGCTGACCGCGATGAGCAGCACGAAGACCGCTGCCAGCACGGACAGGTGCACCCGGGCGGCCGGCGAGACCTTCTGCTGACGGGGCGCCAGCGAGATGCCGCCGTAGAGGTAGTGGGTGATCAGCGCCGCGACGGCGGAGAGGAACACCACCGTCATGAGGAACGAGACGATCGCCCGCACCACCGGCAGCGTGAAGACGAAGAACGCGATGTCCATGTTGAACTGCGGGTCGGTCTCGCCGAAGCGCTCCTGGTTCAGGAGCGTGAGCACCGGACGCCACATGCCGCTCAGCGAGGAGCCGGCGAAGAGCCCGAGCACCACAGGCGCCCCGACCATGATCAGGCGGCGCAGCGGCTCGATGCTCTCGCGGTAGCGGTCGAGGTTGCGCTCCTCCGGCGTCGTCGGCGGGTAGACCTGCCGGCGCGCGTAGGCGAGGTGGAGGTTCAGCCAGACGGCCCCGCCCATGACGACGAAGCCGATCGCGAAGAGGACGGCGCGGGTGACCCACTCACGCACCAGGACGTCGGTGAACCCCAGCTGGCTGTACCACTGCACCTCGGTCCACACCTGGGCCATCGCCATGACCAGCGCCGCGAGGACGGCCAGGACGACGAGGGTGGGCACGAGGGCACCGCGGCGGCGAGGAGCCGGGGCGGGACCTGATGTACGTGGGGCGGATGCGAACGTCACTGAGCACCTTCGAGTCGTCGTGCAGCTGTCTTTCGTGGATTCGGTCCCAGGGGGTTCCACGTCCATCCGCACAACGCCCTGGCCTGCCCCAAGGTTCCCACAACCGCCCGCGGCGTGGGGAAACGGTCCGGCGACGATCCGGGTTTCCGCTCACCCGCGAGGCGGCGCCATGATGGAGGCATGAGCGACGAGCAGCCCGCCCCCGACGGCCCCACCGCCCGCGAGCGCGCCCTGCGCCTGGCCGTGGACGACATCGAGCGGCACGTCGCCTCGCTGGGGTGGGACGGGCCGGTGTTCGTCTTCGCCCTGGTCCGCACGGCCGGTGCGATCGCGGCGACGCCGTCGCTCGCGCAGGAGCTGCCGTCGGAGGCGGTCCTCGCCGCCCAGGACGACCCCGAGCACCTGACCAGCATCGAGCAGGATGGGTTGCCGGAGGCGTCGACGATCGAGGAGCTGCTCGGTCAGCTCGCCTGGCCCGAGGAGGTCGACGGCGCCGCGATCGTCGTCGAGCGGATGGTCGTCCCGCCGGAGGCGGAGCAGGGCATGCCCGAGGATCCGCAGGCCGCCGTGGATTACCTGATGGGTCACCCGGACCGACAGGACGTCCGGATGGCCGCAGGGGTGCTCCGCACCGGCGAGTCCTGGTGCGCGCTGCGCAGCCGCAGCCACGACTTCGACGACGCGGTCGCCGGCTCTCCCGACGCGGTGCCCGGGCTCGTGGAGGCGCTTCGCGCGACGCTGGCCTGACAAGGCCGGTCCCGCCCGGCTCATGGGTGCGGTGGTCCGGTCCCGCGGTGCTCCGGTCCCGCGATTGCGTCAGCCGGCCTCGCAGCTCGGGAGCGACGCTCCGTCGCCGGAGCCGATCGCCTCGACGGCGTCGCGGGCCTCCCCCAGGGTGCCGACCCGCACCACCTGCAGCCCGTCGGGCACGTGCCCGACCACCTCGCCGCAGTTCCCCTCCGGAGCGAGGAACCACTGGGCCCCGGCGCGGGTGGCGCCGGCCAGCTTCTGCCGGATCCCGCCGATGGCGCCGACCTCGCCGGCGAGGTTCATCGTCCCGGTGCCCGCGATCTTCTCCCCGCCGGTCATCTCACCGGGCGTCAGGCGGTCGATGATCCCCAGCGCGAACATCGTCCCAGCGCTCGGACCGCCGATGTTGTCGATGTCGAAGTCGATGTCGACCGGGAGCTCGACCTGGGGGTCCAGCACCACCCCGAGGAGCGATCCCTGCTGCTCCCCGTCCGGAGCGGCGGTGGTTCCCGGGTGGTCCATGGTCGCCACCGCGAGATCCGTCGGGTCGCCGTCGCGCAGGACGCCGAGGGTCACCGGCGTGCCCGCCGCCGTGCGGGAGAGGACAGCGGCGAGGTCGGAGAACGCCTCCACCTCGGTGCGCTCCTCCCCCTCAGGCTGGATCGAGGTGATCACGTCCCCCTCCTCGACGACGCCCTCGGCGCCCGACCCGGGCGCGACGTCCCTGACGGTCAGGACCATGGGGACGTCGTACCCGAGCTCCTCGAGGGCGGCCACCGTGGCGTTGGTCTGCGAGGAGGCCATCTGCGCCGTCGACTGCTCGTCGATCTCCTCGCGCGTGGTGCCGTCCGGGAAGACCGCCTCCACCGGCAGCACCACCTCCTCCTCGTCCAGCCAGCCGGCGACGACGTCCGCGGCGGTGACGGGGTAGCCCGGTCCCCCGATGACCGAGACGGTGGTCAGCCGGAGCTCGCCCGACGTCGGGTACGTCTCGGCTCCGTCGATCTGGATGAGCGGTTCGCCGTCGGCCTCGCCGAGGGTGTTCACGGTCGGCCCGGGCCGCTGGACGGCGTAGGGCAGCGGGACGAGCATGATCACGAGCAGCAGCGCCGAGAGCAGGGCCCCCGAGACGACCATGGTGACCGCGCGGCGCGAGACGTACGGCTCGTCAGGGCCGGGGGCCTCGCCGGCTTCGCGCTCCCCGGTCGCCGCGTCGGCAGCGCCGTTCGTGCTCTCCGGCTCCGTCCCCGGAGCGGGGTGCGGCGCCGACGTGGCGCGCCAGCCGGGCCGGGTCGCCTCCGCCGTCGCGGGATCCGCGCGCTCCGCCGTCGCGGGGTCCGCGTGCGTCGTCGTCCCGGGGTCCGCGGCCAGCGGGGCGCCCGCCGTCTCTGCGGGCGAGGGCGGGACGGGACGACGGTCGTGACCGGTCCGGCCGGTGCCCTGCTCGCTCACCGGGTCATCATGCCGCACGAGGCTGGGTGTTCCCTGGGGCGTCCGGCATCGCTGCGCCCTCAGCGAACCACCGGGCGAGGAAGCCGCCCCACCGCTGCAGAGGCGCCTCGCGGCCGGTTACCGTGGAGGCCCGCCACCGTCAGGAGCTGTCATGAGTCAGGACCCCACCCGCCCCGAGGGCGGCGATCCCCACAGCTGGGAGGAGCTGCTCCGGTCGATGATGGGCCCCGCGGCCGCCGAGGAGGCGATGCGGGCGATGCGCGCGTCCGGACTGGACCCGGAGGCGATGTCCCAGGCGGCCGGGCTCCCGGCGGACCGCAACCAGCTGATGATGATGATCGGGCAGATGCAGCAGATGCTCGCCTCGGGCGGCGGCGACCCGGTCAACTGGCGCCTCGCCCACGACCTCGCCCGGCAGACCGCCCACGCCGGCGGCGATCCCTCCGTGAGCGCCGCCGAGGCCGAGCGTGTCCGTTCGGCGCTGTCGGTGGCCGACCTGTGGCTGGACACCGCCACGGAGCTCGGTCCCGCCGGCGGGCGTCAGGAGGCGTGGAGCCGGGCCGACTGGGTGGAGCGGACGCTGCCGACGTGGAAGCGGCTCTCGGAACCGATCGCCACGTCGGTCTCCCAGGCGCTCGTCGAGACCATCGAGGCCCAGGCGGAGCAGCTTCCGCCCGAGGTCCAGGCGATGGCGGCGCAGATGGGTCCGGTCCAGGGGATGCTGCGCCAGCTCGGCAGCGCGGTGTTCGGGATGCAGGTCGGGCAGGCCGTGGGCACCCTCGCCCGCGAGGCGTTCGGCACCGCCGACACCGGACTGCCCCTGGTGGAGGAGCCGACGGCGGCGCTCGTGCCCTCCAACGTCGCCGACTTCGCGGAAGGGCTGGACGCACCCGCGGAGGAGGTCCGGCTGTTCCTCGCCGTCCGCGAGGTCGCGCACGCGAGGCTCTTCGCCCACGTGCCGTGGCTGCGCGCGCACCTGCTCGGCATTGTCGAGTCCTACGCCCGCGAGATCACGATCGACACGGACGCGATGGAGGAGGCGGTCCGCGGGATCGACCCGACCGACCCGGAGAAGCTGCGGGAGGCCTTCTCGGGCGGCGTTTTCGCTCTCGAGCAGTCCCCGGCGCAGCGTGCCGCTCTCGTGCGCCTGGAGACCGCGCTCGCGCTCGTCGAGGGCTGGGTGGAGGAGGTCACCGCGCAGGCGGTCGCACCGCACCTTCCCCACGCCGTGCCGCTGCGCGAGATGCTGCGGCGTCGCCGGGCGAGCGGCGGCCCGGCGGAGCAGACCTTCGCCACGCTCGTCGGGCTCGAGCTGCGTCCGCGCCGCCTGCGCGAGGCCTCCACCCTCTGGGCGACGCTAGGAGCGGAGCGGGGCACGGCCGAGCGCGACGCCCTGTGGTCGCACCCGGACCTGATGCCCACGCCGGAGGAGCTCGACGACCCGAGCGGTTTCGTCGCCGCCCGCCGGGCAGCCCGGGCGGCCGAGGAGGACGTCGACGCCGCCCTCGCGGCGATGCTCGACGGCACGCTCACCGCCGGGACGGACGGGGACGTGGATGACCCGCTCGACCAGCCGGAGAGTGGCGCGGCGGGCACGGCGCCCGACGGCACCGGGCCCGACAGCGACGGCCCGGACGACACCGAAGACCGCCCCGGGCACTGAGCCCGACGACGTCCCCGGACCACGCCGGAGACCGCCCCGGGCGCTAAGCCCGACGACGGCGGCCCGGACGCTCCGGAGACCGCTCGCCGGGCGCTAAGCCCGACGACGGCGGCCCGGACGCTCCGGAGACCGCTCGCCGGCGGTGAGCCAGCATCGGTGAGCGCCCCGCCACGAGGGCCCTGTGGATTCGCTCTGCGCGCATCCGGGAGCCCGTGCCACAGTCCGTCCCACCACGGACGAGACGGGGGCGAGATGCGGTTACGGCCGGGACTGACGGTGCTCTGGCGCCGCAAGGGTGAGAGCCAGGTGGGTGTCGACCCGCGGTGCGCCGTCGTCCTCGAGGACCTGACGGCCGGCGAGCAGCACGTCCTCGACCACCTGCGGCACGAGCCGACCGAGGCGGACCTGATCCGGGTCGGCCGGACGTCCGGGGTCGCACCCGAGCGTGTCCGTGAGCTCGTGGCGCTGCTGCACCGGTCCGGGGTGCTCGCCCCCGATCCGCGACCGCGCCCGCCGGGTTCCGCCGTCACACCGGACGAGGCGTACTGGTCTCGTCTGCTTGCCGACGGCGACGGGGCGAGACTCATGGCACACCGGTCGGCGGCCGCGGTCGCCGTGGCGGGTCTGGACCAGGTGGGCATGCGGATCGCTGTGCACCTCGCCGAGGCCGGCGTGGGGACTCTGCTGCTGAAGGACGAGTCACCGGTGCTCCCCTCCGACGTCGGCCCGTACCACCCGCGGGACGTCGGCGGAGTACGTCGGGAACGGGCCGAGGCGGTGCTGCGCTCGTCCTTCCCACAGCTGCGGACGACGGCGCGGACCGGGGCGCGACCAGACGTCCTGGTGGCGGTCTCCACCGGGGTCGCCGACCCCGTGCAGCTCCTCCCCCTGGTCCGGGAGGACGTGGTTCATCTGCCCGTCGTGGTCGGCGAGGTCGACGTCGCGATCGGCCCGTTGGTCGTGCCGGGGCAGGGGCCCTGCACCCGGTGCCTGGACCTGCACCGGACCGATGCGGATCCGGCGTGGCCCGCCCTGGCGACACAGCTCCGGGCGTCCCCACCGCCCCTCGCGGCGACGCACCTGGGGCAGCTCGGGTCCGCGGTGGCCGCGAACCAGGTTCTGGCGGTGATCGACGGCCGGGAGCTCGTGGTGGACCGGGCCAGCATCGAGATCGGGGTGAGCCCTCTGCCGGTCATCCGGCCGTGGAGCGTGCACCCCGTGTGCGGCTGCTGCGAGGTCGCTGCTGACATGCCGGACCAGAGGGGCACCGCCGCGTTCAGCTCGGCTGTCGGGCCGACCACCGAGGGCGCCCCGACGGTCGGGCCGAGCATCGATCCCGCCCCGACGGCCGGGCCGAGCACCGATCCCGCCCCGACGGCCGGGCCGAGCACCGATCCCGCCCCGACGGCCGGGCCGAGCACCGATCCCGCCCCGACGTTCGGCCCGAATACCAGCGGCGAGCCGACGGTGGGCGCCGGAGCCGACCGCGATGCGGGTCAGAGGACCGCGGCCAGGCGAGTGCGCACACCCGCCTGACCGGACCCTGACGTAGCCGGACCCAGGCTGCCCACGCGGACGGGCCGCCGAGCCGACGCTCAGGCGGCGGCCTCGTCCTTCCGCGGGCGGCCACGGCCACGCTTGCGAGCGACGACGACGCCGTCGATGAACACCTCGCCACCCCAGACGCCCCACGGCTCCTGCCGCTCGAGCGCGCCGGCCAGGCACGCCTCCCGCACGGGGCACTCCCGGCAGAGCGCCTTGGCAGCCTCGACGTCGGCCGTGCGCTCGGCGAACCACAGGTCGCTGTCCTCCGCGGACTGGCACGGGGTTGCCGGCGCGCCGCTGCGGGACGGGGTGGAGAGGACTCCCCAGCCGGCCTCGCCGACGAAGGGTGCCGCGACGGACCTGGACTGGGGCTCGGGCCAGGTGACTGATGATCCCTGGCTGATCTGGTCGAGTAGAGCCGTGAGCTGCACAGCTGCTCCTGTTGAGTCGTTCTCTGTCCGGGGGCTGAGGGGCCTCGGGACGTCGTCTACGACGACGGCCGCGGTCCCGATAGGGATCGCGGCCGGAGCATGCAGCTCGGTGATGAGCTACGTCCGGGGGGCGATCCCCAGGGTGGTGCCGTTGAGCCGGGGGCGTCGGCGCGGGCCGGCCACGGTGGTGCCGAGGGCAGACTGGTACCCGGGCACAGCGGACGTGGGCGCCATCGCGCAGGCGGCGTTAGCGGCGAAGACGTTGTTGATCACTTTCGGGCACCTCCCTCGGCTGCAGGGATCCTTTGTGCTGGCTAGGCAGGATCCGGTCGACTCGGACAGGAAAGAACACTAGACCCGGCGTGAGAGCGCGGGCAATCCTTTTTTCGGGGGATATTTCCGGTGTGAGCCTCATCCTCCGGGATGAGACATTCCGTGCATTTCTGACGCCGCGTTCCGAAGAGTCAGGGGCCCAGAACCACCCGGAGCTCACGGTCGCCAGGATCGACGGCTCAGCGGGACAGCCACTCCTGCACGTCGACCTCCTCGCCCCGGACGACGGCGAGCACCTGGCCGCCGTACGCCTCGAGCTTGGTCGCTCCGATCCCGCGGAGGACGGCCAGCTGCCGCAGGTCCTTGGGCTTCGAGGTGGCTATCGCCTGGAGCGTGGTGTCGTGGAGCACCGTGTAGGCGGGCTTGCTGATCGCTGCGGCCACCTGGCCGCGCCAGGACCGCAGGCGCTCGAAGAGCTCGGCGTCTGCGGGGTTGTCCTCGATGAAGCCCGCGGTCCGGGCCCTGGCGGCTGCACGGCGCGAGACGCCGCCGCGGCCGCCGGGTCCGTCGTCGGGCCAGACTCCGTCGAGGAACCGGGACCGCTTGCGCGAGGCCCGTCCCCCGACGGTGCGGGCACGCGCGTAGGAGAGCTGCAGGTGCTCACGCGCCCGCGTGACCCCGACGTAGAGCAGGCGCCGCTCCTCCTCGACGGCGTCGTCGCCCTCCGCGAGGGAGATCGGCAGCAGACCCTCCGAGACCCCGATGAGGAAGACGGCGTCCCACTCGAGTCCCTTGGCCGCGTGCAGGCTCGCCAGCGTCACGCCTGCGACGGTCGGGGCGTGCTGCGCCGACATGCGCTCGTCGAGCTCCGCGACGAGCCCCGCCATGTCGGCGCTACGGGTGCGGTGCAGCTCGTCGGCGAGGCTGACGAGCGAGTTGAGCGACTCCCAGCGCTCGCGAGCCGCGCCGCGCGCCGCCGGCGGTGACGGCGCCCAGCCGACCGAGGCCAGCACGTCGCGAACGGCCTCGGGCATCGGCTGCCCGGCGCTCGAACGCACGGCTCCGCGCAGCATGACGATCGCCTCGCGCACCTCACGGCGTGAGAAGAAACGCTCGCCGCCACGGACCAGATAGCCGATCCCGGCGTCCGCGAGCGCCTGCTCGATCGCCTCCGACTGCCCGTTGGTGCGGTACAGGACGGCGATCTCGCTGAGCGGGACGCCCTCCTTCTCCAGGGCGGTGATGCGCTCGGCGACCCCGCGTGCCTCGGCGAGGTCGTCGTCGTACGTCTCGAAGCGGACCGGCGCCGACGACGGACGCTGGGCCACCAGCTCGACGGCGGCGGCGTTGCGGTGCCGGCCGGCGCGGGCGAGCACCTTGTTGGCGAGGTCGACGACCTGCGGGGTGGACCGGTAGTCGCGCACGAGGCGCACGACGGGCGCCCCCTCGTACCGCCGGGGGAAGTCCGTGAGGAACGCCGGGGTCGCCCCGGTGAAGGAGTAGATCGTCTGGGAGACGTCGCCGACGACGCAGAGCTCGCGGCGCCCGCCGAGCCAGAGGTCGAGGAGTCGCTGCTGGAGCGGGGAGACGTCCTGGTACTCGTCGACGACGAAGTGCCGGTACTGGGTCCGGACCTGGGCGGCGACGTCGTCGCGCTCGAGGAGAATCCCCACCAGCAGGAGCAGGACGTCCTCGAAGTCGATGACCCCGCGCTCGCTCTTGACGTCCTCGTACACGCTCAGCAGGCGCGCGATGGTGGCGTGGTCGTGGCCGCCGACGGCCTCACGCCCTGCCCGCGTCGCCCGGGCCACGTAGTCGTCAGGGGTGATGAGGGAGACCTTCGCCCACTCGACCTCGCTGGAGAGGTCCCGGATGGCCGTGCGGTCGGCGCCGAGGCCGAGCCGGCCGGACGCCTCGGCGACGAGGGACGCCTTGTGCTCGGCGATGCGCGGCACCTGGCCGCCCACCGCCGTCGGCCAGAAGAAGGACAGCTGACGGAGGGCCGCAGCGTGGAAGGTGCGTGCCTGCACGCCACCGACGCCGAGGTCGCGAAGCCGGGAGCGCATCTCGCCCGCCGCGCGCGCGGTGAACGTCACGGCGAGCACGGTCTGGGGGTTGTACACGCCGGAGAGCACGCCGTTGGCGATGCGGTAGGTGATCGCGCGCGTCTTGCCGGTGCCGGCGCCGGCGAGCACGCAGAGCGGGCCCGTGAGGTGCTCGGCCACGGCGCGCTGGTCGTCGTCGAGCGCGTCCAGCAGTTCTTCGGTAGTCGTACTCATCGCTGCCAGTGTCTCAGCCCCCGGCGACACCGGAACCCTGCGTCCCCATGTCGCGAGCAGGCCGGCGGCTGCATCTGCCGCCGGGATGCCGCCGTCCGCCGCCTCGGGGACCATCGGAGAGTCCGAGCGTGCGTGACGCCACACGCAGGTGCTCCCGGGCGGGAAGATTCGGAACGGTCCGGGCGTTCCCCTATCAGAGGGGCGACCAGACGCGTTCCCTGACAGCGGGCGACGAGACGCCCTGCGCGGACGAGAGGAGCACCCATGACGGCTCAGGCACCCGAGGCGGGCACGATCACGATGTACTCGACCACCTGGTGCGGCTACTGCCGCCGGCTGAAGACCCAGCTGGACCGCGAGGGCATCGGGTACAACGAGGTCAACATCGAGGAGGACGAGGCTTCGGCGTCGTTCGTCGAGTCCGTGAACAACGGTAACCAGACCGTCCCCACGGTGGTGTTCCCGGACGGGTCCGCGGCCACGAATCCCTCGCTCGCCGAGGTCGTGGAGCGACTCAAGGGCTGAGCCACCGCCTCTGCACGGCTGGCGGGCCCCGCGCACCATCCGGTGCGCGGGACCCGTCGCTCTGGTGGGACGATCTCTCGCTCGGCACTGCCCGTGCCGGACGGCTTGGAGCCTGACGCCGCTCTGGCGTCCGATCGGCCGACGGACCGCCGGCCACCGTCGGCTCAGGCGCTGGGCGGCGCCGTCGGCAGCGGTCCCCCGAACCATTCCTCGATGAGGGCGCGCGCGATCGAGGACCGCATGGGCAGCAGGATCTCCCCAGCTCGTACGGCCGCGGCGAGCTCGTCCCGGCTGAAGAAACGTGCGTCGGTGATCTCGACGCCGTCGACCCGGACCTCCCCGCTCGAGTGGTCGGCCAGCCGAGCGCGGAAGCCGAGCATGAGGGAGGCGGGGAAGGGCCAGGGTTGCGAGGCCACGAACTCGACGGAGCCCACCTCGAGCCCCGCCTCCTCCATGACCTCACGCGCAACGGCCGCCTCGATCGACTCCCCCGGCTCCACGTAGCCGGCGAGTGTGGAGAAGCGCCGCTCCGGCCAGTGTGCGGCGTGGCCGAGAAGGACACGGTCGTGCTTGTCGGTGACGGCCATGATCACCGCGGGGTCGGTGCGCGGGTAGTGGAGCGAGCCGTCCGCGGTGCATCGGCGCACCCAGCCGGCGTCGATCACCTCGGTCGGCTCACCGCAACGGGGGCAGCGCGGGTGGCGGACGTGCCAGGCGCTGAGCGCGACCGCCGTGGTCGCGAGCCCCGCGTCCCGGTCGTCGAGCGTGTCACCTATGTCGCGAAGGTGGCTGAAGTCGAGCGTCGCCACGAGGTCGACGAGGCCGGCGTCCTCCACGACGGGTACGCCGTCGAGGTCGCGCTCCTCGCCGAGGTGCTCGGGAAGGGTGAGTGCGAGGTAGGCGGCGTCACTGTCCCGCCCGAGGTACACGACACGGTCCGCCGCCCAGACGTCGCCCGGGATCTCGGCCGGAGGGCGGAGGTCGAGAGACGCTGCGCGCGTCGCCACGAGCCCGCGCTGGACGAGCAGCACCCTCGTGGTGGGATCGGCCAGCAGTCTGGGCACAAGCCCGTCGACCGGGCGAGAGACGGCGTCGGGATCGACGGTGGACCGGGCGAGCGGGAGGACGTCGTGCACCTGGCCACCGTACGACGTCAGGGAAAGTTGGGGGACGACTGCTCTGCGATTAACGGCTCGTGATCTCCACACCTCCTCGCTGCACGAGCCGCCCATGGCGCTGCTCGGCGGAACGGGAGCGCTAGCTTGGTCCAGGCGCGATGATGCTCTTGGCGAGCCGCGAAGGCTTTCACCGCTCGGGGATGGTTATCGGCGGGTGAAGCACCGGAATGTGAGCAGCAGGTAAGACACCGAGATGTGACAACGGGTGAGGCTCCGGGATGTGACAACGGGTGAGGCTCCGGGATCTTGCGGTTGAGGCGACGACGGACGGGGACGATCGTGGATGACCGCGCGACGGACGACGGCGGGAAGTTCGACGACACACTCGCCAGGTGGATGGACGACTACCGGCGCGCCTGGAACTCCAACGACCCGGCCGAGATTGGCGCTCTGTTCAGCGATGGAGCGACCTACCGCACCGAGCCCTACGCCGAGCCCACGAGAGGCCGCCGAGCGATCGTCGAGAAGTGGCTGGAGCTTCGAGACGAGCCGGGCCAGACGACGTTCTCGTGGCGACCGCTGGTCGTGGCGGCAGACGTGCAGGTCATCGAGGCGAGGACGGAGTACCTCACCGAGCCGCCGCACGTCTACAGCAACCTGTGGGTGCTGCGGCTCGACGGCAACGGCATGTGCACCGAGTTCACCGAGTGGTACATGGAGCACCCAACACCTGGCTGAGCTGCGACCACCCCTGCACCATCCGCGCCTGTGGAACCTTCAGGCGCCAGGAGCTCTGCGTGTGGTGGCTTCGATCTCGCTGCCGTCGCGGCGGAGGAAGACCCATCGGCGTTTGCGTCGTTCGATGCCGATGCGGTGCTGGTGGACGTGGTCGTGATGGGCCCAGCACAGCAGGACGCCGAGCCTGACGCTGGTGGAGCCGAGCTGTTCCCACCACCAGATGCTGTGGTGGATCTCCCCCTCCCCCGGTGGGGCGTCGCAGTCGGGGTACTGGCAGTGCCTGTCGCGGGCGATGATCGCCCGGGTCTGGGCGGCGGTGAAGATCCGCTTCTCCCGGCCCACGTCCAGTACCTCCGAGTCCGGGCCGAAGACCACCCGGTGCATCGCGCCGGTGCACGCGATCCGGGCCAGCAGCGCCGGCGCCAGCGGGGTCCCGTCCTCGAACGTCGCCGGGGCCACTTCACCCATCGCGGCCGCGTCCAGGTCCGCCCCGATCACCGCCTCGGGCAGCTCCTGCCCGCACCCGCACCACCCCTCACCCCCCGCAGCACCGGCCTGCGCGGCTCCGGCGGCGCTGGCGGCGGCGGTGGTGGCGGCGGCGGCGGTGGCAGCGGTCGCGCGTCCTGTGGCGCCGGCGGTGGTGGTGGGGCGAGTCTGCTCGTCCGGGCCGGGCAGCCCGAAGGCGGCGCCGGGACGGTCGGCCTGGTGGCCGGCGCCGCCGGGGCGCTCCACTCCCAGCGGGCAGCCGGGATGGCGGCGGGCGGGCTTGGACGCCGCGACGAGCCGCTGCAGGGTCTCCAACGGCACGTGCACGCTCAGGTGCGGCCGAATCCGGGCCCCCGGCCGCAGCGCCCCGGAGTCCAGCGCCAGCTGCGCCAGCCCGACCAGAGCCCGGGCGCGCCGCTGCCCCGGGGAGCGCCCGTCGCCCTTGGCCGGCGTGCCCGTGCGCGCGGCCAGCGCCGTGAGCACCACCTGCCCGCTCGCCTTCGACAGCCACCCGCCCGGCACGTACCCGTCCGTGGTCTCCGCGAGATAGAACTCCTCCCGCGCGCCGTCCTCCACGTACGCCCGGTCCGCCGCCTCCGGATCCGCGCGCAGACTCCAGTGCCGCACCGCCAGGTCGAACGCCGAGGCGTCCAGGCCACGGGCGTGGGTGAGAAGCAGATGCTCGCCGGCGTGGCGGTCGCGCAGCCGCTCCCGCCGCGCCTCGGTGCCGGTGGTATGCCGCACGATCGCGGCGACATGGTCAGAGCTGATCTCCCCGGCCGCCAACGCCCGCGCCGTCCCTGGCAGGTGATCGCGCAACGCCCGAGCCTGACGCACCTCGCGAGCCGCACCGGCACGGTGGCGCCCGGTGCGAGCCCGGTACCACGCCGCCATCGAACGGGCACCGTCGACCGCCCACCGACCGTCCGACTCGACCGTGGCCAGCACCCTGGCCGCCACGGCGTCGGTGCGCCGACGCACCTGCTCCACCGCGTCGAGGGCACCCAGGAGTGCCTCACCGTCCAGCTGGTGCAGGTCGACACCACCCAGCACATCGAGCGCTTCCCGCATCTGAGCCAGACCCGCCGAGACAGCCTGTGCGGGAGTGGCCGCACCCATGACGTCTGCCACCGCGACCACCCCCCATTCCGTCCAATTCCGGCCGTGACCCAAAGCCTATCGAACGCCCGTTCGAACCGGCAATGGTTTCGGGTGGATCGCGAGAAATTTGTGGAAACGATGGCACTAACTGTCCCTGTGGATTTCAGGACTGTGGAAACCGTGGCATTTCGGCGCACTGTGGAACGTCGACGTGAAGGCCCGAATGCTGCACGCGGCTCCCGACAACGCTCGCACCTGCCCCCCGCACTGCGCGAACCAGCAAGGAGCGCTGAGCCCAGTCACTACGAAGCACCGAAACAACTGCGAACCGAGGCCCGGCAACCGCGACCAAACGGGACCTCGGCGACTGCGACGAACTGGTCGGAGCCGAGCGGCCGCCCCTCGAAACAAGGTCAATCACAAGACCCACACTCACGAAGTGACAATCACCCTCGGGCGCGTGGCTCACAATTCCTCAGTCGCGATCCAACGGGTGGCCCAAGGAAAGGACCTCGCAACTACAGAAGGCCGTCCAGCCCATTGGTGTGAGAAGGCGTCGATCGGCCCCGTTAGGACTATCGGTTCGCTCCCACAGCCGCCCCGCGACGTGCCGAGACGATGGTCGCCTGCCCGAGCACCCGAGACCCGGCATAGACCACGAGCGACTGGCCCGGCGCGATGCCGCGCAGCCCCACGGACAGGCGCGCCTCCAGCCCGCCGCCGGTCACCCCACCAGCTCCACCCCCGGCTCCGACGTCGGCCTCGCCGGATGCGCTCCCGCCCCGTCGGACCGACGCCGTCACCGGCTCGCCGTGCGCCCGCACCTGAACCTCGGCGTCGATCCACTCCCCGGCCGGCACGTCGTCCGCCAGCCACACGGTCTGGTCGGCGTGGAGCTCGTCGACGGTGAGCAGCTCGCTCGGCCCCACCACGATCTGGTTCGTCTGCGGCCGCACCTCCAGCACGTACCGCGGGCGACCGTCCACGGCCGGCCGAGTCAGGCCGAGCCCCTTGCGCTGTCCGACCGTGAACGCGTAGGCGCCGTCGTGCTCGCCCAGGACGCGACCGTCCGGGTCCACCACCTCGCCGGGCCGGGAGCCGAGGCGGTCCCGCAGGAATCCCTGGGTGTCGCCGTCGGCGACGAAGCAGATGTCGTACGAGTCCGGCTTCGCCGAGACGCTGAGGCCCCGGGCCGCCGCCTCGGCCCGGACCGCGTCCTTCGAGGGCGCGTCCCCCAGCGGGAACAGCGAGCGCGCGAGGCGCTCGGGCCCCATGACCGCGAGCACGTAGGACTGGTCCTTGAGCGGGTCGGCCGCACGGTGCAGCTCCCGGCGCGCGCCGCCCGCGGAGTCCGGCACCTCGACGATCCGCGCGTAGTGACCGGTGGCGACGGCGTCGAACCCGAGCGCCACCCCGCGGTCGAGCAGCGCCGAGAACTTGATGTGCTCGTTGCACCGCACGCACGGGTTGGGCGTGCGACCGGCCTCGTACTCGGACAGGAAGTCCGCGATCACCGTCTCCTCGAACTCCTCGGAGAGGTCCCAGACGTAGTACGGGATGCCGAGCACGTCCGCGGCCCGTCGTGCGTCGCCCGCGTCCTCGATGGAGCAGCACCCGCGCGAGCCGTTGCGGTGCTGAGCCCGCGAGCGCGAGAGCGCCATGTGGACGCCGACGACGTCGTGGCCCGCGTCGACGGCGCGGGCGGCGGCGACGGCGGAGTCGACCCCTCCCGAGAGCGCGGCGAGGACGCGCATCAGACCTGCCCGCCAGAAGATCCGGCAGAGGCGAGCGGGGTGTGACCGCCGCCCGTCCGACCGGAGGAGGCGGCGCGCGACGAGCGCCGTGTCGCGTGGGCACGGCGAGCGTTCTCGACGACGGCGGGCAACGCGGACACGACGGCGTCCACGTCCGCGTCTGTCGTCGTCCGGCCGAGCGAGAACCGCAGCGCGGAGCGGGCCCGCTCCGCGTCGCGCCCCATGGCGAGCAGGACGTGCGAGGCCTCCTGCACGCCGGCGTGGCACGCGGAGCCGCTCGACGCAGCGATCCCCGCCATGTCGAGCCCGAGGAGCAGCGCGTCGGCGTCCGCCCCCTCGACGGTCAGGTGGGCGATGCCGGGGTGCCGGCGGGCGTCGTCGCCGCCGGGAACGTCGATCGCGGGTCCGGTGAGCGTGACGCCGTCGAGGGTCGCGACGACCGCTGCCACCAGTCGGTCCCGCAGCCGGCGCAGCCGTGTCGCCTCGGCGGCCTGCTCGGCCACCGCCGACTCGACGGCGAGAGCCAGCGCGCACGCACCCGCCACGGCGAGGGTGCCCGAACGCACACCCCGCTCCTGCCCGCCCCCGTGCTCGACGGGCTCGAGCCCGAAGGAGCGCCGCGCCACCAGCGCGCCGGTCCCGACGGGGGCGCCGAGCTTGTGGCCGGACAGGCTCATCGCGTCCAGGCCGGAGCCGGCGAAGTCGACGGGCACGTGGCCGACCGCCTGCACGGCGTCGGAGTGCACCGGAACCCCGGCCGCGTGCGCCAGGGCCGCGACCTCGCGGACCGGCTGCACGGCTCCGGTCTCGTTGTTGACCCACATGACCGAGACGACGGCGACCCCACCGCGGCCGAGCACCTCCTCGGCGTGGGCGAGGTCGAGCACTCCGTCCCCACCCACCCGCAGGCGTCGGACGTCTGCGCTCTCGTGGGTCCCGAGCCACTCGGCCGCCTCCAGGACGGCATGGTGCTCGACCGACGACACCGCGACGGTGCGCAGGGCGGCGTCGGCCGTACGCCTCGCCCAGTAGCCGCCCTTCAGGGCGAGGTTGTCCGCCTCAGTTCCCCCCGAGGTGAAGATCACCTCGGCAGGTTCGGCGCCGACGGCCGCGGCGAGCTGCTCGCGCGCCTCCTCGAGCCGGCGGCGGGCGTCCCGCCCCGCGCTGTGCAGCGACGAGGGGTTGCCGACCCTGGTGAGCTCCTGCGCGTACCGCGCCGCCACCTCCGGGCGCACCGGAGTGGTCGCCGCGTGGTCGAGGTAGACGGTCACGGCGACCAGTGTAAGGACCCGGTCCACGGGGACGCCCCGGCCACTTCTGGCAAGGGCGCGCACCGGGACTGAGAGCCGCCCACCGGCGGACCAGCAGACCCGCACGGCAGATCTGAAGCCGCCTCCCGGCCAGGTAGTCTCTGCCCATGCACCTCGGCGTCGACCTGGGCACCACCCGCACCATCGTCGCCCTCGCCGACCGGGGCAACTACCCCGTGGTCTCGTTCTTCGACGACGAGGGCGACGCCCACGAGAGCTTCCCCAGCGTCGTCGCCGCGCGGGACGGCGAGCTCGTGCACGGGTTCGAGGCGCTGTCCGCGGCACGCGACGGCGCTCCCCTGCTCCGTTCGTTCAAGCGCGCGCTGGCCGACCCCGACGTCGGCGCGGGCACGCTGCTCTCCGTCGGTGACCTCCGGGTGCCCGTGCTCGACCTGCTCACCGGCTACCTCGCCGCGCTCCGCACCGCGCTGAGCACCGCGTCCAACCTCTCCGACGCCACCGATCAGCCCTCCCCCGGCGACGACGACGCCCTCCTGTCCGTCGTCGCCGTCCCCGCCCACGCGCACGGCACGCAGCGCTTCCTGACGCTGGAGGCGTTCCGCCGGGCCGGCTTCGAGGTCGCCGCCCTCGTCAACGAGCCCTCGGCCGCAGGGTTCGAGTACACCCACCGGCGCGGCGGCACGATCAGCTCCCGCCGCACGCGCGTGGTCGTCTACGACCTCGGCGGCGGCACGTTCGACGCGTCGCTGGTCGACGTCGAGGGGCACCGCCATGCGGTGCTGGGCTCCAACGGCCTGAACCGTCTCGGCGGCGACGACTTCGACGAGGTCCTGGCCCGCTGCGTGCTCGAGGCGGCGACCGCCCGGCACTCCGCGGCCCCGCGCCGCCTGGAGGACCTTGCCCCGCGCGAGCGTGACGACCTGCTCGACCGGTGCCGCGAGGCCAAGGAGCGCATCACCCCGCAGTCGCGCCGGGTGGTCGTCGAGGTCGGCGACAAGGACGTCAGCGTCCCCGTCGACACGTTCTACGCCGGCGCCGCACCGCTCGTGGAGGCGACGGTCGAGGCGATGCGCCCCCTGCTCGACGGCCTCGACGGCGCCGCGGGCCTGGCCGACGTCGCCGGCATCTACCTCGTGGGCGGCGGCTCCGGCCTGCCGCTCGTCCCCCGGCTGCTCCGCGAGCGGTTCGGCCGCCGCGTCCACCGCTCACCCCACCCGTCGGCCTCCACGGCGATCGGCCTCGCCATCGCCGCCGACGACGAGGCCGGCTTCACGCTGACGGACCGCCTCTCCCGGGGCTTCGGCGTCTTCCGCGAGCGCAGCGGCGGCGCCGCGGTGAGCTTCGACCCGATCCTCGGCGCGGACACCGCGCTGCCCGAACGGGAGGGCGTCGTCGCCACCCGCCGTTACCGCGCGGCCCACAACCTCGGCTGGTTCAGGTTCGTCGAGTGCGCCGGCATCGACGACGCCGGCGAGCCGCGCGGCGACGTCGTCCCGTTCGCGGACGTCCTCTTCCCGTTCGACCCCGCGCTCCGCGACGGGCAGGACCTGCGCGACGTCGCCGTCGAGCGGCGCGAGGGCTGCCTGGTCGAGGAGCGCTACGTCGTCGACGGGAACGGCATGGTCGAGGAGCAGATCACCGACCTGGACACCGGGTACACCCAGCGCCACGCCATCGGCACGTCGGCGTCCCGCCGCGCCTGGGCGGCGGCGCGTCCCTGGTCGCGCCGCGGCTGACCTCCGGCGACCAGGCCTCCACCCGGCTTCCCACCGTGCCGCCGCGGACGATGGGGACGAAGATGGCCCGTGCGTCACCAGCCAGTGCTCCGTCAGCCACAGAGTCGGCGGGCCGCCCCGGCCGGCCGGCACGGAAGGGACCATCGATGGCCACGTACAAGGTCGGCTACTTCGTCGGGAGCCTCGCGAAGGACTCCATCAACCGCAAGCTCGCCCAGGCGCTCATCACGGTCGCCCCGGACAGCCTCGAGTTCCACGAGATCCCGATCAGGGACCTCCCGCTCTACAGCTACGACTACGACGCGGACTACCCGCCGGAGGGCAGGGCGCTGAAGGAGGCGATCTCGGCGTCCGACGCCATCCTCTACGTCAGCCCGGAGTACAACCGCTCGATCCCCGGCGCGCTGAAGAACGCGATCGACTGGGGCTCGCGACCCTGGGGGCAGAACGCGTTCGCGCGCAAGCCCTCGGCGATCATCGGCGCCTCGATCGGCGGTATCGGCACCGCCGTGATGCAGTCCAACATGCGTGCGGTCCTGTCGTTCCTCGACTCCCCGCAGCTCAACGCGCCCGAGGCCTACATCCACTTCAGGCCGGAGGCCTACGGTCCCGACGGCGAGGTCACGGACTCCTCCACCCGGGAGTTCCTCGCCTCGTTCATGACGGAGTTCGAGGCCTTCATCCAGCGCGTGCTCGCCTCCGCCCCGGGCCACATCGGGCAGTCTCCGGACACGGAGCACCACGCCGAGCGGGCCTGAGCCTCGTTCGCACCTGACCGAGCCGCTCCCGGACCGGGATGACGCCGGCGCCGCTCCCGAGGGCCGGGATCGGCGCCGGCTCGTCGGTGTCAGCCGCGCAGGCGGCGCAGCTCCTCGATCGCCTGCGGCAGCACGTCGTTGAGGTCTCCGACGATCCCGAGGTCCGCCATCTCGAAGATGGGCGCCTCGGGGTCCGAGTTGACCGCCACGATGGTCTGCGCGGCCTGCATGCCCGCGGTGTGGTGGATCGCGCCGGAGACCCCGATGCCGATGTACAGCCGCGGCGAGATCGTCACGCCGGTCTGCCCCACCTGGGCGGCGTGCTCGATCCAGCCCTCGTCGGTGGCCACCCGCGTGGCGCCGACGGCGGCCCCGAGCTCGTCGGCGAGCTCGGTCACCAGGGAGAAGTCGCCCTCGACGCCGCGGCCGCCCACGACGACGGTGCGCGCCTCGCCCAGCGGGGCCCGCCCGCCGCGCGGGTGCTCGGTGCGGGAGAGCACGCGGACCGCGCGCGCCGGCGCGGAGAACTCCACCGGCACCGCGACGACCTCGGGCTCCGGCCCGTCGACCGCGACGGCCTCGACCACCGTGGGCTTGACGGCGATGACCGGCACGCCACGCGTGACCTCGCAGGTGGTCTCCCACGTGCCCTGGAGCACCACCTTGGACGCGACGAGAGCGCCGGCCTCCACGGTGACACCGCTGGCGTCGACGACCGCGCCGGAGTCGAGCGCGACGGCGAGCCGGGCCGCGATCTCCTTGCCCGCGAAGCTGGAGACGAGCAGCACGGCGGCCGGCCGAGCCTGCGCGACGGCCGCGAGCACGGCCTCGGCCGCGACGGCGGAGACCGTGGACGAGAGCCCGTCGAGCTCGGGCACGAGGACGACGCCGGCGCCGTAGCGGGCGAGGGCGGCCGTGTCCGGCGCCTCCAGGGCGACGGCGGAGACGCCGCCGGTGGTCAGCGACCGGGCGAGGGTGAGGACCTCCGCGGACGGGGTGGTCAGTGCGCCGTCGACGTGGTCGACGACGACGAGCAGGGGACGGTCGAGCTCGGGCATGTTCTCTCCTGCCTCAGACAAGCTTGTTCTCGACGAGGTACGCCGCGAGCTGGGCACCGGCGTCCCCCGTGTCGGTGAGGACGCGCCCGGCCTCGCGCGGCGGCCGCGCCGCGGCCGAGCGGACCGTGGTGCCGGCACCCGCGGCCCCGACGGCGGGTGCGCCGTCCGCGCCGGCGGGTGCGCCGTCGGGAAGGTCGTCCAGGGACCATGTGGTCACCGGCTTCTTCTTCGCGGCCATGATCGCCTTGAAGTTGGGGTAGCGCGGCTCGTTGGCCTGGTCGGTCACGGAGAGCACGAGGGGCAGCTCCGCGGCCTGCTGCTCGTCGGCGTCGCCGATGCTGCGGGTGATGGTCACGGTGGAGCCGTCGATCGACACCCTGCTCGCGAGCGTCAGCGACGGCAGGTCGAGCGCCGCGGCGAGCGCGGCCGGGACCATCGACGTCAGACCGTCCATGGTGGCCATCCCCGTCACGACCAGGTCGACGGGAGTCTGATCGCCGAGCGCACGCACGGCGGCCGCGAGCACGCGCGCGGTGCCGACGACGTCGGAGCCCGCCAGGCGGTCGTCGACCACGTGGACGCCCGAGTCGGCGCCCATCTGCAGGGCCCGGCGGACCGCGTCGACGGCGTCGTCCGGCCCGACGGTCAGCGCGACCACCTCGGCGCCGTGCTCCTCCGCCAGCGCGACGGCGGCCTCGACGGCGTTCTCGTCCAGCTCGTTGAGGACGTCGTCCTCACCGCGCACGAGATGGCCGTCCCCGTCCAGGGAACGGTCGGACTGCAGGTCCGGGACGTGCTTGACGCACACGACGATCCTCATGGGAACAGATTGCCACCTGGCGGCCCCGGGTACGGAATCGCCTCCTCCTACCGCCTCACCCTGTGGACGCCCCGCGTCGCCCAGTCATCCCCCTCCACACCGGACCCGCCTGACGGTGCTGACCGCTCCTGTGAGGTTTACTGGAACTGTGAGTACCGCGTCCCTCCTCCTCGGTCACAGCACCGCGGAGCTGTACACCGACACCCCCACGCGACGGGTGCCGGGGCACGCGGCCAACCCCCGCCGGCTCGGGGCACACCTCGTCGGGGACGGCATCGACGTGGCGGTCCACGCCTCCCGGGCCACCCGCGTCGACCTCTGCCTCGTCGACGTCGCGGCCGACGGCTCCCTCAGCGAGCGCCGGTACCGCCTGCGCGGCCCGGTGTCGGGGGTGTGGCACGGCCACCTGCCGGGCGTGCGCGCGGGCCAGCGCTACGGCTTCCGGGTCCACGGCCGGTGGGACCCGGCCTCGGGCCTCCTCCACAACCCCGCGAAGCTGCTGCTCGACCCCTACGCCCGCGCGCTCGCCGGGAGCGTGGAGCTCGTCCCCGCGATCCACGCGCACGTCGTCGGCGAGGACCTCTCGCCCGCCGACGGCCCGTGGCTGCCCGACCCCTCCGACTCCGCCCCGTTCGTGGCGCACGCCGTGGTGGTCGACGACGCGTTCGACGGTGCCGTGCCGCCGCCGCGCGTGCCGTGGTCGGAGACGGTCCTGTACGAGGCGCACGTGCGCGGGCTGACGATGCGGCTGCCGGAGGTGCCGCCGGAGCTGAGAGGCACCTACGCGGGAGTCGCCCACCCGGCCACCATCGCGCACCTCAAGCGGCTCGGCGTGACCACGGTGGAGCTGCTGCCCATCCACGCGAACTTCCCCGAGCCGTTCCTCACGGCCAAGGGGCTGACCAACTACTGGGGCTACAACACCCTGGCCTTCTTCGCGCCCGAGCCCACCTACGCCACCCGCGCGGCCCAGGAGGCCGGCCCGGCCGCGATCCTCGCCGAGGTCAAGGGCATGGTCTCCCTGCTCCACGCCGCCGGGCTCGAGGTCGTGCTCGACGTCGTCTACAACCACACCTGCGAGGGCGGCGAGGGCGGCCCGTCGCTGAGCCTGCGCGGTCTGGACAACACCGGCTACTACCTCCACGACGGCACCACCCCGGCCCGCCTGGTGGACGTCACCGGGTGCGGCAACTCTCTCGACTTCCGCCGGACGCGGGTGGTGCAGCTCGCGCTCGACTCCCTGCGCTACTGGGCGGGCGAGGTCGGCGTCGACGGCTTCCGGTTCGACCTGGCGGTCACGCTCGGGCGCAACGGCGCGGAGTTCACGCCCCACCACCCGTTCCTCGTGGCCATGGCCACCGACCCGGTCCTGTCGGCCACCAAGCTGATCAGCGAGCCGTGGGACCTCGGCCCCGGCGGCTGGCGCACCGGGCAGTTCCCGGCCCCGATGGCGGACTGGAACGACCGGTTCCGCAACACGGTTCGCACGTTCTGGCTCGCGGACCCGGCGGCCGCCGCCAAGGGCCACACCGGTCACGACCTGCGCGACCTCGCCACCCGGCTCTCCGGCTCCGCCGACCTCTTCGGCTCCGGCGAGGTCCCGGGCGGGCGGGGCCCGTACGCGTCGGTGAACTTCGTCACCGCGCACGACGGTTTCACCCTCGCGGACCTGGTCTCCTACGAGCACAAGCACAACGAGGCCAACCTCGAGGGCAACCGCGACGGCACGGACGACAACCGCTCCTGGAACCACGGCATGGAGGGTCCCCTGCCCGCGGACTCCCCCGCGGCGGAGATCCTGCCGCTGCGCCGGCGTTCGATGCGCAACCTGATCGGCACGCTGCTCGTCTCCGCGGGGACGCCGATGCTCACCGCCGGCGACGAGATCGGCCGCAGCCAGGCGGGCAGCAACAACCCGTACTGCCAGGACAACGAGATCTCCTGGATCGGCTGGGACCGTGAGGGCTGGCACGGCGACCTGCTGCGCACGGTCTCGTCCCTGCTGACGCTGCGCAGCGAGCACCCGGTGCTGCGGCCCGGCCGGTTCGCCTCGGGCCGCCCCGCGACGGAGGACGACGTCCTGCCCGACCTGTCGTGGTTCGGCGCCACGGGCGAGGCCATGACGGCGCAGGCGTGGCACGACCCGCACGGCCGGGTCCTGCAGATGCTCCGCTCGGGTCGCCCCCTGGAGGACTCGGACGCCCTCGTGGTTCTCAACGGGTCCCTGGACCAGCAGACCGTCACCCTGCCCACCGGGCGCGGCGCGGACTACGAGCTGGTGTGGGACTCGGCGTGGGAGCGCCCCGCCGGCCCGATGCACGCGGAGACGGAACCGCTGGGCATGGTGGCCTCCCCGGGCGAGGCCGTCCAGCTGGAGTCCCTCAGCATGCGCATCTACCTCGCCGGCTGACCGCCCCGACGGCGCAGCCGCCTCGACGGCGCAGCCTCCCCGACGGCGCAGCCTCCCCGACGGCGCAGTCCCGGACGCCCGGGCGGGACCCGCACGCGGCGGCGCTAGGCTGTCCTCGTGCCCACTCGCGTGCGTTCCTGGTGGCCGTCCTGACGGACGGCCCCTCCCGCACCCCTTCCCACGGCCGTCCCGCGAGGCGGCCCGGCACGCCTCGTGGCGCCGCCTTCGAACCCTGAGGACCCCATGACCGAGCAGACCGACGTCGCCACCGACCTGGCGGACTCCACCAACGACGCCTCCCTCGAGCGCACCCGCCGCCGCAGCGACGAGATCGAGGCACGGATCGAGAAGGACCCGAGCGGTTTCCGCGTCCTGACCGGGGACCGGCCGACCGGCAACCTGCACCTGGGCCACTACTTCGGCAGCCTGATGAACCGTGTGCGCCTGCAGCGCGCGGGGGTCGAGACCTGGGTCCTCGTGGCGGACTACCAGGTGATCACCGACCGCGACGGCGTGGGCCCGATCCGCGAGCGCGTGCTGTCCCTGGTCGCGGACTACCTGGCGGTGGGGATCGACCCGGACGCCAGCACGATCTTCACCCACTCCGCCGTGCCGGCCCTGAACCAGCTCATGCTGCCGTTCCTCTCGGTGGTCACCGACGCCGAGCTGCGCCGCAACCCGACCGTGAAGTCGGAGCTGGAGGCCACCGGCGACCGGCCGATGTCCGGCCTCATGCTCACCTACCCGGTCCACCAGTCCGCGGACATCCTGTTCTGCAAGGCCAACCTCGTCCCGGTGGGCAAGGACCAGCTGCCCCACCTGGAGCAGGCGCGCGTGATCGCCCGTCGCTTCGACGAGCGCTACGGCCGTGCGGGCGACGGCTCGCAGCCGGTCTTCCCCCGGCCCGAGGCGCTGCTGTCCGACGCCGCGAGCGTGCTCGGCACGGACGGCCAGAAGATGAGCAAGTCGCGCGGCAACACGATCGAGCTCGGGATGGACGCGGACGCCACCGCCAAGGCGCTCAAGCGGGCCGTCACGGACGCCGACCGGCACATCACCTACGACCCGGTGAACCGGCCCGAGGTCTCCAACCTCGTGCTCCTCACCGCCCTGGCCAGCGAGCGCGACCCGCACGAGGTGGCCGAGGAGATCGGCGACGGCGGGGCCGCCACGCTCAAGAAGGCCGCCATCGAGGCCGTCAACGAGATGCTCGCGCCCGTCCGGGCACGCCGGGCCGAGCTGACCGCGGACCCGGGCTACCTGCTGCAGGTGCTCCGCGCGGGCAACGACCGCGCCAACGCGGTCGCCGACGCTACCCTCGGCGAGGTCCGCGAGGCCATGCAGATGGTGTACTGACCCGAGCACCGACGGCCCGGTCCCTCCGCGCGGAGGGACCGGGCCGTCGTCATGCCGGGCGCCGGGCCGACCGGGCACCGCGTTGGGTGCCCGGCTGCCCAGGGCGGTCGGGTCAGTGCCCGGCGGAGGCGGCCAGCCCGAGCTCGCTGGGCGCCGCCAGCAGCGGGCTGTCCGGGACGACGCGGACCGTGTAGCCGAACGGTCCGGTCGCGTCGAGGACCCGAGCCCCGGCGAACGCATGCCGCCCGCCCTCGTAGCTGGCCACGTGCTCCAACGGGTAGACCTGAAGCTCCGTGAGGGAGTCGTCGTCCTCCACACGGCCGCCCACGGCCTGCACCTGGACGTCCTCGGGCCGCAGGTCTCCCAGGTCGACGTACGCGGTCACGCGGATCTGGTCGCCGACGTTCACGACGTCGGCGACGCCGTCGGTCTCCACGTGGTCGACCCGGACGGCGGGCCAGCCCGCGCGCACGCGCGCCTTCCACTCGGCGAGCTGACGCGCGCCCTCGTGGTCCGCGGCACCGGCAAGCGCCCGGGAGCTGCGCGCCACCGGCGTGTAGAGGGTGGTGACGTACTCGCGGACCATCCGGGTGGCCTGGACCTTCGGCCCCAGGGTGGCGAGGGTGTGGCGCACCATCTCCATCCAGTGCCGCGGGACGCCGTCGGCGTCGCGGTCGTAGAAACGGGGCACCACCGTGTCCTCGAGGAGCTCGTACAGCGCGGAGGCCTCGAGACGGTCGCGCTCGGCCTGGTCCTGGACGCCGTCCGCGGTGGGGATCGCCCAGCCGTTGCGGCCGTCGTACCACTCGTCCCACCAGCCGTCGAGGATGGAGAGGTTGAGGGCGCCGTTGAGGGCGCACTTCATGCCGGAGGTGCCCGAGGCCTCGAGCGGGCGCAGCGGGTTGTTCAGCCAGACGTCGCAGCCCGGCATGAGGTGCTGGGCCATGGCGATGTCGTAGTTGGGCAGGAACACGATCCGCTCGCGGACCCCGATACCGTCGGCGAACTGGACGAGCTTCTGGATGAGCCCGACACCCTGCTCGTCGTCCGGGTGGGACTTGCCCGCCACCACGATCTGGATCGGCCGCTCGGGGTCCGTGAGCAGCCGGGTCAGGCGCTCGGGGTCCGAGAGCATGAGGGTGAGCCGCTTGTAGGTGGGCACGCGACGGGCGAAGCCGATGGTCAGGACGTCGGGGTCCAGGACGTCGTCGGTCCACCCGAGCTCCGCGGGCGACGCCCCGCGGTCGAGCCAGGACTTGCGCACGCGGCGCCGCGCCTCGGTGACCAGCTTGGCGCGCAGCGTCCGCCGCGTGCGCCACAGCTCGTCGTCGGAGAGCCCGCCCTCCTCGGGGGCGAGGAGGAAGCCCTCCCCGGAGGCGCGCTGCTCGGGACTGAGCCGGCTCTCGACGAGAGCGGCGAACTCGGGGTCGACCCACGTAGGACCGTGGACACCGTTGGTGATGGAGGTGATGGGCACCTCGGAGACGTCGAACCCGGGCCACAGCTGGTGGAACATGCCGCGGGAGACCTTGCCGTGGAGCTTCGCCACGCCGTTGGCGCGGCGCGCGGTCCGCAGGCCCATGATCGCCATGTTGTACACGGCCGGGTTGCCGCCCTCGAAGTCCTCGGCGCCCAGGGCGAGCACCTTCTCCAACGGGACGCCCTCGATGGCGGCGCTGCCGCCGAAGTACTCGGAGACCAGGTCCGTGCCGTAGCGGCTGATACCGGCAGGCACGGGCGTGTGCGTGGTGAACACGGTGCCCGCCTTGACCGCCTCGAGGGCGGCCTCGAAGGACAGCCCCTCACCCTGGACGAGCTCGCGGATCCGCTCGACGGACAGGAACCCGGCGTGGCCCTCGTTGCAGTGGTAGACCTGCGGGGCCGGCGCGCCGGTGATGCGCGAGTACGCCCGCACGGCCTTGACGCCGCCCATGCCCAGGAGGAGCTCCTGGCGGAGCCGGTGGTCGGCCGAGCCGCCGTAGAGGCGGTCGGTGACGCGGCGGGCGGAGTCGTCGTTCTCGGCGATGTTGGAGTCGAGCATCAGCAGGGGCACGCGCCCCACCTGGGCCACCCAGATCTGGGCGTGCAGGGAGCGTCCGCCCGGCAGGGGCAGCGTGATCCGCGCCGGGGCGTTCGAGCCGTCCCGCTCACGCAGGAGGTGCAGCGGCAGGTTGTCGGGGTCCAGCAGCGGGTAGGTCTCGTGCTGCCAGCCGTCCCGGGTGAGGGACTGCTTGAAGTAGCCGGCCCCGTAGAGCAGGCCGACGCCGATGATCGGGACCCCGAGGTCGGAGGCCGACTTCAGGTGGTCGCCGGCGAGGATGCCCAGACCGCCGGAGTACTGCGGGAGGGCGGCGGTGATGCCGTACTCGGCGGAGAAGTACGCGATCGCGTCGGGCTTGTCCGGGTCCGTCAGCTCCTGCTGGTACCAGCGCGGCTCGGTGAGATAGGTGCGCAGGTCCTCGTCAAGCCGCTGGACCTCGGCGACGAGGCTCCGGTCGGCGCCGAGCTGCTCGAGCCGCTTGGGGCTCAGCGAGCCGAGCAGAGCGACGGGGTCGCCGTGCACGCGGGTCCACAGCTGCGGGTCGAGGGAGGCGAAGAGCTCTCGGGTCGGCGTGTGCCACGACCAACGGAGGTTCTGCGCCAGTCGGTCCAGGGGGGCAAGCGTCTCGGGAAGGACGTTGCGGACGGTGAATCGTCGGATGGCTCTCACACGCCCGAGTCTAGACAGGATTCCGTGCAAGTTTTACAGCGGTTTGCAGAGCAGTTTTCAGGATGGTCGGGCGGTGCGCCGGCTGGCTCGTCGGGGCGGCGCCCACGCCGTGTCGGCCGCCGCGGGGGGGCCGTGCCGACCGGGCCGGACTGCCATGTCGGCCGGACCTCGATAGGTTCTTCGCTGTGAGCGCCACCCAGTCCCGAGACCGTGCCCGCGCGAGCGCCGTGCCCGGCCGACAGCAGCCCGTTCCCGAGCCCCGTCCCGCCCCCTTCGCCCCGATCGGGCGGATCCCCGTCGTCGAGGTCTCCCCCGTCCTCGAGGACGGCCGCTGGCCCGCCAAGGCCACCGAGGGCGAGGCCTTCCCCGTGCGCGCGACCGTGTTCCGCGAGGGGCACGACGCCGTCGCGGCGACCGCCGTCCTCGTCGCGCCCGACGGCCGCGACCACTCGTGGGCACGGATGCGCGACGTCGCACCCGGCCTCGACCGCTTCGAGGCGTGGCTGGTCCCGGACGCCCCCGGCGAGTGGGGCTTCCGCGTCGAGGGCTGGTCGGACCCCTACGGCACCTGGGTGCACGACGCCCGGCTGAAGGTCGACGCCGGGGTCGACGTCGAGCTGATGCTCACCGAGGGCGCCCTCGTCCTCGAGCGGGCCGCGGACAGGGAGCTGCCGGAGGACGCACGCACCGTCCTGACCGACGCCGTGCACGCGCTACGTGACACCGCCCGGCCCGCCCAGGCCCGCCTGGCCGCCGGGGCGAGCGACGACGTCGCCGCCGTGCTGGCGGCGCACCCGCTGCGGGACCTCGTCTCGCCGTCGGCCACGTACCCCCTCGTCGTCCACCGCGAGCGGGCGCTCTTCGGATCCTGGTACGAGATGTTCCCCCGCTCCGAGGGCGCCCACCGCGACCCGGAGACCGGCCGGTGGGTCTCCGGCACCCTGCGCACCGCGGCGGATCGGCTGCCCGCGATCGCGGAGATGGGCTTCGACGTCGTCTACCTCACCCCGATCCACCCGATCGGCGCGACCAACAAGAAGGGCCGGAACAACACCCTCGAGTCCACGGCCGAGGACCCCGGCTCGCCGTACGGCATCGGCAGCCCCGACGGCGGTCACGACGCCATCCACCCGGACCTGGGCACGTTCGACGACTTCGACGCCTTCGTCGCCCGGGCGCGCGAGCTCGGCATGGAGGTCGCGCTCGACGTCGCCCTGCAGGCCTCCCCCGACCACCCGTGGGTCACGGAGCACCCCGAGTGGTTCACCACCCGCGCCGACGGCTCGATCGCGTACGCGGAGAACCCGCCGAAGAAGTACCAGGACATCTACCCGCTGAACTTCGACAACGACCCCGAGGGCATCTACGTCGCCGTCCGCGACGTGCTGCAGACGTGGGTGGACCACGGCGTCACGGCGTTCCGGGTGGACAACCCGCACACCAAGCCCCTGAACTTCTGGCAGCGGCTGCTCGGGGAGTTCCACGAGCGCCACCCGGAGGTCATCTTCCTGGCCGAGGCGTTCACCCGGCCGGCCATGATGCGCACCCTCGGGGCGATCGGGTTCCACCAGTCCTACACGTACTTCACGTGGCGGACCTCCAAGGGCGAGATCGGGGACTACCTCACCGAGCTGGCCACGCAGACCGACGCGCGCGTCCGCCCGAGCTTCTGGCCGACCACCCACGACATCCTCACCCCCTACATGCAGCAGGGCGGCACCGCCGCGTTCGCGATCCGTGCGGTCCTGGCCGCCACCGGCTCGCCCACGTGGGGCATCTACTCCGGGTACGAGCTCGTCGAGAACGTCGCGCGCCCCGGCGCCGAGGAGCAGATCGACAACGAGAAGTACGAGTACAAGCAGCGCGACTGGTCCCTCGCCGGCAGCCTCGGTATCGCCGAGCTGCTGCGCTCGCTCAACCGCATCCGCCGGGACCACCCGGCCCTGCAGCGACTGCGGGACGTCCACGTCCACCCGACCACGGACGACGCCACGCTGTGCTTCTCGAAGCGCGTCCCGGCGGAGCACTCGCCCACGGGCCGGGAGGACACCGTGATCGTCGTGGTCAACCTCGACCCGTACGCCACCCGCGACGGCGTCGTGCACCTCGACCTCGAGGCCCTGGGCCTGCGGCACCCCGGCGCGGACGTGCCCGTCATGGAGGTCACCGACGAGCTGGGCGGCGAGACGTACTACTGGAACGCCCACCCGTACGTCCGGCTCGACCCGCACGGCCGGTGCGCCCACGTCCTCAGCGTGAGGGCCCTGTGAGCGCGCCGGCGAGCGGCTGGGGCCCGCACGGGGCCGACCGCGCCCACTCCGCCCCCACCGGCACCCGTGTGACCGCTCCCCCGGCCGGCGCGCTGCCCCCGCCGGTCCAGCCCGTGAGCCATCTGGCGGCCGACCGGCCCGGGCTCACGCCGGACCCGGAGTGGTACCGCAAGGCGGTCTTCTACGAGGTCCTGCTCCGGGCGTTCCACGACTCCGAGGGATCGGGCTCCGGGGACCTGCGCGGCCTCATCGACCGCCTGGACTACCTCCAGTGGCTGGGCGTCGACTGCCTCTGGCTGCCGCCGTTCTACCCCTCGCCCCTGCGCGACGGCGGGTACGACGTCTCGGACTACACCGCGGTGGACGGCCAGTACGGCACCATCGAGGACTTCACCGAGCTGATGGACGAGGCCCACGCGCGCGGCATGCGGATCATCGTCGACCTCGTGATGAACCACACGAGCGACCAGCACCCGTGGTTCCAGTCCTCCCGGTCCAACCCGGACGGGCCGTACGGGGACTTCTACGTCTGGTCCGACACCACGGAGCGCTACCAGGACGCGCGCATCATCTTCGTCGACACGGAGACGTCGAACTGGACGTTCGACCCGGTGCGCCGCCAGTACTTCTGGCACCGCTTCTTCTCCCACCAGCCGGACCTGAACTTCGAGAACCCCGCCGTGCGGGACGCGATGTACGACGTCGTGCGGTTCTGGTGCAACCTCGGGGTGGACGGCTTCCGGCTCGACGCGGTGCCCTACCTCTTCGAGGAGGAGGGCACCAACTGCGAGAACCTCCCCCGCACGCACGAGTTCCTCGCGGACCTGCGGGCGATGGTCGACCGCGAGTTCCCGGGGACGATCATGCTGGCCGAGGCGAACCAGTGGCCCGAGGACGTCGTGCAGTACTACGGCACCGAGGAGCGGCCGGAGTGCCACATGTGCTTCCACTTCCCGGTGATGCCGCGGCTGTACTACGCGCTGCACGAGCAGCGCGCGGGCGCGATCCGGGACATCCTGGCCGACACCCCGCCGATTCCCCCCGGCGCGCAGTGGGGCACCTTCCTGCGCAACCACGACGAGCTGACCCTCGAGATGGTCTCCACGGAGGAGCGTGCCGCCATGTACGGCTGGTACGCCGAGGACCCGCGCATGCGCGCCAACGTCGGTATCCGCCGACGGCTCGCGCCCCTGCTGGGCAACTCGCGCGCGGAGATCGAGCTCGCCCACGCGCTGCTGCTCTCCCTGCCCGGCTCGCCGACGCTGTACTACGGCGACGAGATCGGGATGGGCGACAACATCTGGCTGCCGGACCGCGACGCGGTGCGCACGCCGATGCAGTGGACCCCCGACCGCAACGCCGGGTTCTCCACGGCCGACCCCGGCAAGCTGTACCTGCCCGTGGTCCAGTCCCTGGTCAACCACTACGCGGCGGTCAACGTCGAGGCCCAGCTCGCCCAGCCGACGTCGCTGCTGCACTGGGTGCGCGGCATCCTCGAGGTGCGCCGGCGCCACCCCGTCTTCGGCGGCGGCGACTTCGTGCCGCTGCACGTGGACAACGAGGCCGTGCTGGCGTTCACCCGCAGCGACGAGCGGGAGACCATGCTCTGCGTCATGAACCTGGCGAACACGCCGCGCGCGGCGACGGTCCGGCTGCCCGGCCACGCCGGCGCCAGCCTCACCGACGTGTTCGGCGGGGCCCGGTTCCCGCGGGTCGGGAACGACGGCAGCGTGTCCGTCACTCTCGGCTCCCGGGACTTCTTCTGGCTGCTGGTCTCGCGCCCCGAGGACACCGGCGAGGCGCCGCGCGCCGGCATGCCCGCCCAGGTGCGGCCGGCCTCGCCCGAGCCGGCGGCCGAGCCGGCGACGGCGCAGCCCGGCGACGTGGTGGGCCCGGCGCACCCCGAGGGCGGCGCCTCCGCGCGGCCGGAGACGTACGTGGTGCCCACCTCCTCCTCCGCGCCGCGTCCGCCGGCGCTGCCCCAGCACCAGCCGTCGGCGGCGCCGTTCGCGGGCCCGTCGCCGGAGATGCCCGCCGCGCCGTGGACCGGGCTGGAGTCCGATCCCGTCGCCGTCACCCCGGAGGAATGATGGCCACCGTCGACCCGCCGTTCTCCGAGCTCCTGCCCGCCTGGGTCGCCCGGCAGCGCTGGTACACCGGAAAGGGCACCGAGCCCCGGCTCGAGCGCACCGGCGGCCTGCGGCTGCACGACCCGGCGGGCGAGGTCGGGATCGAGGTGCACCTCGTCCGGGACGTCGGCGGTGCGACGCCGGTGCTGTACCAGGTTCCGCTGACCTACCGCACCACCCCCCTCGAGGGTCACGAGGAGGCCCTCGTCGCCACCACGGACCACTCCGAGCTCGGTCGGCGCTGGGTCTACGACGCCTGCCACGACCCGGTCGGCGCGGCGGCGATCCTGCGTGCGGTCACCGACGAGCTCGAGCTCGCCGCCGACGGCCCACCCGGGCACGGCCGGGCCCGCGGGCACCGCACGGGCCTGCTGCCGGCCCTCGCCGTGCGCGGGTCGAGGGTGCTGCGCGGGGAGCAGTCGAACACGTCGATCATCTTCGACACGGTCGATCCCGACGACGGCGAGGAACGCCCCGTCATCCTCAAGGTCTTCCGGGTCCTGCACCCCGGCCGCAACCCCGACGTGGAGGTCCAGCAGGCCCTCGCCCTCGCCGGCTCGACCCGCGTGCCGCGCCCGGTGGGCGACCTTCTCGGCCAGTGGCCCTCCGCCGACGGCGGGACCCAGCTCACCGGGCACCTCGCCCTGGCGCAGGAGTTCCTGCCCGGCGCGCCGGACGCCTGGCGGGTCACCCTGGGCGCGCTGGAGCGGGGCGAGGACCTCGCGCCGCGCGCCCGTGCCCTGGGCGAGGCGACGGCCGAGGTGCACGCCACGCTCGCCGCCGTGCTGCCCACCGCCGAGCCGGACGACACCGCCCGGGCCACCGCACTGGCCGGCTGGCGCGCCCGGTACGCGACCGCCTGCGAGCACGTCCCCGACCTCGCGCGGCGGGCCGACCGGGTGAGCGAGGTCCTCGAGGCCGGCGCCGCCGCCTGGTGGCCGCCCCTGCAGCGCATCCACGGCGACTACCACCTCGGTCAGGTCCTCGACGTCCCGGGGCGCGGGTGGGTGCTCCTCGACTTCGAGGGCGAGCCGCTGCGCCCCCTCGCCGAGCGCACGCTCCCGGACCTGCCGCAGCGCGACGTGGCCGGCATGCTGCGCTCGTTCGACTACGCGGCGGCGTCCGTCCCCTCGGCCGGCGGCGAGGTCGCGGCCGGGCGGGCGCGGGAGGCGTTCCTCGACGGCTACGCCCACATCTCGAGGAACGACCCGCGCGACGAGCCGGCCCTGCTGCACGCGCTCGAGCTGGACAAGGCGCTCTACGAGGTGACGTACGAGGCGCGCAACCGCCCCGACTGGCTGCCCATCCCCCTGGGCGGCGTCGCACGCATCCTCGGGGCCTGACCTCCCCGGCCGCCCCCAGGACCGGGGAGCGGTCTTCGACGGCTGATGGAAGAGTGTGGACCATGAATCGTGAACCCCTTGAGGCCCCCGCCGGCGGCCGGCACGCAGACGCGCGGCCGGCCGGCCCGGGCGCGCCCGAGAAGAAGAGCGGCCCGGCCCCCGTCGACGCGGGGCTGCTGCACGAGGTCGCGCTCGGCCGGTACCACGACCCCCACTCGGTGCTCGGCGCCCACCCCGGGCCCTCCGGCGTCACCGTGCGCACCGTGCGCCACCTCGCCGACGCCGTCGCCGTCGTCACGGCGCACGAGACGTACGAGGCCGTCCACGAGCAGGACGGGGTGTGGGTGGCGCTGCTGCCCGGGGACCAGATCCCGGACTACCGGATCCGCGTGACCTACGGCCACGAGACCCACGTCGTCGACGACCCCTACCGCTTCCTGCCCACCGTCGGCGAGATGGACCGCTACCTGATTGGCGAGGGCCGCCACGAGGAGCTGTGGAACGCCCTCGGCGCGCACGTGCGCCACTTCCCGGGCGAGATCGGCGAGGTCCGCGGCGTCAGCTTCTCCGTGTGGGCCCCCAACGCCCGGGCGGTCCGCGTCGTCGGCGACTTCAACGCCTGGGACGGGCAGGGGACCTCGATGCGGTCCCTCGGCTCGTCCGGCGTCTGGGAGCTGTTCGTCCCGGGCATCGGCGCGGGCGAGCGGTACAAGTTCGAGATCGGCTACCACGACGGCTCGTGGCACCAGAAGGCGGACCCGATGGCCCGCCGCACGGAGGTGCCGCCGTCGACCGCGTCGGTGGTGGACGAGTCCACCTACGAGTGGGGCGACGACGACTGGCTGGAGCGGCGGGCCGCCTCCGACCCGCACACCGGGCCGATGAGCGTCTACGAGGTCCACCTCGGGTCGTGGCGGCCCGGGCTCAGCTACCGCGAGCTCGCGGAGCAGCTGATCGGGCACGTCCGCTACGAGGGTTTCACCCATGTGGAGCTCATGCCGGTGGCCGAGCACCCCTTCGGGGGCTCGTGGGGCTACCAGGTCACCTCGTACTACGCGCCGAGCTCACGCTTCGGCACCCCGGACGAGTTCCGGTACCTCGTCGACAGCCTCCACCAGGCCGGCATCGGCGTGCTGGTGGACTGGGTGCCCGCGCACTTCCCGAAGGACGCCTGGGCCCTCGCCCGGTTCGACGGCACCCCGCTCTACGAGGACCCCGACCCCATGCGCGGGGAGCACCAGGACTGGGGCACCTACGTGTTCAACTTCGGCCGGCGCGAGGTGCGCAACTTCCTCGTCGCCAACGCGCTGTACTGGCTCGAGGAGTTCCACATCGACGGCCTGCGCGTGGACGCCGTGGCGTCCATGCTCTACCTCGACTACTCCCGGCAGCCGGGACAGTGGCGACCCAACGCCCGGGGCGGCCGGGAGAACCTCGAGGCCATCAGCTTCCTCCAGGAGACCAACGCGACCGCGTACCGCAAGGTGCCGGGCATCGTCATGATCGCCGAGGAGTCCACCGCCTTCCCCGGGGTGACCGCGCCGACGTCGGCGGGCGGCCTGGGATTCGGGCTCAAGTGGAACATGGGCTGGATGAACGACACCCTCCGCTACCTTGCGGAGGAGCCGATCAACCGCCGCTACCACCACGGCGAGCTGACCTTCTCGCTCATCTACGCCTTCTCCGAGCAGTTCGTCCTGCCGCTGAGCCACGACGAGGTCGTGCACGGCAAGGGCTCGCTCCTGACGAAGATGCCCGGGGACCGGTGGCAGCAGCTCGCCGGCGTGCGGGCGCTGCTCGCCTACCAGTGGTCCCACCCGGGCAAGCAGCTGCTCTTCATGGGCCAGGAGTTCGCCCAGGAGGCCGAGTGGAGCGAGAGCCGCGGCCTGGACTGGTGGCACATGGACGATCCCGGCCACGCCGGCGTCGCCGCGCTGGTCGCCCGTCTCAACGAGGTGTACCGGGCGCACCCGGCGCTGTGGTCCGACGACTTCTCCCACACCGGGTTCGAGTGGATCGAGGCCGGCGACGGCGACCACAACACCCTGAGCTACCTGCGCCGGAGCAAGGACGGCGAGGACGTCGTGGTGTGCGTGGTCAACTTCGCCGGCACGCCGCACGAGGGCTACCGCGTGGGCTTCCCGTCGGCCGGCGGGTGGACCGAGATCCTCAACACCGACGCGGCCGACTACGGCGGCTCCGGCGTGGGCAACCTCGGCCGCGTGGAGGCGACGGAGAGGGGCTGGCACGGCCGTCCGGCGTCGGCGACGCTGCGGGTGCCCCCGCTGGGAGCCGTCTGGTTCGCCAAGGAACGCTGAGCGGCACCCCGACCGGCGTGGCGCGGGACTCCTAGCCGTCGTCGCTCTCAGTACAGGGCGCTGGCCAGGGCCCGGCGCGCCGGGGCGACGTCGGGGTGGGTCGGGCCGGCGATCTCGAACAGCTCGAGCAGCCGCAGCCGGGCCTGCTCCCGGTCGTCGCCGGCGGTGGCGCGGACCACGGCTACGAGGCGCGCGAAGGCGTCCGCGAACCGGCCGGTGGCGGCCTCGACGTCGGCCGCGGCGAGCTGGGCGGTCACGTCACCGGGCGCGGCGCCCGCCGCGGCGGCGAGCACCTCCTCCGGGTCGTCGCTGTCCACGCGGCGGATCAGTTGCACCTGGAGCAGCGCGGCGCGGGCCTCGCCGTCCCCGGGGTTCTCCTTCAGGGCCCGGGTGTAGGCGTCCTCCGCGGCGTCGAGGTCGCCGCGCTCGATGGCCTCCAGGGCCTCGGCGTGCAGGGGCGGCAGCGGCGGCTCCGCAGGCTCCTCGTCCTGCGGCTCGCCGGTCGGCACCATCACCCCGGTCACGCCGTTCTGGGCGGCGATGCGGAGCACCTCGTCGAGCACCTGCCGGATCTGCTCCTCGGGGTAGGCCCCCTGGAAGAGCGGGATCGGCTGCCCGCCGATGACCGCGACGACGGTGGGCACCGACTGCACCTGGAAGGCGGCGGCGATCTGCGGGTTCGCGTCGACGTCCACCTGGGCGAGCTGGAACCGGCCGCCGTACTCGCGCGCCAGGTTCTCCAGCACCGGGCTGAGCTGCCCGGAGGCCCCGGAGCGGGCCGAGAACAGGTCCACCAGCACCGGCACCTGCGTCGAGCGCTGCACGGTTTCCCCGAAGGTCGCCTCGGTCACCCGGACGACGATCTCCCCCGGGACGCCGGCTCCCGGCTGCGCGGGCACCCCGCCGGGGCTGCCGGCTCCCGTGGCGGGCGGGCGCGGCGACGCCAGCGCGGAGAGGTCGACGGCGCCGTAGAGGTTCATTCCAGGCGTGGGCTGACTCATCACTTTCCTTCGTCCGGGGCGGATGCTGATGACCCTACGCCGCCGACGGGCCCGGGCGGGACTACTCCTCGGCGGGTGCCGCTGCGTCGTCGCGGGTGACCTCGGTGAGCACGGTGGTCGCCCCGAGCGGGCGGATCGTCTTCTCCTCGGCGTCGGCGGGCGGCACGTAGAACGCCATGAGCACGTCGGAGACGCCGGAGACCGTTCCGAGCACCTCGGTGTTGTCGCCCAGCAGCGCGCCGAGGGTTCCCCCGGCGCGCAGCTCGGAGCCGGGCACCGTCTTGCGCAGCGTCAGGGTGGACCGCAGCTCGCCCACCACGATGGCGCCGCCGTCCGCCGTCGCCAGGGCGATCGGCCCGTCGTCGCCGGCGGCGGCGGAGATCGACGCCTCGCCGGCGGCCTTGATGGCGTCGTCGAGCTCGGTGGTGGTGGTGCGCGAGGACTCCTTGAACGGGTCCTCGGCGAACTGCTCCGCGTACTCGCTGTCGGACTTGTTCAGGGTGTCGACGTAGCGCTCGACGACCTCCGCGGGCGGCATTACGAGCGTGTCGGTGTCCAGCGGGACGACGGCCGATCCGGCGTCGGGATGGGACATCGCCGGGGTCTCGATGCCGGGGAAGAGCGTCACCCAGCCCCACATCTTGTACGGGTCGCGCGCCGTCGACTGCGCGAGGACGAGCAGCAGCGGGAGGTTGGCACCCTCGGGGACCTGGGTGATCACGACGGCGGGGCGCGGGAAGTCCTCCGCGGCCGGGACCGCGGCCACCTGCGGCGCCGTGGTCAGCGGGTCCGGGGCCGAGTCGCCGTCCGTCGCCTCGGCCAGCTTGTACTCGGCGGCGCGCATGTCCAGCGCGGGCCCGCCCACGCGGGGCTTCAGCAGCTCGGGGTCGCGCGCCTCGTCGGCCTCGGCGACGGTGGTCTGCACCTCCTCCAGCACGCGGCCGAGACGGTCCTCGTCCAGCGCGGCCGGCGGCGTCTCGGCGACCTCGTCCGGCTGCGGCTGCGGCACGTCGGTGCTGCAGCCCGCCAGGAGGGCCAGGGACAGGCCGGTGCCGGCGAGGGTGGTGCGGAGTCGGCGGCTGGTGCGGATGCTCATCGCTGCTCCTTCCCCTCGTCGGTCTTGTCCCGGCCACGGCCGAAGCCCCACATCGAGCGCCATCCCTGCGCGGGCCGGTCGTGCGACGGCTCCGGCGGCGCCGGCTCGTCCTCGGCGGGTCGGGCGGGTGCGGCGGGTCGGGCGGGTGCGGCGGGTCCGGCAGCGCGCTCCTCGTCGGCCCGCTCGCCCGCCTGCAGGTCGGCCGGCTCGGCAGTCCGCACGTCGTCGGCCCGCTCGTCGGCCGGCCCGTCGCCGGCACCGGCGACGGGCAGGACGACGGTGGAGTCGGCGGCCTCGCCCTCGGTCCACTCCGCGGCCTCCGGGGCGGCGGACGCAGCGCCGCCGTCCGCGGGCTCGAACCCTTCCGCTGGCTCGCGCTCCGCGCGCAGCGTGGCGGCATGCTCCGACGCCGGGACGATCGCGGCGCCCCGTGCCACCCCGGACGCGGCGACGGCGTCCTCGGCGGCGGGTGCCACGGTCGCGGTCAGCTCCTCGGGGACGGCCGCAGCCGGGTGGGCCTGCGTCGGCTGGTCGTGGACCGGAGCCTCCGCCGCCTCCTCGGGGACACGGCTCGCCCGCAGCTCGGCGGAACGCGTGGACGCCGGCACGATGCCCGCACCGCGGGCGGTCCCGGCGTCGTCGCGCTCGCGGGTCGCCACGGCTCCGGTCACGGGGATCTCGCCGGTGGTGGTGACCACGGGGATCTCGCCGGTGCGACCGCGCCCGCCGCGGCGGGCCGCCGCCCGCTCGCGCTCCCGCAGCTCCCGGCGGGTGAGCGCCGCGGTGGCTCCCGTGGTCGCGGGGAGGACCGCGGTCCGCTCGGTGTCGGTGTCCCGCTCGCCGACCGGGGCCGGCGTCCCTCGGCGGAGCCTCTCGCGAGCGGCGAGGTTGTCCAGCACCAGGAGGGCGATGCCCGCGATCAGCAGCAGCCCGCCGAGGAGAAGCCCGGGCACGAGCCAGGGGGTGTCGACCTCGACCGGCCAGGTCATGGTGACCTCCGGCGCCGGCGCGGTGCCGTCGGTCGCTGCCAGCAGGCTCCAGCGGCCCTCGCGGTCCGCCCAGTCGATCTGGGCGCTGCCGGTCCCGGTCTGCTCGACGACCCACAGGTCGGAGCCGGCGGGGTCGGGCAGCGCGGCCGGCTCTGCAGGCTGCTCCGTCGCCCCCTCGGTCGCCTCGGCCGTGGCCTCCTCGTCGGTGACCTCGAGCTGCTCCCAGCTGGCGAGCCCCGTGATCCTGGTGTGCGCCGCGCCTCCGACCCACGCGTCGACGTCGGCCGTGCGCCCGACAGCGAGGACCACCGGCTCGTCGTCCCCCGCCGTCGCCCTGATCGTCACGTCCGGGCCGACGGCGTCGAGGACGCCGGCGTCGGAGACGACCACGGGCGTGTCCGGGCGTGCCGGCAGGGAGAGCGTTGCGGTGTCCGTCGGCCGCCACACCGTCGCGGAGGCGATCGCGGCCAGTACGGCGATCGCACCCAGGACGATGAGCGCGACGGAGAGGGTCCGTCGAGTCACGAGGGTGGTCTTCCTCCCGTCAGGATGCCGGGGCGGCATCGTCAGCTCGCCAGGATACGGCGCACCCACCCCCGACGCTCACGCAGGTGCTCTGGATCACAATGCCACCCCCGCCCCGGCCCTGCACCGCTTCGGCCCCGGGCAGCGCCGCCCCGCCCCGCCGTCGGGCGGTTTCGCCCGGTTCACCCGGACCACCCCGAGCCTCCTCCCCCCGGCCCCGGCTACCGTGGACGGCGGCACCGGTGACGAGGGGAAGGGCGGCAGCATGCAGGAGCCCCGGACGAACGAGGACCGGCCGGCGTTCCCGGTCGTCATGCGCGGGTACGACCGCGCACAGGTGGACCAGCGGCTCCACGTCCTGGAGTCGGCACTGGCCGAGGCCCGGCGGGAGGTCGCCACGCTCGACTCCCGGCTGCTGAAGCTCTCCGGGGAGCTCTCCGAGGCGCAGCAGCGCCTGAAGGAGACGGAACGCCCCACCTACGCCGGGCTCGGCTCGCGGGTCGAGCAGCTGCTGCGGTCCGCGGAGGAGCAGGCGCTCGACGTCGTCACCCGCGCCAACGCCGACGCCGAGCGCACCCTGACCCGGTCCGCCCAGGCGGCTCGGGCGCTGACCGAGCGCGCGGAGCAGGAGTCGGCCGCGATGCTCGCCGACGCGCGGCGCGAGGCCGACCAGCTCGCCGGAGGCTCGCGGGCGACGGCGCAGACCACGCTGGACAACGCCCGCCGCCGCGCCGAGGAGATGGTGGGCGCCGCCCAGCGGGAGGCGGCACGACTCAAGGCGGCCGTCGAGGCCGAGGTCAACGAGCGGCGCGCGGGGCTCGACCGTGAGCTGGGCCTGAAGCAGGCGCTCGCCGAGAAGGAGGTCGCCGAGCTGCGGGCGCGGGCACAGACGGAGAGCTCGCAGCTGCGCGCGGCCGCCGAGCAGGAGGCCACCCAGGCGCACAACGCGGCCGTGGCGCGCGCGGCCGCCGTCGTCGGCGACGCCGAGGCACGGGCCGTGGACGCGGAACGACGCCTCGCCGAGGCGCTCGACCGCACCGAGCGCGCGCTGACGGAGGCCGACGCCGCGGCCCGCACCCGGTTGACGGAGGCCGACGCCGAGGCGACCCGGACCCTTGCTGAGGCCCGGGCGGAGGCACGGCGCCTCCGCGAGGAGGCCGAGGAGGCCGCCGAGGCGGCCCGGACCACGGCCCAGCGGCAGGTCGAGGAGCTCACGCGCCAGCGTGAGTCCATCGCGGTGTACATCGAGGAGATGAGGGGTCTGCTCGCGGTGCGCGAACCGGAGGCGCCGGCGTCGGCCGCGACGCCACCCCCGGCCCAGGCGCCGCCCACCCACACACCGCCGGCCCAGACACCGCCTGCGCCGGTTCCACCCGCGCCGGCCCCGCCCGCGCAAGCCTCACGCGGGCAGGCCCCGCGCGGGCCGGCGCCACGGACGAAGACGCCGCCCCCGCCGGGTTAGACCTCCCGCAGCGGGGTGACAACGCCCGCAGGGGGTGCGGGAGTCAGCGGAGCATCCGCACCTCGGTGAGGGCGCCGCCCGCCGCCACGGCGCGCCGCTCGCCGTCGAGCTCGAACCCGTGGTGCCGGTAGAACCCCTGGGCGCGGGCGTTGTCCTGCTCCACCCACAGCTGGCACGGCGCGTCGCCGATCGCCAGCTGCAGCAGGTGGGTGCCCGTCCGGCGCCCCTGCTCCTCGGCCAGGACGTAGAGCAGGCGCAGCTCGAGCGGCCGGACGTGCCCGGCACCGGGCGCGACCGCCTGCGCGAACCCCACGGCCTCGCCGTCGCGCTGCGCCAGCCAGGTGGTCGGCCCGTTGGGGTCCGAGAGCGCCTGCTCCCACTCGGCCGGCCCTCTCGCGGCCCGCTCGGCGTACACGTCGTCGGGCACCTTGGCGCCGTACGTCTCGTGCCAGCACCTCAGGTGCACGGCCGCGATCGCCGGCGCGTCGAGGACGTTGGCGGGACGGATGCGGGCGGAGGGGAGCGTGCTCGGCATGGGCCCAGGGTAGGCCGTGCCCGGCGATGCGCCCGACCGGCGTCACGGCCCTACCGTGGGGGCATGGACGAGTGGGGGCGACGACGCCGCGAGGCAGCCGAGGACCGTGCCGCGCTGCTCGAGCGGCGCCGGCGGGCCGAGCACGCCCGGGCCGGGGAGATGCTCCGTACCTTCGTCGCGGCCGCCGGACGGGCCGCGCTGGCGCCCGAGCGGCTGCGGGTGCAGAGCTACGACGGCCGGACCACCGCACGCACCGGGCTGAGCGGCTGGTACCTGCGCGGCGACCGGACCGTCGCCGTCGGGACGGACGGCCGCTTCTACGTGCTCACCGCGCGGCTCACGCCGCTGGACCGGCTCCGCGGCACGACAGTGCCGCCGGCGGACCCGCCGCTGGTCATCGGCGCGGGCGGCAAGGACGGCGACTCGCTCGCCCTGGCCGCCGCGCTGACCCGGCTGCTCCCGGGCTGGGACGACTGACGCTCAGGGACGCCGGCACCGCTCGTGCAGGCGGCGAAGCGCGGCGGCGACCTCGTGCGGCTGCTCCACCGCGCTGAGGTGCCCGGCGCGCGGCACGACGACGAGCTCGACGTCCCGCAGCGCCGCCGCCATGGCCTCGGCGTCCTCCTGCGAGCTCTGGGCGTCCTCGGCGCCGCGCAGGACCAGGGCCGGCACCTCGAGCCGCTCGAGCGCCGCCAGCCGGTCGGGCCGCGTCGCCATGGCGCGCTGGGCCCAGGCGATGCCCGACGGCGGAGCCTCGGCCAGCCAGGCGCGAACCTTCTCCACGACGTCGGGCCGCTCCGCGTGCGACGTGGCCCCGAGCACCTGGTCGAGCATCGGCGCGACCGCACGGGCCCCCATGGGGCCCGCCGCCTGCTCGGCGACGTGCGTGCGGTGGGCGCGCACGGTGTCGGAGTCCGCCGCCGCCCGGGTGTCCAGCAGGCCGATGCCGGCGAGCAGCTCTGCGTGACGCTCGGCGAGCGCGAGGGCGGCGTACCCGCCCATCGAGAGCCCCGCGACCACCGCCCGGTCCACCCCGGCGTCCCGCAGCGTGAGCGCCACGGCGTCCGCGTACGAGGACAGGGACGGCTTCAGCGGCCGGCCCAGGCTCTCGGCGAGCTCCCGCGGCGAGGGCGAGTCGCCGAACCCCGCGGCGTCCAGGGTGAGAACGGGGAGGTCGCCGAGATCGGCGACGACGTCGTCCCACATGCGTCGGTCGAGCGGGAAGGCGTGCAGGAGGACGAGGGGCATCGGGTCGTCGGGGCCGTGTCGCGTCAGCGACAGCCGTGCGCTCATGCCAGGAGCATGTCACGCGGACCGGACCTTCGCAGGCCGCACCGGTCCGAATGTCACGCGGGCGCCCTCAGCGCGACGGACGGCGCCGGTCCCGGGCCCGCCAGCACGCCGTGTGCCAGTGCCGCCGGTCGTCCAGCGCGGCCTGCGCGCCGAGCAGATGCTCCGTGCGCCAGGCGACCATGTGCGGGGTGCCCGGCGGGATGAGCTGGTCGCAGCCGGGGCACCGGTAGGCCTTGTCCGAACCCCGGACGGCACGCACCGTGTAGTCCTCGCCGTCCGGACCGCGCTGGGTCTGCGGGACGCCGCGCAGCCGGTCCGGGTCGAGGGGCACGTGCCCCTCGCCGTACGGGCGGCGGCGGGAGCGGCGGGAGGACGGCACCGCTGAATTCTCTCAGGCCTCGGACTCTCTCAGGCGTCGGACTCTCAGGCGTCCGACCGACCCGCCGTGGGCGCCAGGCCGGCCGGCTCCCCGTCGGGCGGCGCGGGCAGCTCGCCGGTGGCCGCGACCTGCGCGTACCAGCGTGCCGAGTCCTTCGGCGTGCGCACCTGGGTGTCGTAGTCGACCCGGACGATCCCGAACCGCTTGGCGTACCCGTAGGCCCACTCGAAGTTGTCCAGCAGCGACCACACGAAGTAGCCGCGCACGTCGGCGCCGTCCTCGACGGCCCGGGCCACGGCGTCGAGGTGACGGTGCAGGTAGTCGATCCGGTCGGCGTCGTGGACCTGCCCGTCCTCGGCGACGGCGTCGGGGAACGCGGCGCCGTTCTCGGTGACCATCAGGGGCAGGCCCTCGTGAGCGTTGTCGAGCGCGGTGAGAAGCTCGTAGAGGCCCTCGGGCTCGATGTTCCAGCCCATGTCGGTGAGCGGGCCCGCCGGGTCGAGGAACTCGACCCGGTCCAGCGCCACCCAGGGGCTCGCCGCCCCCGCGCCGTGGCCGCCCGTGCCGCCAGCCGGCGCGCCCGCCTCGCGCCGGCGCACGTAGTTGGTCGAGTAGTAGTTGACGCCGAGCACGTCGAGGCGCTGGCGGATCAGCGTCAGGTCCCCGGGGCGCACGAAGGACCAGTCGGTCAGGTGCGCGGTCAGCTGCCGCAGCTCGACGGGGTAGGTGCCCTCCAGGAGCGGGCCGAGGAAGATGTGGTTGCCGACGAGGTCCACCTCGTGCGCGGCCTCGAGGTCCGCGGGCCGCTCGGGGTCGGCAGGGCGGGTGACGTGGAGGTTGAGCGTGATCGAGACGTTCGCCTCCTCACCGAGCTCGTCACGGATCGCCCGCGCGGCCAGCCCGTGCGCGAGGTTGAGGTGGTGCGCGGCGGCGAGGGCGGCGGCCGGCTCGGTGCGGCCGGGCGCGTGGACCCCGGACGCGTACCCGAGGTAGGCCGAGCACCACGGCTCGTTCAGCGTGGTCCACACCTCGACCCGGTCGCCGAGCTCGCGAGCGACGGCGCGGGCGTAGTCGGCGAAGGCGTACGCCGTCTCGCGGTTGGCCCAGCCGCCGGCGTCCTCGAGCTCCTGCGGCAGGTCCCAGTGGTAGAGCGTGACCACCGGGTTGATCCCGGCGTCGAGCAGGGCGTCGACGAGGTCGCGGTAGAAGGCGACGCCCTCGGGGTTGAGCTCGCCGCGGCCGCCGGGCTGGACCCGCGGCCACGAGATCGAGAGCCGGTAGGCGTCCAGCCCGAGCTCGGACATCAGCGCGACGTCCTCGCGCCAGCGGTGGTAGTGGTCCGCTGCGACGTCGCCGGTGTCCCCTCCGTGCGTGCGGCCCGGCGTGCGGGAGAAGGTGTCCCAGATGGACGGCCCGCGGCCGCCCTCGGAGGCGGCGCCCTCGATCTGGTAGGCCGCGGTCGCGGCGCCCCACACGAAGGACTCGGGGAACTGGCGGGGGCTCATACGGTGACCTCCTGGCCGTGGCGGACGACGCGAAGCGGACGCAGCCCGGCGTCCGTGACGATCAGGTCGGCGCGGCGGCCGGCCTCGAGGGCGCCGACACCGGCGTCGCCGAGGACGCGGGCCGGGCCGGTGGACGCCATGTAGACGGCGTCGACGAGGGGGACGCCGCCGGCCACGGTGGTCCGGACGACGTCGAGCAGGTGCGCGGTGCCCCCGGCGATGGACTCGCCGACGGTCAGCCGGGCCACTCCCCCGGCGACCGTCACGTCCTGAGAGCCGAGCCGGTAGGCGCCGTCCGGCATGCCCGCGGCCGCCATCGCGTCGGTGACCAGCACGATGCCGTCCCGGCCGACGAGCTCGTAGACCTCGCGGACCAGCTCGGGGTGGAGATGGGTGCCGTCGGCGATGAGCTCGACGACGGCGTCGCCCCGGCGGGCGGCGGCGAGGAACTCCCCGATCGGGCCGGGGTCGCGATGGTGCAGCGGGTGCATGCCGTTGAACAGGTGCGTGACGGTGGCGCGGGCGGAGCGCGGGCCGTCGGCGGCGCCGAGCAGGGCCGCGCCGGCCTCGAGGGCGGCGCGCGTGTCCCCCGGGCCGGCGTCGGTGTGCCCCCACGAGGGCAGCGCGCCGCCGGCGACGAGGGCCGCGGCGACGCCGTCCCGGTTCCCGGCGTGCTCCGGCGCGACCGTCATGGTGACCACGTGCCCGCCGCCCAGCTCGAGCAGCTGCGTCGTGAGCGCGGGGTCGGGCTCGATGATGAGCGCCGGGTCCTGCGCGCCGCAGCGCACGACCGAGAGGAAGGGCCCCTCGAGGTGGACGCCGGCGATCTCCCCGGCGTCGGCGAGGCCGGCGAGCAGCGCCACCCGGCTCCGCAGCGTCTCCGGCGCGGCCGTCACGAGCGAGGCGACGAGGGACGTCGTGCCGTGCCGCCGGTGCTCGTGGACGGCGCGCAGCGCGTCGCCGGGCGTCTCGGCGTCGGGGAAGGAGGCGCCGCCGCCGCCGTGGCAGTGCAGATCGACCAGGCCCGGCAGGACGAGGCGCCCGTCGTCGGCGGGAGGACCGGACGGCGGGGCGCCCGGCACCTCGGCGGCGGGGCCGACCCAGCGGATCGTGGCCCCCTCGAGGACGACTGCGCCGTCGTCGATCACGCCCCGCGGCGTGACCACACGGCCCCGTACGACCGACTCGCTCGTCATGACCCCATCCAACACCTCGGAGGCGGTCGGTCCCGAATCCGGCGGGAGCGGCGCACGGCGCGGCCGCGCTCAGAAGAGGCGCGACTCCACGTCGTCGAGCCCGCGCATGGCGTCGTAGTCGAGCACGACGCAGCGGATGTCGCGGTCCGTGGCCAGCACGCGGGCCTGCGGCTTGATCTCCTGCGCCGCGAACACGCCCCGCACGGGCGCCAGGAGCGGGTCGCGGTTGAGCAGCTCGAGATAGCGGGTCAGCTGCTCGACGCCGTCGATGTCGCCGCGGCGCTTGATCTCCACGGCCACCGAGACCCCGGACGGGTCCTTCGCCATGATGTCCACGGGCCCGATCGCCGTCGGGTACTCGCGCCGCACGAGCTGGTGCCCGGGGCCCAGCAGGTCGATCTGCTCCGCCAGCAGCTTCTGTAGGTGCGCCTCCACGCCGTCCTTGACGAGCCCGGGGTCGACACCGAGCTCGACCGAGTGGTCCGCGACGATCTCGAAGATGCGCACCACGAGACGGTCGTCGCTCTTGACGTTCTGGACCGTCCACACCTCACGCACGCCCTCGTCGGCGTCCTGGCCCTCGGGCTCGGCGACGACGAGCTTGCAGGGCGGGCTCATCCAGTTCAGCGGCTTGTAGGAGCCGCCGTCGGAGTGCACCAGGACCGACCCGTCGGCCTTGACCATGAGGAGGCGGGTGGCCACGGGCAGGTGGGCGTCGAGACGCCCGGAGTAGTCCACGGAGCAGCTGGCGATGACGACGCGCAAACGGGCACTGCCTTCCTTCTGATGACGATGTGCGGGTGGCGCCGGCCTCAGACGAGGGGCTCACCGCGGGGCGGGGCGGACTCGAGCCAGCTCACCAGCCCGGCGAGCGACCCGCGCCGCATGGCGAGGTCGAACTCCTCCCCCTGGGAGCAGCACCGGATCTCGGTGACCTGGTCACGGCCGCCGGCGGCGCGGTGCGTGCGCTCGCGCACCTCCAGGTCCTCCCGCGCGAAGGTCCGGGTGGGGCGCAGGGAGAGCGAGACCAGGCGGTACCAGTCCACCCGTCCCACACCGAAGACGGCGATGCCGCTGGTCCAGTCGCGCCGCCCGACCGGGCGCAGGGCGCACTCGAAGGACCCGATGCGGCGCCCCAGCCGGCGCACCCGTACCGCGAAGAGCACGAGCACCACGAGCGCGACGAGGGCGAGAACCACCAAGGCTGCCCCGGCCGTCCCCGCCCACGTCAATGCGATCTACCGGTCGTTCTCGGCGCCCGTACGGGCAGGCTCCAGCACCACGGTCACGGCGTCCTCGTCCACGGAGACGAACCCGCCCGAGTAGACCTCGATCTCGACGACGGAGCCGGTCGTGGGCGTGATGCGCACCTTGCCGGGGCGCAGGACGGCGAGCACCGGCTGGCGGCCCGGGAGGATCCCCAGGTCGCCGTTCGCGGCCGGGACGACCACGCTGGTCGACTCGCCGCTCCACAGCGCGGCGGTCGTCGAGACGACGTCCACATTCATCGCCACAGTGGCGACCTCCTCGTAGGTGGTGAGCGTCAGCGCAGCTCGGACTGGATCTTCGACCAGGCGCGCTCGAGGTCCTCGAGGCCGCCGATGTTGAAGAAGGCCTGCTCCGGGACGTGGTCGAACTCGCCGTCGGCGATCTTCTTGAACGCCTCGACCGTCTCGCTCACCGGCACGGTCGAGCCGGAGACACCGGTGAACTTCTCGGCCATGTAGGTGTTCTGCGAGAGGAACTGCTCGATGCGCCGGGCCCGTGCGACGGTGACCTTGTCCTCCTCGGACAGCTCGTCGACGCCGAGGATCGCGATGATGTCCTGCAGCTCCTTGTTCTTCTGCAGGATCGACTTCACGCGGGTCGCCACGTCGTAGTGCTCCTGGCCCACGTACTGCGGGTCGAGGATGCGCGAGGTGGAGGCCAGCGGGTCCACCGCCGGGTAGAGACCGCGCGAGGCGATGTCACGCGAGAGCTCGGTCGTGGCGTCCAGGTGGGCGAACGTCGTGGCCGGCGCGGGGTCCGTGTAGTCGTCGGCGGGCACGTAGATCGCCTGGAGCGACGTGATGGAGTGGCCGCGTACGGAGGTGATGCGCTCCTGGAGCTGGCCCATCTCGTCGGCGAGGTTCGGCTGGTAGCCCACCGCGGAGGGCATGCGGCCCAGCAGCGTGGAGACCTCGGAGCCGGCCTGCGTGAAGCGGAAGATGTTGTCGATGAACAGCAGCACGTCCTGCTTCTGCACGTCGCGGAAGTACTCCGCCATCGTCAGGGCGGACAGCGCCACACGCAGACGCACGCCCGGCGGCTCGTCCATCTGGCCGAACACCAGCGCGGTCTTGTCGAAGACGCCGGCCTCCTCCATCTCGACGATGAGGTCGTTGCCCTCACGGGTGCGCTCGCCGACGCCGGCGAACACCGACACACCGCCGTGGTCCTGCGCCACGCGCTGGATCATCTCCTGGATGAGGACCGTCTTGCCGACGCCCGCACCGCCGAAGAGGCCGATCTTCCCGCCCTGGACGTACGGGGTCAGGAGGTCGATGACCTTGATGCCCGTCTCGAACATCGTGGTGCGCGACTCGAGCTGGTCGAAGTTCGGCGGCTCGCGGTGGATGGGCCAGCGCTCGGTGATCTCGAGCTGCTCGCCCTCCTTGAGGTTGAGGACCTCACCGGTCACGTTGAAGACGTGGCCCTTGGTGACGTCGCCGACGGGGACGGAGATCGGGGCGCCGGTGTCGACGACCTTGCCGCCGCGGACCAGGCCGTCGGTCGGCTTGAGCGCGATGGCCCGGACGAGGTTGTCGCCGAGGTGCTGCGCGACCTCGAGCGTCATGGTGGAGGTACCGCCCGCCTCCTCACCGAGGGAGACCTCGGTGGTGAGCGCGTTGTACATGTTCGGGATGGCGTCCGCCGGGAACTCGATGTCCACGACGGGGCCGGTCACGCGGGAGATCCGGCCCGTGCTGGACCCGCCGGTCCTCGCCGATTCGGTGGCAGTGGCAGTCATTTCTTCGTTCCTTCGCTTGTCCCCGGTCGGGTGGATGGGCTCACCGGCTCGACGCGAGCGCGTCGGCACCGGAGACGATCTCGGTGATCTCAGAGGTGATGTCGGCCTGACGGGCCGTGTTCGCCAGCCGCGTGTAGTCGCGGATGAGGTCCTCGGCGTTGTCCGTGGCCGTGTGCATGGCCTGCTGGCGCGCCGCCAGCTCGGAGGCGGCCGCCTGCAGCAGCTGGGAGTGGATGCGCCGGCGCACGTACATCGGCAGCAGCGCGTCGAGCACCTCGTCGGGGCTCGGCTCGAACTCGTACAGGGGCAGCGGCTGCTGCCCGGCGGGCGTGACGCCCTCGACGACCTCCAGCGGCAGCATCCGGCGCACCTCGGGCACCTGGGACACCATCGAGACGAACCGCGTGAACACCACGTGCACCTCGCTGACCCCGCCCTCCTCGGCGGGGGCGAGGAAGGCGCTCAGCAGCGAGTCGGCGATCTCGCCGGCCCGGTCCGCCGTCGGCGAGTCCGAGCCGCCGGTCCAGGACCGCACGACCTCGCGCCCGCGGAACCGGAAGTACCCCTCGCCGCGGCGGCCGGTCACGTACAGCACCGGCTCCTTGCCCTGCTCCTCGAGCTCCTCGAGGAGGCGCTCGGTGGCGCGCAGCACCGTGGCGGAGTACGCCCCGGCCATGCCGCGGTCGGACGTCACGGCCAGCACGGCCACGCGCTTGGTGTCCGCGCGCCCGGAGATGAGCGGGTGGTCCAGGTTCGCGTGCGCCGAGACGGCCGAGACAGCCCGGATCAGCGCGCGCGTGTACGGGTCCGCGCCCTGGGCCGCCTTCCGCGCCTTGCTGATGCGGGAGGCCGCGATCAGCTCCATGGCCCGGAACATCTTCTTCAGGGTCTGGGTGGCCCTGATCTTCTGCTTGTAGACCCTCTGCTCGCCCGCCACGTCAGCCTCGCTTCGCGCTGACGATCTGCTCCTGCGAACGCTCCGCCTCGACCTCGTCCACGTCCAGCTCGGGCTCGGCGCCGAGCGGGTTGCCCTCGGCGTCGAGGAAGCCCTTGCGGAACTCCTCGATGCCGGAGCGCAGCGCGTCCTCGGTGTCGGACTCGAGCTTGCCGGACTCGGCGATGGTGCTCAGCACGGCGGTGTTGCGGCGCAGGTGGTCCAGCAGCTCAGCCTCGAACCGGGAGACGTCCTGGACGTCGACGTCGTCGAGGTAGCCGTTGGTGCCGGCCCAGATCGAGGCGACCTGGTCCTCCACGGGGTACGGCGTGTACTGCGGCTGCTTGAGCAGCTCCATGAGGCGCTCGCCGCGGGTGAGCTGCTGCCGCGTCGTCGGGTCCAGGTCGGAGGCGAACATCGCGAACGCCGCCATGGACCGGTACTGGGCGAGGGTGATCTTCAGCGTGCCGGAGACCTTCTTCATCGCCTTGATCTGGGCGTCACCGCCGACGCGCGAGACGGAGATACCGACGTCGACGGCGGGGCGCTGGTTGGCGTTGAAGAGGTCCGACTGCAGGAAGATCTGCCCGTCGGTGATCGAGATGACGTTGGTCGGGATGTAGGCCGAGACGTCGTTGGCCTTGGTCTCGATCAGCGGCAGACCCGTCATCGAACCGGCGCCGAGCTCGTCGGAGAGCTTGGCGCAGCGCTCGAGCAGGCGGGAGTGCAGGTAGAACACGTCGCCCGGGTACGCCTCGCGGCCCGGCGGGCGGCGCAGCAGCAGGGAGACGGCGCGGTAGGCCTCGGCCTGCTTGGACAGGTCGTCGAAGACGATGAGGACGTGCTTGCCCTGGTACATCCAGTGCTGGCCGATGGCCGAGCCGGTGTAGGGGGCGATGTACTTGAAGCCGGCCGGGTCGGAGGCGGGGGCGGCGACGATCGTCGTGTACTCCAGGGCGCCGGCACGCTCGAGGGTGCCGCGCACGGAGGCGATGGTCGAGCCCTTCTGCCCGACGGCGACGTAGATGCAGCGCACCTGCTTCGCCGGGTCGCCGGAGTCCCAGTTGGCCTTCTGGTTGAGGATCGTGTCGATGGCCAGGGCCGTCTTGCCGGTCTGGCGGTCGCCGATGATCAGCTGACGCTGCCCGCGCCCGATCGGGATCATCGAGTCGATGGCCTTCAGGCCGGTCTGCAGCGGCTCGTGCACCGACTTGCGCGCCATGACGCCGGGCGCCTGGAGCTCGAGGGCGCGCCGGCCCTCGACGCCGCCGATCTCGCCCAGCCCGTCGAGCGGCTGGCCCAGCGGGTCGACCACGCGGCCGAGGTAGCCCTCGCCGACCGGCACGGAGAGCACCTCGCCCGTGCGGCGCACCTCCTGCCCCTCCTCGATGCCGGTGAAGTCACCGAGGATGACGACGCCGATCTCGCGGACGTCGAGGTTCATCGCCAGGCCGAGAGTGCCGTCCTGGAATCGCAGCAGCTCGTTGGCCATCGCGCCGGGCAGGCCCTCGACCTGGGCGATACCGTCGGCCGTCAGCGTGACGTGGCCGACCTCTTCGCTCACCGCCTGGGTGGGTTCGTAGGAACTCACGAAGCTGTCCAGCGCAGCCCGGATCTCCTCGGGCCGGATCGTCAGCTCAGCCATCTGCTCTTCCTTCGTTCTGTGTGACCGCTGGGGCGCGGTCGGTGCTACATGTCAGTGAGTATCGGTGGGCGCTCAGCCCGCGAGCCGTCGCTTGGCGTCTGCCAGGCGGGAGGCCAGGGTTGCGTCGACGACCGCGTCGCCGACCTGGATGCGCAGGCCGCCGACCACGTCCGGGTCGAGGGCCACGTGCACCTGCACGGCCCGGCCGTGCTGCCTCTCCAGGATGCGCGTCAGCCGCTCGATCTGCGACCCCGTCAGCGGTACCGCGGAGGTGACCGAGGCGACCAGTCGCTCACGGCGTGCCGCCGCCTGGTCGGCCAGCGAGCGCAGCAGCGCCGGCAGCGTGTGCCCCCGCGGGTGCGCGGCGGCCCTGACGGCCAGCGCGGCCGTCTCGGGCGCGACCTTGCCGGCCAGCACCCGCTCCATCAGCTCGCCGCGACGCTCGGCAGCGGTCTCGTGGTCCGTGAGCGCGAGCCGCAGCTCGCGCTGGTCCACGAGGATGCGCTCGAGACGGTAGGTCTCCGCCTCGACCTCCTCGATCCGGCCGGCCTGCTCGGCCGCCGCCAGGATCGAGTCCGCAGCCAGGATCTCGATGGCGTCGGCGAGGTCGCGCGGCTCGGACCAGCGCTCGCGCACCAGCCCGGACACGAGGTCCACGACCTCGGCGTCGACCTTGCCGGTCAGCACGTCCCGCGTCAGCCCGGCGCGGTCCTCGCCGGGCCGGGACGGCTCGGTGAGGGCACGGCGCAGCGCCGCGGAACCGTCGAGCACGTCGACGACGCCGAAGAGCTGGTCACCGAGCGCCTGCGCACGTGCTCCGACCTGGCGCAGCACCGGCTCCCAGCGCTCCCGCGCCTGCTCCAGAGCTGCCTGGCTGCTCGCCCGCATCACGCCTCCCGGCGGGCCGTGGCCCGGTCGGCCGGCTGGGCCTCGAGCTCGTCGAGGAACCGGTCGATCACACGGGACTGCAGGGCGTGGTCGCTGACCGACTCGCCGACGATCCGGGAGGCGAGCTCGGTGGCCAGCAGACCGACGTCGGTGCGCAGGGAGATCTGGGCGGCCTGACGGTCGGCCTCGATCTGACGCGCGGCGCTCTCGGTGACGCGGTCGGCCTCGACCTGAGCCTTGCCACGGGCCTCGGCGACGATCGCCTTGCCCTCCTCCTGCGCCTTCTCCCGCACCTCGGCGGCGTCACGCCGCGCCTGGGCGAGCTCGGCGGCGATCCGCTCCTCGGCGTCGGCCGCGGCCTGCTGGGCGCGCTCGGCCTGCTGCAGGCCGGTCTCGATCTTCTCCGCACGCTCGTCGAGCATCGACGTCAGGCGCGGCACCGCGTACTTCACCAGGAAGAACGCGATGATCGCGAGGCAGACCAGCGACCAGATGATGTCGTAGCTGGCAGGCAGGAGCGGGTTCTGGGTCACCTCCGCCCGCACGAGGGCCGTGGACTGCATCAGAACACGAAGCCTGCGGCGAGGCCGATCAGACCGAGGGCCTCGACCAGGGCCATACCGATGAACATGTTGATGCGGAGCGGGCCGGCCAGCTCGGGCTGGCGCGCCACGGCCTCCTGCGTCTTGCCGACCAGGATGCCCATGCCGATGCCGGGGCCGATGGTGGCGAGACCGTAGCCGATGGTCGCGATGTCTCCGGTGATCTCCATGCGGAGGTCTTCCTTCCTGTGTGGCGTTCCGGGTTGGTCCCGGTACGTCGTGGGTGTTGTTCGGCGGTGGGCGCTGGGGCCCGGCCGCCGACCTTCGTTTACTAGTGGGACTCGACGGACAGCTGGATGTAGACCGCGGTGAGCACGGTGAAGACGTACGCCTGGAGGACCGCCACGAAGATCTCGAAGAGCGTGAACGCGAAGCCGGCAGCAAGGGTGCCGAGGCCGGCGATGGTCAGCCCGGCGCTGCTCGCCTCGAAGAAGAGGTAGTTCGTCGCCGCGAAGCACAGCACGAGCAGCAGGTGCCCGGCGAGCATGTTGGCCAGGAGACGGACGGTGAGCGTGGCGGGCCGGATGATGAACGTCGAGAGGAACTCGATCGGCGTCAGGATGATGTAGATCGGCCACGGCACGCCCGGCGGGAAGAGCTGGGACTTCAGGAAGTGCCCCCCGCCCTGGGCCCGGACGCCGGCCACGATGAACGTGACGTAGGACAGCAGCGCGAACACCAGGGGCAGACCGATGACGGACGAGCCGGCGATGTTCAGGAACGGGATGATGCCCGTGATGTTCATGAACAGGACGCCGAAGAAGATCACCACGAGCACCGGGGTGTACCTGCGCCCGATCTCACGGCCGAGCGACTCCTCGGCGATGCCCTTGCGCACGAAGTCGACGGCCATCTCGCCCATGGACTGCGCACGCCCGGGGACGAGCCGGACCTTGCGGGCGGCGAGCCAGAAGAAGAGGACGAGCATCGCGGTGGCGATGAGCCGCACCAGCGTGATCCGGTTGAACTCAAAGATCGTCCCCTCGAAGAGGACGGCCGGGGGGAAGAAGTCGGCGAGCGTGGGTCCGTGGAACCCGCTCCCCTCCTCGGCGGCGAGCACGACGGCGGAGGTGCTGGACGTCAGCATCGGTGCGGCAGACAGTGTGTCCCCCTGGTGGCTCGGGTCGGGCACGGGTGCGTCCCCCGGGCACGTCCGACGACGGACCGTGTGCTGGGAACGAGGACGAGCCTAACGCATCGGATGGAGTGCTCCGCACACCGTCTCAGGAGCCGCCGGGCGCTCCGGGGCGGTGCTGGGCCTGCCGGACCGGTCAGTCGCGGGCGGCGCCGTCGTCGGGGGCCGGGCCGGGACGCCCCGACAGGTCGACGGTCGGCACGCGGGCACGCAGCACCGCGGCCATCTCGATACCCAGCGACCCGACGATGGCCAGCACGAGGACGAGGAAGAAGACCCCGGGCGAGTAGAAGTCCTTGCCCCGCACCAGCAGGAGGATGACGAGGAGGAGCACCATCTTGACCAGCCACCCGCCGACGCCGGCGGCGGTGGCCAGCGGAAGCGGCTTGTCGGCGGTGATCATCATCGTCACCACGGTGCCGACCATGAAGAGTGCGGCGATGCCCGCCCCCATGAGCGCGCCCCAGACGCCGGGGGTGCCCGCGACGAGGTAGCCGACGGCGGACCCGAGCACCGCTAGCCCGGCCACGAGGATGCCGAGCCGCCGCAGGATCAGCGCGTACATGTTCCGGGTGGCCCGGCCGGTCTCGTTCGGGGTCTCGCTCATCCTCGGGGTTCCTCCTCGGTGCGCCGGTCGGTCCCGGACTGTGTCGATGTGGCCGCGGTGGGGGGCGTCGCGCCCGACGTGGTGCGGCGCCAGGGCGGCCGAGCGGGCGGGCCGCCGGCCGTGAGCGACGGGACGGCGGCCGGCGCCGCGGGAGCCGACGCCCCGTGAGCCGGCGCCGCGGGAGCCGACGCCGTGGCCGACGGTGCCGGGGCGGACACCGCGGCCCGCGTCACCGCGGCAGACGCCACGGGAGCCTGCGCCGTCGGGGATGCCGACGGGGCTGGAGCCGGCGCGTCGTCCCCCGCCCGCCGGGACCGGCGGTCCCGCAGGCCGGGCAGCTGCGTCACCGTGATGGCGACCGCCACGGCCACGGCCGCCGCCGTGCCGATGGCGACCTCCCCGGGGCTGTAGACGGCGAGGGCCACGGCGCTGAAGGAGATGACCGCCGCCCACAGGTACATGATGAGCACCGCCCGGCGGTGGCTGTGCCCGAGGTCGAGCAGCCGGTGGTGCAGGTGCATCCGGTCGGGGTGGAACGGCGAGTGCCCGGCACGCACCCGGCGCAGCACGGCCAGCGTCATGTCCAGCAGCGGCACGAGGAGCACGGCGACCGGCAGCAGGATGGGCACGTAGGCCGGCAGTACCTGCGAGCTGCTCACCGTGGCGGGGTCGATCTGCCCGGTGACGACGATCGCGGCGGCCGCCACGGTCAGCCCCAGGAGCATGGCGCCGGAGTCGCCCATGAAGATCTTGGCGGGGTGGAAGTTGTGCGGGAGGAAGCCCACGCACACCCCCACCACCGCGGCGATGACGGCGGTCGCCAGGTTGGCGTAGTTGCCGGGCGAGGCGTCGCGCGTGAGCAGGTAGGTGTACACGAAGAACGCGCCGGCGCCGATGGCGATCATCCCGGCGGCGAGACCGTCAAGCCCGTCGACGAAGTTCACCGCGTTGATGGCGACGACGACCACGAGGATCGTCGCGAAGAGCGAGAGGCGCGACGAGCCGATCGTCAGCCCGAAGATCGGGAAGGTGATGAGCTGGACGCCCTGCCAGGCCATGAAGCCGGCGGCGAGGACCTGGCCGACCAGCTTGGTCATCCAGTCCAGGTCCCAGATGTCGTCCGCGACGCCGAGGAGGCAGACGAGCGTCGCGCCGCCGAGGATCGCCCACATCGTGGAGGTCTCGAAGAACACCTCGTGCAGGAACGGCACCTGTGAGCCGACGAGCAGCGCGGCGGCCATCCCCACGAGCATCGCGACCCCGCCCAGCCGGGGCGTGGGGACGGTGTGCACGTCCCGTGCCCGCACCGGCGTCAGCGCCCGGGTCGCCAGGGCGACGCGGCGGACCAGCGGTGTGGCGAGGAAGGTGACCGCCGCCGCGGTCAGCAGGACGAGGAGGTAGACCCTCACGGCGGGCCGTCACCGTCCGGCGGCTCGGCGCCCTCCGGCCCGGCGCCGGCCGTGGGGGCGGGCGGCTCCGCCGGGGCCTCCGCCAGCTCGGGGGCGACGGCGGCCAGCTCCTCCCGGCTCAGGGCGCCCTGGCGCAGGATCGTCAGGCGTTCCGCCGTCGCGTCCACGATGGTCGAGGCCACCCCGCCGCCCGCACGGCCGGCGTCGAGGTAGACGGCGACGTCGTCGCCGAAGTAGCCCAGCGCCTGCGCGGCGGTGGTGGCAGCCGGCTGCCCGGTGAGGTTCGCGCTGGAGACGGCCAGCGGCCCCGTCCGCCGCAGGAGGGCCAGGGCGGTCTCGTCCGCGGGCATGCGCAGCGCGACGGTGCCGTCGGTGTCGCCGAGGTCCCAGGCGAGCGACGGCTGGGCGAGGCAGATGATCGTGAGCGGACCGGGCCAGAACTTCGCGACGAGGTCGCGGACCACGTCCGGGACCTCGGTGGCGAGCCCGTCCAGCGTGCCCGCGTTGCCGACGAGCACCGGCGGCGGCTGCTGGCGGCCGCGGCCCTTGGCGGCGAGCAGCGCGGCGACGGCGCGGGCGTCGAAGGCGTCCGCGGCGATGCCGTAGACGGTGTCGGTGGGAATCACGGCGAGGGCGCCGCGGCCGAGGGCGTTGACGGCCTCGTCCAGCCCCGCGCTGCGCCCCTCGGGGTCCTGGCAGTCGTACACACTCACGCGCACGAGTCTGTCACGGCGGCGGCGGCAGGCGTGACATCCTGTCCGGTGACATGAGCCCCACCGCATGCCGACGCACCCGTCTCCTCGTCCTGGCCGCGGCGGTGGTGGTCCAGCTCGTGGTGCTCTACGTCCCGCGCGTGCCCGACGTCGGTGCGGTCGCCGTGCCCGGCGGGGACAAGATAGTCCACGCCGCGGTGTTCGGAGCCGTCACCCTCGCCGGGCTCCGGGCCGGCCTCTCCCCCGCCGTCGTCGTGGCCTTCGGGGTGGCGCACGCGGGCGTGAGCGAGCTGCTCCAGCACACGGTGCTGCCGGCCCGCAGCGGGGACCCGTTCGACGTGCTCGCCGACCTGGCCGGGGTCGCCGTCGGCGCCCTGGTGGCGTCGTGGCTCGCCGGGCGCGGGAGCCGGCCCGCCGGCGTCACGGGCGGCGCGCCCGGACGTAGCGGTCGCGGCCGGTCAGGTCCTCCCCGGTAGCGACGTCGACCAGCCCGGCGGCCGCGGCGATCTCCCGGACGGCGGCGGACTGGACCTCGGCGTGCTCCATGACGAACGTCCCGCCGGGTCGCAGCAGCCGCGCCGCGGAGGCGACGACGGCGCGGGGCACGTCGAGCCCGTCGGGGCCGCCACCGTAGAGCGCCAGGTCGGGGTCGTGCTCGCGCACCTCGACGTCCACCGGCACCTGGTCGGGCGGGATGTACGGGGGGTTGGAGACGACGACGTCGACCGTGCCGTCCAGCTCCGGCAGCGCCGTCGCCGCGTCACCGGCGACGAGGCGGACGTCGGGGGCGAGCGCGTCGACGTTGCGCCGGGCGAGGGCCAGCGCGTCGGGCGAGAGCTCGACGGCGATCACCTGCGAGCCGGGGACCTCCGTGGCGACGGCGAGCGCGATGGCCCCCGAGCCGGTGCACAGGTCGACGACGACGGGCGCGTGCCCGCGCACCGCGCGCGCCGCCTCGACCGCCGCGCCGGCGACGACCTCGGTCTCCGGGCGGGCGACGAACGCGCCCGGCGCGGCCTCGAGCGTCAGGTGGCGGAACGCCATGGTCCCGGTCAGGTGCTGGAGCGGGACGCGACTGCTGCGGCCCCGGACCAGGTCCGCGTAGCGGGCGAGCAGCTCGGGGGTGACGTCGGGGGCGAGCACCAGCGGGGTGCCGAGGAGGTGCTCGGCGAGGAGGCGGGCGTCCACGGCCGGCGACGGCACCCCCGCCTCGGCGAGGATCGCGGTGGCGCCCGCCACGGCCTGGCGCCACGTCGGGGCGGGGCGGAACTCGCTCACGCGCGGCCGGAGGCCGCGGCCGCGAGCCGGGCGGCCTCGTCCATCTCGACGGCCGAGGCGATGACCGGGCCGAGGTCGCCGTCGAGCACGTGGTCCAGGTTGTACGCCTTGTACCCCGTACGGTGGTCGGCGATGCGGTTCTCGGGGAAGTTGTAGGTGCGGATGCGCTCGGAGCGGTCGACGGTGCGCACCTGGGAGCGGCGCTGCTCGGAGGCCGCGGCCTCCGCCTCCTCCTGCCGTGCGGCCAGCAGCCGCGCGCGCAGCACGCGCATGGCCTGCTCGCGGTTCTGCAGCTGAGACTTCTCGTTCTGCATCGAGACCACGATGCCGGTCGGCACGTGGGTGATGCGCACGGCGGAGTCGGTGGTGTTCACGGACTGCCCGCCGGGTCCGGAGGACCGGTAGACGTCGATGCGCAGGTCGTTCGCGTCGATCTCGACCTCGCCCGGGTCGTCCACCTCGGGCAGCACGAGCACCCCGGCGGCGGAGGTGTGGATGCGGCCCTGGGACTCGGTGACCGGCACCCGCTGCACGCGGTGCACCCCGCCCTCGTACTTCAGGTGCGCCCAGACGCCGTCGGAGGGATCCTGCGGGACGCCCCTGGCCTTGATGGCGACCGAGACGTCCTTGTAGCCGCCGAGGTCGGACTCGGTGGCGCTGATGATCTGCGCCGACCAGCCCTGGCGCTCGGCGTAACGCAGGTACATGCGCACCAGGTCGCCGGCGAAGAGCGCGGACTCCTCCCCGCCCTCCCCCGCCTTGACCTCGAGGATGACGTCGCGGGCGTCGTCGGGGTCGGTCGGCACCAGCACCCGGCGCAGGTCCTCGGCCGCGGACTCGCGCGCGGCCTCGAGGGCGGGGAGCTCCTCGGCGAAGGCCTCGTCGACCTCGGCGAGCTCGCGGCCGGCGGCGAGGTCCCCCTCGGCGGCCTGCCAGGCGCGGAAGGCGTGGACGATGCGGCCCAGCTCGGCGTAGCGGCGCCCGAGCGTGCGGGCGCGGCCCGCGTCGGCGTGGACGGACGGGTCCGCCAGCGCGCGTTCGATCTCGGCGTGCTCGGCCAGCAGCGGCTCGACGGCCGCGAGGTCCTCGCTCATGCCCTTACCTCCGGTGCTCCCCTGCGACGGTCAGTGCGTACGACAACGCCGGCGGGAGCCGCAGAACCATGAGGTCCGCGGCGTCACCGCCGGCGTTGGTGGGGCGCTACTTCTTCTTGCCGTAGCGGGCCTCGAAGCGGGCCACGCGGCCACCGGTGTCGAGGATCTTCTGCTTGCCGGTGTAGAACGGGTGGCAGGCGCTGCACACGTCGGCGTGGATCTCGCCGGACGTCGCGGTGCTGCGGGTGGTGAAGGTGTTCCCACAGGTGCACGTGACCGTGGTCGTCACGTACTCGGGGTGGATGCCCTGCTTCATGAATCTCTCCTGGTTCGTTTGGTGCCCCGGGTCGCACGCTGGTCGCGCACGTGAACCGGAGGCCGACGAGACATTGTGCCAGACGGCACGGCGGTGTCGCTGCCGGTGGTGCAACACCGCGGGCGCCGCCCGTGTTCCCGTGCGGGCGGACGCCTCGCGGTGTGACCAACCTCTCCGGCGTCAGCGGATGGCGAGCTCCGGCTCGTTGGCCGGCGACGGCGTGTTCTTCGCGACGGTCATGAGGAACTCCGCGTTCGAGCCCGTCTCGCGCAGTTTGCCCAGGAGCAGGTCGATCGCCTGCTGCTGGTCGAGCGCGCCCATGACGCGACGCAGCTTCCACACGATCTTGAGCTCCTCGGGAGCCATGAGCAGCTCCTCGCGGCGCGTGCCCGAGGCGTTGACGTCAACGGCCGGGAAGATGCGCTTGTCCGCCAGCTGGCGCGAGAGCCGCAGCTCCATGTTCCCGGTGCCCTTGAACTCCTCGAAGATGACCTCGTCCATCTTCGAGCCGGTCTCCACCAGCGCGGAGGCGAGGATCGTCAGGGAGCCCCCGTTCTCGATGTTGCGCGCGGCGCCGAAGAACTTCTTCGGCGGGTACAGCGCCGAGGCGTCCACGCCGCCGGAGAGGATGCGGCCCGAGGCGGGCGCCGCGAGGTTGTAGGCGCGGGAGAGGCGGGTCAGGGAGTCGAGGAGCACCACGACGTCCTGGCCCAGCTCGACGAGCCGCTTGGCCCGCTCGATCGCCAGCTCGGCCACGATCGTGTGGTCCGACGCGGGGCGGTCGAAGGTCGAGGCGATGACCTCGCCCTTGACCATCCGCTCCATGTCCGTGACCTCCTCGGGGCGCTCGTCGACGAGCACCACCATGAGGTGGACGTGGGGGCTGTTGATGGCGATCGCGTTGGCGATCTGCTGCATGATGATCGTCTTGCCGGCCTTCGGCGGAGCCACGATCAGGCCGCGCTGGCCCTTGCCGATCGGGGCCACGAGGTCGATGACGCGGGGCGTGATCGCCTTCGGCGTGGTCTCCAGGCGCAGCTGCTCCTGGGGGTACAGCGGGGTCAGCTTGGCGAACTCCGGGCGCTTGCGCGCCTGCTCGACGCTCATCCCGTTGACGGTGTCGAGGCGGACCAGGGCGTTGAACTTCTGGCGCTGCCCGGTCTGCTGCTCGCCCTCGCGGGGCTGGCGCACGGCGCCGGTGATCGCGTCGCCGCGGCGCAGGCCGTTCTTCTTGACCTGGCCGAGGGTCACGTAGACGTCGTTGGCGCCGGGCAGGTAGCCGGAGGTGCGCACGAACGCGTAGTTGTCCAGCACGTCGAGGATGCCCGCGACGGGCAGCAGGACGTCGTCCTCGCTGACCTCGACGGGCTCGTCGAAGGCGAAGTCGCTGCCGCGGCCGCCACGCCCCGGGCGCTTGCGGTCCCGGTTGCGGTCGCGGTTGCGGCGGCGCGAGCGGGAGGAGCCGTGCTCGTCCTCGTCGCGGCGGGTGCGTCCGCCCAGGGACTGGTCCTGCTCGCCGTCGTTCTGGCGGCCGCGACGGCGGGCGGCGGCCTCACCGAGGGCGTCGAGGGCGCGGCGCGCACGCTCCTCCTCGCTCTCCCCGCCGTGGTCCGCGCGCGGGGCTCGCTCGGCGAGCTCGCGCTTGAGCGCCTCCTTCGCGTCGTCGTGCGGCGCAACCTCGGGGTCGGTGGTGGCGGGCGCGGCGGTGCCGGCCGGCACCCCGGTGGCGGCGGGGGCCGCCGTCGCGCCGGCGGCGGCGGGGCTGGCGGCTGGGGCGGTGGCACGGCGGGAGGATCGGGCAGGTCGGGCGGATCGGCCAGATCAGGCGGGTCCGGCGGGTCCGGCGGGTCGGGCGGG
>NZ_BAABBA010000015.1:0-119244 GCF_039537705.1 Georgenia daeguensis
CACCCCCTCCGGGCACACCTACCGGCGCGAACCCAACGGCACCGTCACCCTCATCGCCGTCCACCACCCCCACCACGCCCAGCCCGAACCCCTCCACGACGAGAACGACGACCCACCACCCTTCTGAGTGCGGCCGGGCCGGCGAAGAGCCACCCGGACACCGTCCGAGCCGCAGGAACGTCAACCCGTCGCGGTAAGGCCGACGTTCAGCCGGCGGTGAGACTCACGTTCACCCCACTCGGACCCGCTCGCCGCGGCGCGGGACCACGACCGTCCAGTCAAGCTCGTCACGCACCCGCTGGGCCAGCGCCTCCGAGGCTTCCGGCTCTCCGTGCACGACGTACAACGTCTCCGGCGCCTCCGGCAGGGACCTGAGCCACTGCATCAGCTCGTCGGCGTCCGCGTGAACGGAGAACTCCTCGTCCTGGACGATCTCCGCCCGGACCGGCAGGTACCGACCGTGCATCTTGATCTCGTGCGCGCCGTCGATCAGCGCTCGGCCACGAGTGCCGGCCGCCTGGTAACCCGTGAGCACGACGGCGTTACGCCGGTCGGGAAGCAAGTGCCGCAGGTGGTGCACCACTCTCCCCCCGGTCGCCATGCCGGAGGCCGAGATGATGACGCAGGGCGTTCGCGGGTTGTTCAGGCGCATGGACTCCTCAGGGGTACGGGCTGCCTCCAGGTGCGGGAGGTGGACGAGCTCGGGGACGACGCCATCCCGCAGCTCGGACCGCATCTCCGGCATCCGGTAGACGTCGAGGGCCGCGAGCGCCATCGGGCTGTCGACGAACACCGGGACCTTGGGGATCCGCCCGTCCCGCATCAGCTCGGAGAGCACCAGCAGGACCAGCTCCGTGCGGTCCACCGCGAACGCCGGGATCAGCACCGAACCGCCGCGCCCCACCGTGCGGCGGACGACGTCCGCGAGGGCCTCGTGGGACTGACCCTCGGGCTCCTGATGGGCACGGTCGCCGTAGGTGGACTCCACGACGACGGTCGCAGCAGCCGGCGGCACCGCGCGCGGCCGGAGCAACGGGTGCGACGGCCGCCCGAGGTCACCGGAGAAGAGCGCCTCCGCGCCACCCATGCGCACGCTCACGCTCGCTGAACCCAGCACGTGACCGGCCCGCGTCAGTCGTACGCCCACGTCGCCGGCCAGCTCGGCGTCGTCGTCGAAGCGGAGCGTACGGAACTGCCGGATAGCCTGCTCTGCGTCCGCCACCGTGTAGAGCGGCAACGGCGGGTCGTGCCGCGAGTACCCGTCGCGACGGGCGTCCTCGGCGTCCCGCTCCTGCAGGAGCGCGCTGTCGCGGAGGACGATCTCGGTGAGTGCCTGAGTGCCCTCGCTCATCCAGATCGGGCCGTCGTAGCCCTGACGCACCAGCGCGGGCAGGTACCCGCAGTGGTCCAGGTGGCAGTGAGTGAGCATCACGTGTGCGAGGCCGGCCGGGTCGAGGTCCGGCGCCTCCCAGTTCTGGCGCCGCCACCGGCGCTCCCCCTGGAACAGCCCGCAGTCCACGAGCACCCGGGTGCCCTCGTGCTCGAGAAGGAACTTGCTGCCGGTGACCGTCTCGGTACCGCCGAGGAAGGTGAGGGTCGTGTGCCCGCCGCTCATGCCTTCACGGTGGGCCGCCGACCGCCCCTCGGCAAGAGCGGAAGGTCCCGATCACAATCGCAGGAATGACGAAGGGCCCCGGATCCCGGGGCCCTTCGGCTGGCGGTAGCGGTGGGATTTGAACCCACGGAGGCTGTTAACCTCACACGCTTTCGAGGCGTGCTCCTTAGGCCGCTCGGACACGCTACCTCGCCGGACGATGCTACCGGTCGGCGTCGTCACCGCCCAAACCGGCCGGAGTGCGACCCGTCACCCCGAGGCCGTCCGCGCTCCCGACCACCCGCCCTCCGCTCGCCCCCGGCCGGTCTTCCGTCGCCCACCCACCCGGCGTACCGTCCGACTCAAGGACGTCCTGCTCAAGGAGGAGACATGACGACCATCTCGGGTTACGACTACGAGACCGCCACCGCATCGCCGGTGTCCGTCGAGGAGCTCAACCTCCTCAAGGCGAGCGTGCTGTTCGGCCCCGAGGACGAGGCTGCGCTGCGCAAGGCCGGGGAGGTCCTCGCCGACCAGGTCGAGGACGTGCTCGACGTCTGGTACGGCTTCGTCGGGCGCCACCACCACCTGCTCGCGCAGTTCTCCGGGCCCGACGGCGAGCCGATCAGCAGGTACCTCACCGCGGTCCGAGGGCGGTTCGGGCAGTGGATCCGCGACACCTGTGAGCGCCCGTGGGACGAGCAGTGGCTCGCGTACCAGCACGAGATCGGGCTGCGGCACACGCCGTACAAGAAGAACCGCACCGACCGCGTGGAGTCGACGACGCATGTGCCGCTGCGCTACCTCATCGCCCTGATCTACCCGATCACGGCGACGGTGCGGCCGTTCCTGGAGAGCTCCGGACGTCCGGCCGAGGAGATCGACGCGATGCACGAGGCCTGGCGCAAGGCCGTGATCCTCCAGGTGGCGCTCTGGACCCGGCCGTACGCGCCCGGTCCCTGGTAAGTCGGTAGGCGGCGGGCCGCCTCGCCCCGCCGCTCAGCGCCCGAGCAAGTGCTCCCGCAGCTCCGCCCCGCCGGCGAAGCGCTCCAGCGAGAAGGACGCGACGTCGTCGTCCGGGGTCGCGCCCTCGGCCAGGTCGGCCAGCACGATCCCCATGAGGGCGGAGAACTTGAACCCCTCGCCGGAGTCGCCGCACGCCACGACGACGCCGCCGGGAAGCCGGTCGATCACGAACCGGCCGTCGGGCGACATCGTCCACGAGCACACCTGCGCGTCCAGCGCGCGCGGCGTCAGCGACGTCAGGTCCCGCTGCACGCGCTCGACGATCAGGCCCGTCAGCGTCTGGTCCGGCGTCCGGTCCTCGTCCCCGGGCAGCAGGTCGCGCACGGACCGGTCGAGACCGAGCTTGTAACCGACGCCGGGCGTGGGCATCGAGTACATCCCCGGCTCGTCCGCGCCGCCGCCAGCACCGGGCCGAGGCCCGTCGAACAGGCACGGCAGCTGGTCCGCCGCACCAGGCTCCGCCGGATCGCCCACGTGCACCACCTGCTCCAGCCGCGGCCGCAGCGCCAGCTCGACGCCGAGCGTGGCCAGCAGCGGCTGTGCGCCGGGCCCCGGCGCGAGGACGACGACGTCGCCCGAGAAGGTCCTCCCGTCGGCACAGACCACCTCGGCGCCGTGCGGGGTCGTGCGCACCTCCCGCACCTCAGCACCGGTCTCGACGACGCCCCCGCCCGCCTCGAGCAGCGCCGCCTGGGCCCGCATCGACGCCGCGGCCAGGACGGGTCCGGCGTCGTCCTGCCAGACCGCCCCTCGACCGTCGGGACGCAGCCCCGGGAAGTACCGTGCGACGTCGTCGGGCGCCACGACATCGTGCGGCACGCCCTCCGCCTCGAGCGCCGAGACCACGCCGGGCAGGCTGAGGTCGTCGCGCCAGAGCAGCCCACGCCGCAGGAACACCTCCGTCCCGGAGCGGCTCGCCAGCCGCTCCATCGCCTCGACGCTGCGTCGCGCGAGGCGCACGCGCACCGCATCCGGGTGCGTCAGCCGCCACAGGCGGGTCGGACCCGAGGACGAGGAGAGCGCGTTCGCGATCCCGTACCGGTCCAGCAGCACCACGTCGTGCCCCCGGCCGACCAGCTCCGCCGCCGCGGGCAGGCCCCACGCCCCCGCTCCCACCACGATGCACCGCATGCGGGCGAGGGTAGTCGCTGAACGTTCAGAAGCCCTGGGTCAGCTCTCGCCAGGACCGCAGCAGGGGGCGGAGGTCCTCGTCGAGCAGGCGGACCGCCTCGCCCTCGACCCGCTCGGCGTCGTCCTCGTCGAAGTCGTCGGCCGTCACGATCGAGTGCACCAGCTCGCGCACCTGGTTCTCGCGCGCCAGGTAGACCTGCGGCTGCCTCGCCGGGTCGGCGCTGAACCGGACGAACGCCCACCAGCCGTCGGGGAACACGGTCGGGGGACGGCGCGCGTACGCCCACGGCACCAGCCAGCCGGCCGAGTCGGTGACCGTCACCCGGATCCGCCGGTGCTCCCCCGCCTCGTTGAGGATCTCGATGAGGTCCTCGTCCTCGGCCATCCAGGTCACGTCCACACCGGCGAGGTAGGAGGTCACGACGTCACGTCCGCGTGCGTAGAGGTCCTCCGGCGCCTTGCGCTCCGTGTCCATGACAGGACGGTAAATCTCCGCGGGGTGGCGCACCAGCGCGCGCGCCGACGCGGGCCGCGCGGGTTGCCGGGCCGACGTAGCCTGGGCAGGTGGGCGAGCCCGAGGATCCCGTCCGCCTGCCGCGGCACGGCCACCACAGCGTGGCCGAGCTGTTCCCGCAGACCCACGCCCGGACGGCGCCGCGCCTGGTCATCAAGCCCGCCCCCGTCGCGCCGCCCGCGGCCGGCCAGGTCCCGGACCCGGACGACGTCGGAGCCGCCCTGGCACCCGTGGTCGAGGTTCTCGCCGGACGCCGGGTCGCGGCACTGACCGGCGCGGGTATGTCCACCGACTCGGGCATCCCCGACTACCGCTCCCCCGGGTCGCCGCCGCGCCACCCGATGACGCACCAGCAGTTCGTCTCCTCGCCCGCCTTCCGCCGGCACTACTGGGCGCGCAACCACCTGGGCTGGCGCCACCTCCTCGCGGCCCGCCCGAACGCCGGCCACGCCGCGCTGGCGAGCATGGAGCACGCCGGCGTCGTCACCGGGCTCGTCACGCAGAACATCGACCTGCTGCACCTGCGCGCGGGCTCCCGCCGACTCGTCCACCTGCACGGCCGTTACGACCGCGTGGTGTGCCTGAGCTGCGCGACGGTCGTTCCCCGGGCCGAGCACGACGCCGCGCTGGTGGCCCTGAACCCGCACTGGCGCGAACGCTTCCAGCACGTGGCCGACCTCGAGATCGCCCCGGACGCCGACGTCATCCTCGACTCCACCGCCGACTTCCGGGTCGCGGACTGCCCTCGCTGCGGCGGCATCCTGAAGCCCGACGTCGTGTTCTTCGGCGACAACACGCCCCGCGCACGGGTCGAGGAGGCGTACTCGATCGTGGACGACGCCGAGGCGCTGCTCGTCGCGGGCTCCTCCCTCGCCGTCATGAGCGGCCTGCGGTTCGTCCGCCGCGCGCACAAGGCGGGCAAGCCGGTCGCCGTGGTCAACCGGGGTCCGACGCGGGGGGACGACCTGGCCACGGTCCGCGTGCACGTGGGCACCAGCGAGGCGTTGCCCGTGCTGGCGCGAGAGCTCGGGGCCTAGCGCGACGGCGTCAGCGGATGCGGAGCGGCAGGCGCGAGAACCCGCTGCCCGGGTACTGCGCGCGCACCGGGCGGGCGCCCTCGGCCGGCTCGATCGCCGTCGTCCCGGCGAACAGCTCCTCCAGCACCAGGCGCAGCTCCAGGCGGGCGAGCGGGGCCCCCGGGCAGTAGTGGATCCCGGTGCCGTACAGCAGGTTCTGCGCCGGGTCGCGGTCGAGACGGAACTCGTCGGGGTTGCCGAAGACACGCTCGTCGCGGTTGGCCGAGGCCCACAGCACCATCACCCTCTCGCCGGCGGGGATCTCCTGGCCGCCGAGGGTGACGGCCCGCGTGGTGCGGCGCCGGTTCGCGATCAGCGGAGCGTTGATGCGCAGGATCTCGTCACTCGCACGCTCGAGGTCCGCCGGCTGCTCGCGGAGCTGCTGCTGGACGTGGGGGTGGGTGGCGAGGAACTCCGCCATGATGCCGACGCTGGCCGCGATGGTCCCCAGCTCGCCGACCGTCCAGTTGCGGACGATCGAGACGATCTCCTCGTCGGTGAGCGGCCGGCCGCCGACCGTCTCGCGCAGCAGCGCGGTCGTGGTGTCGGCGGGGGCGTCAGTGCCGGCGGCCCGACGCTCGTCGAGCTGCTCGCGGATGTACCCGTCGAACTCCAGCGCGACGGCGGACATCGCCTCGCGGTCCATGGCGAGGGTGGCCTCGTGGTTCTTCCTGGTCCACTGCCGCAGCGGATCGTGCAGCCGGTCGGGCCAGCCCATGAAAGCGCACTGGACACGGTTGGCGAAGGGCTCGGCCAGGTCGGACATGATCTCGACGTCATTCTCGCGGGGCAGGGCCGCGACAAGCTCCCGCGTGATCTGCCGGCAGACCGGCTCGAAGGCCGCCATGCGCTCCGGGGTGTAGTACCGGTCGACGATCTGCCGGTACCTCGTGTGCTCGGGCGGGTCCATCCCGTTGGGCACAGAGGCGTGGTGCGACACCACGTTGGAGTAGGTCTCGTGGTCCTCCAGGATCCCCACCACGTCCTCGTGCCGGAAGGCGGTCCAGTTCCCGTACGGGCTGTGGGCGACCGGGCATCTCGCGCGCATCTCGTCGTAGGCGGCGACCTGGTCGGACAGCACCTCAGGGGATCGCGGGTCCCACTCGGTGCGCTGCGTCTTCTTCACGAGCACTTCCTCCCCCGGCACGACCGGCGCTGCGTCCATCGTTTTTCACGGAACGCTCCGATATTACGCCCGTCATTCTCCCGGCATCAGTAGCTCACGAAGCCGCCCAGCCCCTCGGGCTCCTCCTCGTGCACCTCGACCCGGGCGACGTCGGCGTGCCGCGGTCCCTGCCGGCACCACTCGAGCAACGAGTCGACGGCGGAACGGTCGCCCTCTGCGACGACCTCGACCGTGCCGTCGTCCTTGTTGCGCACCCAGCCGCTCACCCCGAGACGTTCCGCGACCGCCTCGCAGGAGTAGCGGTACCCCACGCCCTGCACCCGGCCGTGGACGACGATGCGACGGCGGACCATGGGGCCAGTCTGGCGCGGGCACCGAGCCACGGCCACCGCGAGAGCGGCGGCTGCACGGTCAGCGGCGCTCGCCGAAGAACTCCCGCAGCAACCGGGCGCTCTCCTCCCCGCGCAGCCCGGCGACCACCTCGACCCGGTGGTTCAGGCGGGAGTCGCGCACGACGTCGCGCACGGACCCCGTCGCGCCGGCCTTGGGGTCCCAGGCACCGAGGACCACCCGCTCCACCCTCGCCAGCACGATCGCGCCCGCGCACATCGTGCACGGCTCGAGCGTGACCACCAGCGTGCAGCCCTCCAGCCGCCACGTCCCCAGGGCGGCGGCCGCCTCCCGCAGGGCGAGGATCTCGGCGTGGGCGGTGGGGTCGCCGTCGGCCTCACGCCGGTTCCGGCCCCGCCCGACGACGGAGCCGTCGGGCGCGAGGACGACGGCACCGACCGGGACGTCGCCGTCGCCGACCGCCTCGCGTGCCAGCTCCAGGGCGAGCCGCATCGCGTCGTCGAGCACCGCGTCGGTCGGCGGCGCGGCACCCGGGCCCGTGGCGGTCATGGGAGCCATGATGGCGCACGCCGTGCGGCGGGCCGGGCGACGGACGGTACGTTGGGCGCATGCGCCTGCACGTCGCGGACCACCCGCTGATCGCCCACAAGCTGACCGTCCTGCGCGACGAGACCACAGAGTCCCCGACGTTCCGGCTCCTCGTGGACGAGCTCGTCACCCTCCTGGCCTACGAGGCCACGCGCGACGTCCGGGTGACCCAGATCCAGGTGACCACCCCGGTGGCGACGACGACGGGCACGCACCTCGCCTCGCCGCGCCCGATCGTGGTGCCGATCCTGCGGGCGGGCCTGGGCATGCTCGAGGGCATGACGCGGCTGCTCCCGACGGCGGAGGTGGGCTTCCTCGGGCTGCAGCGCGACGAGAAGACCTACGAGGCGATCACCTACGCCAACCGCCTGCCCGACGACCTCTCGGGCCGCCAGTGCTTCGTGCTCGACCCGATGCTCGCCACCGGTCACACGCTCGTCGCGGCCATCGACTACCTCCTGGAGAAGGGCGCGCGGGACGTCACCGCCATCTGCCTGCTCGCGGCCCCGGAGGGCCTGCGCACGCTCGACGAGGCGATCGGTGAGCGCGGCGACGTCACCATCGTCACGGCCGCCGTCGACGAGCGGCTCAACGAGCACAAGTACATCGTCCCCGGCCTCGGCGACGCGGGCGACCGCCTCTACGGCGTCGTCGACTGACGCCGGGGTCGCCTCAGCCGGGCTCCCGCGGCAGGTGCCGCCGCCACCAGCGCTGCAGCCGGCTCGGGACGGGCAGCCGGACCGCCTCCGCGTCGGGGAGGACCCAGCGGCGCCAGTGCGCCAGGATGCTCACGCCGGCGCCCACCACGATCGCGGCGACCATCCCCGCCGTCTCGTACCCCCAGGAGTACAGGGCGGTCATCGCCAGGCAGGCGAACACGGCCGACGTCGCGTAGAGGGTGTTGCCGCCGAAGATGGACGGCACCTGCCCGACGACGACGTCGCGGATCATGCCGCCGCCGACGGCGGTGGTCACCCCGAGGAGGACCGCCGGGAGCGCACCGAGGCCGGCCGCGAGCGCCTTGGCCGTCCCGGTGGCGGCCCAGCAGCCCAGCACGACGCCGTCGGCCAGCAGGAACGTCCGGTTCCACCACCGCCCGCCCAGCGGGACGAAGAAGGCGACGACGGCGCCCGCCAGGGCGGTGCCGAGGTAGTACGGGTCCGTCAGGGCCACCGGCGGGCCCGCCTGCAGGAGGGTGTCGCGCAGCATGCCGCCGCCGAGCGCGGACACGATCGCGAGGATCGCGAAGCCCACGAGGTCGAAGCGGCGCTGACGCGCGATGGTCCCGCCCAGCACCCCGTTGAGGAGCACGCCGGTGAGGTCGATCGCGCGGAAGACGTCCGGCAGGAGGTCTCCGAGCTGTTCCGTCACGTCCGCGGCCACACCAGATCCTTGCGCCCGCCCCGGCGGCGGGCAACGGGAACCCGGCGCGCCGCCTCAGCCGCCTCAGCCGGCGACGGCCGGCACCCGCCCCTGCGCGCCCCGCACGCCACGGAAGACAGCGAGCGCCGCGTCCAGGTCCTCCCGGAGGTCCTCGACGTCCTCGAGCCCCACGGAGAACCGCACGGTGGTCGGGAGGATGCCGAGCGCGTCGCGGGTGCCCGGGTCGACCCGGCGGTGCGTCGTCGTCGCCGGGTGCGTGACCATCGACTTCGCGTCGCCGAGGTTGTTGGAGATGTCCACCACGCGCAGGGCGTCGAGGAAGGCGAACGTGCGCTCGACGTCGGCTCGGGCGGCCGGGTCCGCGCTGGCGAGCCCGGAGCCGTCGAGGGTGAACGTGACGACCGTCCCGCCCCCGCTCATCTGCGCCCGCGCGAGGTCGTGCTGCGGGTGGGAGGCGAGGAACGGGTAGCGCACCGAGGCCACGCCCGGCTGCTCCTGGAGCCACCGCGCCAGCTCCAGCGCCGTGGCGGTCTGCGCGCGCACCCGCAGCGGCAGCGTCTCCAGCCCCTTGGCGAGCACCCACGCGTTGAACGGCGCGAGGTTGGGGCCGGTGCTGCGGATCAGGGACTGCACGGGCCCGCGCACCAGCTCGCGCGCGCCGAGGATCGCGCCGCCCATGACCCGGCCCTGGCCGTCGATGTGCTTGGTCGCGGAGTAGACGACGACATCGGCGCCGAGCTCGAGCGGCCGCTGCAGCACCGGGGTGGCGAAGACGTTGTCCACGACGACCGTCGCGCCGGCGGCGTGGGCGAGGCGGGCGATCGCGGGCAGGTCGAGGACGTCCTGCATCGGGTTGGACGGCGACTCGAGGAAAACGACGTCGGCGGGGGTGGCGAGCGCCGCGGCCCACTGGTCGAGGTCGGTGCCGGTGACGTAGTCGGTCCGCACGCCCCACCGCGCCAGGACGTCGTCGAAGACGCACAGGGTGGAGCCGAACAGCTCCCGGGCCGCCACGATGCGCGAGCCGCTGCTCACCAGCGCCGCGAGGGCGGTGAAGACGGCTGACATGCCGGTCGACGTCGCGTAGCAGTCCTCGGCCCCCTCGATGAGGGCGAGCCGCTCCTCGAAGGTGGTGACGGTGGGGTTGGTGTAGCGCGAGTAGGTGTAGCGCTCGATCTCCTCGGCGAACGCCGCCTCGGCCTCGGCGGCGCGGTCGTAGACGAAGCCCTGGGTGAGGTAGAGCGCCTCGGAGGTCTCCTGGAACGCGCTGCGGTACTGCCCGCCGCGCACCGCGAGGGTGCCGGGGCGCAGGCCCGCGGGGTCGACCGCGGGCCGCGGCAGGTCCGGCGGACAGAAAGGCTCGGACGGACAGGCAGGCAGGTCGGACATGTCGCGCTCCTCCATCGGTCCTGGCGGAAGCACCCTTCCCCACACGCAGGTGGGAGGTTGCTGCAGCGTCGTCGAGCCAGATCTCTCGGCTGCTCTGGATGGTGTCCGGCGATCGTACGGTGCGGCCCGGGCGGGGCGGGGTCGCGCCCGGCCCAAGGCCGCATGCTGAGACCGGGCCCTGGCCGCGTCCACCTGCCGGACCGGTCCGCGCGGCCGCGGCTGACCGCACCGGCGGTCCTGCTGACATGATCGGGCCATGAGCTACGACGCCCAGCCCGCAGCCGCGCCCCCGCCCGTCGACGACGACCTGCTGGGTCCGCCGTGGGTGGCGCGCACGATCCCGCTCGGCGACCGTCTCGACGGCGGGGAGGAGCCCGGCGCCCCGGACGTCGCGACGCTCGTCCACCAGAGGGACGCCGGCTCCGCGACCCGAGCTGTGCTCTACCTGCCCGGGTTCGTCGACTACTTCTTCCAGGCCGAGCACGCCCAGGCGTGGATCGACGCCGGCTACGACTTCTACGGCCTGGACATGCGCCGCTCCGGCCGCTCCACGAACGGGCACCCGCGCCCGGACGACATCCGTGACCTGCGCGTGCAGGACGAGGAGATCGGCAAGGCCCTCGCGATCATCCGGGAGGGCGGCCCGCGCCCCGTGGTCCTCCTCGGGCACTCGACCGGCGGCCTGCAGGCAGTGCTCTGGGCGGCCGACCACCCCGGAAGCGTGGACGCCGTCGTCCTCAACTCCCCGTGGCTGGACCTCAACTCCGGCTGGTTCACCCGGGTCCCGGTCACCGAGATCGTCGACAAGCTCGGGGCCTGGCTGCCGAGCCTCCCGGTGGGCTCGCTCAGCCAGGCCTACGGCAGGTACCTGCACACCGGCACCGGCGGTGACTGGGAGTACGACCTGTCGCTGAAGCCCCACGAGGGCTTCCCCGCCCGCGCCGGGTTCGTCCGCACGGTCCGCCGCGCCCAGGCCGAGATCGGCCGAGGGCTCGAGGTCTCGGTGCCCGTGCTCCTGTGCTGCTCCACGCGGTCCGGGGACAGCAAGCACCCCGGGCCGGCGGACCTGTCGACCTCCGACGTGGTCCTCGACGTGCGCCAGATGATCAGCCGGGCGCCCATGATCGGGGAGGACGTCACGATCCTCCAGGTGCCGGGCGGCATCCACGACCTCGCGCTCTCCCCCCAGCCGGGCCGGGAGTACTACACCCGCAGCGCGATCGAGTGGGCGGACGCCCGTCTGGGCGTCGACGGCGGAGCCTGACCCTACGGATCTCAGCGACCGACCTGCTCCAGGTCCGGCGACGCCGGCCCGGTTCCGCCGTCGTCCGCGGTGCGTCCCGTCTCGCCGCTCCGGTCGACCATGGCTGTGGTGGCGGGCGTGACGTCCCCGGGTGCCGCCGTCGTCCCGGGGCCGGCGTCGGCCTCGATGACCTCGCGCGCGGCGGCGGGGACCTCCCAGGTGGAGCGCAGCTCGGTGCCACGCATGAAGGCGACGGCGACCAGGCCCACCGCCGCGATCAGCGCCGCCCCGGCGAAGACCATGCCGATGCCGTCGCCGTACGCCTCGCGAACCACCTCGGCCATGTCCGCCGGCAGCGCGGAGAGGTCGAGGGAGGAGGTGGAGGAGTCGAGCTCGGTCACGTCGATGCCGCGCTCCGCGTACCCGGCGAGGGTCAGCGAGGTGACCCGGGCGGCGTAGACCGCGCCGAGCACCTGGATGCCGACCGCGCCGCCGAGGCTGCGGAAGAACGTCACGGTCGAGGTGGCGGCGCCGACGTTGCCGACGTCCACGGTGTTCTGCACCGCCAGCACCAGGTTCTGCATGGACGCGCCGAGGCCGAGCCCGGCGAGGAGCAGGTACAGGCTCACCGCCCACAGCGGGGTGGTCGCGCCGACGGTGGCCATGAGCCCCATGCCTGCAGCCAGGAGCGCCACGCCGCCGACGACGTAGGGCTTCCACCGCCCGCTCCGCGTGACCAGGTTCCCGGACACCGTGGAGGAGATCAGCAGGCCACCCATGAGCGGCAGGCCCAGCCAGCCGGCGATCGTCGGGCTGTACCCGCGGCCGATCTGGAAGTACTGGCCCAGGAAGATCATCGTCCCGAACATCGCGGTGCCGACGGCGAGGCTCGCCACGACCGCCAGCGCCGTGGTCCGCTCGGTGAGGATGTGCAGCGGCACCACCGGCTCGCTGACGCGCCGCTCGACCAGGACGAACGCCAGCGCGGCGACCACGGCGCCGGTGAGCATCGCCGCCGTCTGCCAGGACATCCAGGCGAACTCGTGGTTGGCGAACGAGACCCAGATGAGCAGCAGCGTGGCGGACAGGGAGATGAGGGCCGCGCCGGCCCAGTCGACCTTCGCACCCGGACGGCCGCGGCCGGGCACGTGGAGGTTCTTCCAGAGCACGGCGAACGCGGCCGCCACGAAGGGGATCGCCACCCAGAAGCACCAGCGCCAGCCGAGCCACGGGAGGTCCACGATGAGGCCGCCGACGAGGGGCCCGGACACGGTCGCCAGGGCGATGACGGCGCCCATGTAGCCGTTGTACCGGCCGCGCTGCCGCGGCGGGATGATCGTGGCGATGATGATCTGGGTGAGCACCATGTTGGCGCCCATCCCGATGCCCTGGATCACCCGGACGGCGATGAGCATGCCCGCGGAGGTCGACATGCCGGCCACCAGCGAGCCGAGCGCGAAGAGCGCGAGCGAGCCGAGCAGCAGCTTCTTCTTGTCGAAGAGGTCGGCCAGCTTCCCGGCGATCGGGGTGATCGCCGTCGAGGCGAGGATCGTCGAGGTGACGATCCAGGTGTACTGCTGCTGGGTCCCCCCGATCTCGCCGACGATCACCGGAAGCGCGTTGCCCACGATGGTGCCGGAGAGGTTGGCGACGAACATCCCGAGCAGCAGGCCGGTGAGCACCTTGAGGATCTGCCGGTGCTCCTCGTGCGCGAGCGCCGCCTGCTCCGACGTCATGCCGGCGTAGGCCCGGCGGGAGGTCAGGTCCTTCTTCTTCACGCGTGATCCTTGGCTTCGGTGTCGGCCGGCGCGGTGCCGGAGAGCTTGGCGTAGACGACGGCGGAGGCGTCCGTGAGGTCCGCGAGGTCGTCGGCGAGGCGGCTGATCCGCTCGACCGGCCAGTCCTCCATGGAGCCGACGACCGCCTCGAGGTGCAGGCGGCGCACCTCGCGGAGCTTCTCGCGCCCCGCCTCCGTGAGGGAGACGAGCGAGGCGCGGCCGTCGTCCGGGTCCGACCGTCGGGCGACCAGGCCCAGCTTCTCCAGGGCCGCCACCTGGCGGCTGACCACCGAAGGATCGACCAGCTGGTGCGTGGCGAGCCCCGCGACGCGGCACTCCTGGGACCGGTGCAGCGCGAAGAGCAGCTGGACCTGGGCGCCCTGGAGCCCGCAGGCCTGCGCCACGAGCGCGGCGGAGGTGCGGCTGCGGCGGATCAAGGAGGTGAGCGCCTCGAGGACGCGCTCGGAGGCCTCGGGCCGCGCGAGGGAGGAATCGGACATGTCCCCCACGGTACATCTACATGCACCATGCATCTATCTAGTGGGCTGGTGTTGTCGGTCACCGGCGCGCTCGGCGGCTCGGCGGCTCGCTCGCGTGAGTCGTGTCAGCCCCGCACGGCCGAGGGACCTGGCCCGTGAGGACCTACATCTGCGTCGAGAACCGACTTCCCGACGTCGGTCCTCGGCTCGTTCTGCGGTCCTCAGAAAGGAGTCGCGTGCGCCGTCAGCCGCGCACGTCGTGCAGGTGGTGCAGCACGTCGTGGACGAAGTACTGGGCGAGCGTGCGCACGGTGAACGCCGACCCGTTGGACCGCAGCCCCGGACGCTCCCACGCGCTCTGGGGGACCGCCTCGAACGCGTCCGCGACGGCGGTGCCCGCGCCGGCGAGCTCCTCCGCGACCACCGCGGGGTCCTGGTCCCGGTACCGGCCGGCGACGGCCGCGGCGTCCTGGTCCCAGTCGGCGAAGGTGGGACCGTCCTCCGCGAGCATGAGCGCCAGGCGGGCCCGGAACACGCCGAAGACGTCGCGCACGTGCGCGGCGTACTCGAGCGGCGACCACGTGCCCTCGTCGGGCCGCTCCGCGACGCCGGGGCGCCGGAGCACCGCCTGCCAGCGCGGGACCGCCGCCCGCACCAGGGCGGCCACGGTGGCGGGCGTCTCCCCCGCGACCTCCGCGCCGCACTGCTCGCAGCGCCGCTGCAGCACCCAGGTCCAGTCCTTGGTGTCCGGCTCGATCGCCATAGCGCCTCCCGAGGGCGTCGGTCGTGGGACCGACGGTCCCGGCACGGACCCTACAGTGGGGCCATGCGCACGTCCGCCCTCGTGGAGCCGGGGCCACCGCTGACCCGGGAGCAGGTCCAGCGGTACTCGCGGCACCTGCTGCTCGGCCAGCTCGGCGACGCCGGCCAGCGCCGGCTGCTCGCCGCCCGGGTGCTCGTGATGGGCGCCGGCGGCCTCGGCTCGCCGGTGCTGCAGTACCTCGCCGCCGCCGGGGTCGGGCACCTGACCGTGGTCGACGACGACGTCGTGGACGCCTCCAACCTCCAGCGTCAGGTCATCCACTCCACGGCCGACGTGGGCCGGCCCAAGGTCGAGTCCGCGGCCGAGCACATCGGGGCGCTCAACCCGGACGTCGAGGTCACCGGTCGGCACGTCCGCCTGGACGCCGCCAATGCCCGCGACCTCCTCGCCGGGCACGACCTCGTCATCGACGGCACGGACAACTTCCCCACCCGCTACCTCGTCAACGACGTCTGCGCCGAGCTCGGGATCCCGCTCGTCTGGGGGTCGATCCTGCGCTTCGACGCCCAGGTCTCCGTCTTCTGGTCCCGGCCCGACGGCGAGACCCCCGGGGTGACGCTCCGCGACCTCTTCCCCACCCCGCCCCCGGAGGGCACGACGCCCTCGTGCGGCCAGGCCGGCGTGCTCGGCGCGATGTGCGGCCAGGTGGGGTCGATCATGGCGGCCGAGGCCGTCAAGCTGATCACCGGCGCCGGCGAGCCGCTGCTGGGCCGGGTGCTCGTGCTCGACGTGCTCGGCGCCCGCTGGAGCGAGCTGCCGGTGCGCCCACGTCCGGGCACGCCCGCCCCGCCGACCACGCCCGAGGAGCTGGGGTACGACCCGGCGCCGGGGACGGCTCCGGGCGGGCCTACCGACGGCGGAGGCGCGCCGCTGCCGGCCATCTCGGTCCGGGCCCTGGCCGAGCGGCTGGGCGCCCGCGCGCGCGGCGCGGACGACTTCATCCTCCTCGACGTCCGCGAGGTGCCCGAGCGCGGCATCGTGACGATCCCGGGGGCGGTGAGCGTGCCGCTCGCGGAGGTCCTCGCCGACCCGGAGGGCGTGGTGCACCGCCTCGACCTGGGCCGCCCGGGCGGCGTGGCCCGTGAGCTGCTCGTGCACTGCCGCAGCGGGCAGCGCTCGGCGCAGGCCGTCCACGCGCTGTCCGATGCCGGCGCGCGCGCCGTGAACGTCGAGGGCGGCGTCCTGGCCTGGGTCGCGGACGTGGACCCGACGCTGCCCACGTACTGACCAGAACGAAGGAGAAGCAGGATGATCACCGTCGAGGAGCACCGCGACGCGGTCCTGGCCGCCGTCCCGCGCCTCCCCGCGCGCGACGTCCCGCTCGCCGACGCGCTCGGCTGCGTCCTGGCCGAGGACGTCATCGCCGACCTTGCGGTCCCACCCTTCGACAACTCGGCGATGGACGGCTACGCGGTGCGTGCCGCCGACGTCGCCGCGGCCTCGCGGGAGTCGCCGGTGCGGCTGCGGGTCGTCGCCGACCTGCCCGCCGGGTCGGGCGACCGCCCCGAGGTGCACCCGGGCACCGCGGTGCGGATCATGACCGGCGCCCCCGTGCCGCCCGGCGCGGACGCCGTGGTCCCGGTCGAGCAGACGGACCAGCGGGCCGGGCCCGGCTCGGGCAGCGCCCTGCCCGAGGTCGTGGAGATCCGCTCCCCCGCCGTACCCGGCGCCCACGTCCGCCGGGCCGGTGACGACGTCACCCCGGGCGCCGTCGTCGTCCCGGCCAGGATCGAGCTGCGCCCGCGCGACCTCTCGACCGCCGCGTCCACCGGGCACGGCACCCTCCCCGTCCAGCCCCGCGTGCGGCTGGGCGTCCTCTCCACCGGGACCGAGCTGGTGCCCCCGGGCGCGCCGCTGGCCCACGGGCAGATCCCGGACTCCAACTCCGTCCTGGTCGCGGCGCTGGCGGAGACGCTCGGCGCGACCGCCGTCCCGCTGGAGACTGTCGACGACGACCCGGCCACCCTGCGCCGTCGCCTCCAGGAGTCCCTGGGCCGGGTCGACGCGATCGTCACCACCGGAGGCGTCAGCGCCGGCGCCTACGACGTGGTCAAGGAGGTCCTCGCCCCGCTCGGCGAGGTGGCCTTCACCGCCGTCGCGATGCAGCCGGGCAAGCCCCAGGGCTTCGGGGTGCTGGACGACGACGGCCGCGGGGTGCCGATCTTCTGCCTGCCCGGCAACCCGGTCAGCGTCTTCGTCAGCTTCGTCGTCTTCGTCGAGCCGGCGCTGCGGGTCATGGCCGGGCGGGGGACGACGGCGGAGCCGCAGACGCTCCAGCCCCTCCTGGTCGAGGCGACGGTGGCCGCGGGCTGGCGCTGCCCGGCCGGAAGGCGCCAGTACATGCCCGTCGTCCTCGACGACCGCACCGACGACGACGGCACGCTCGTCCTGCTCGCGCGTCCCGCCTCCGCGGGCGGCTCGGGCTCCCACCTCGTGGCCTCGCTGGCGGAGGCGGACGGCCTGGCGATCGTCGAGTCCGACGTCGAGGCCGTCGCGGAGGGGGACGTCGTGACCGTCATGATGGTGCCGTGAGCGAGATCCGCCTGACCCACCTGGACGACGCCGGGCACGCCCGGATGGTCGACGTCACCGGCAAGCAGCCGACCGTGCGGGAGGCCGTCGCGCGCGGCGAGGTTCGCTGCAGCGAGACGGTGATGACCGCGCTGCGCGAGGGCACCGTCCCCAAGGGGGACGTGCTCGCCGTCGCGCGCATCGCCGGGATCGCGGCCGCCAAGCGCACGCCCGAGCTGCTGCCGCTGGCCCACACCATCGGCGTCCACGGCGCCGTGGTGGACCTCGAGCTCGCCGAGGACCGGGTGGTCATCACCGCGACCGTGCGCACCGCCGACCGCACCGGCGTGGAGATGGAGGCGCTCACTGCGGTCTCCGTCGCCGCCCTGGCCGTGGTGGACATGGTCAAGGGCGTGGACCGCTCGGCCGAGATCACCGGCGTGAAGGTGATCGCCAAGTCCGGCGGCCGCTCCGGTGACTGGCGCCGGCCGGACTGACGCCGTGACCTTCGACGCCGTCGTGCTGGCCGGCGGCACCGGGCGCCGGCTCGGCGGCGCGTCCAAGCCGGACGTGCTGCTCGCGGGCCGTCGCCTGCTCGACCACGCGCTCGCGGCGACCGCGGGGGCCGGCCGGGTGGTCGTCGTCGCCCCGGAGGACGTCCAGGTGCCGCCCGGCGTCGTGCGCACCCTCGAGGACCCGCCGCTCGGCGGGCCGGTCGCCGGGGTCTCCGCGGGACTGACGGCGCTGGACGCGGCGCCGGGCCCGTCGGCACCGCTGCTGCTCGTGCTGGCGTGCGACGTCCCGCGCGCGGCCAGCGCCGTGCCGCGGCTGCTGCGGGCCGCGATCGAGGCACGGGGCGACGGCGCGGCCCTGACCGACGCCGGCGGTCGCCCGCAGTGGCTCACCGCGGTCTACCGCACCGCCGCCCTGCGCGCGCGGCTGCGGGCGCTGCCGCCCGCCGGGGCCTCGGTGCGCGAGCTGGTGTCCGGCCTGGACCTCGCCGCGGTCGCCGCCGCGGACGAGGAGGCCGCCGACGTCGACACCTGGCAGGACCTCGCCGCGCTCGAGGAGGGCTGACCCCCAGCCCGACAGGTCGGCGGGGCGGAGCGGTCACACCGGCAGGGCGCGCCCATGGTCGCCGCCGGCGAGCTGGTCGAGCACGTGCGGGAGCAGCGGGCCGAGCACCGCCAGCGCGTCGCGGACCGCACCCGGCGAGCCGGGCGCGTTGACCACCAGTGCCTCCCCGTCCCGGCCCGCGGCGATGCCGGCGAGGCCGCGGGAGAGGACGGCGGCCGGCACGGCGACGGCGCCGCGGGCGCGGATCGCCTCGGCGAGGCCGGGCAGCTCGCGGGCGAGCAGGTCACGGGTGCCCTCCGGGGTGAGGTCGCGCGGCGAGATCCCCGTCCCGCCGGTCGTCAGCACCACGCGCGCTCCGTCCGCGAGCGCGGCCCGCAGCGCGCCGCGCACGGACTCGACCCCGTCGGGCACCACGACGACGTCCGCGCGCACCCCCGCGCCGGCCAGCAGCTCCACGGCCAGCGGGCCGGAGACGTCCTCCGCGTCGCCACGGGCGCACCGGTCCGACACGGTGACGACCGCTCCGGCGACGAACGCCCTCCCGGCGGGCGCGACGTTCTCGGCGACGGCGCCGTGCCGACCGGGCGGATGGGAGTGGCTCACCACGTCACCGTAGCGCCGACCGCCGACCGGTCCGTGACGCTCGAGCCAGCTCGAACGGGCGACAGACGGCACGCACCGGGCGGAGGAGGGCGCGCACTCCCCCGATGAGAGAGCATTCAATACTTTGATGTCGAGATTCCGCCTCGCGCGAGAAGCCGTCGGGCACGGTCCGAGAAAACAGCACGGGCGAATCGTCGCGAGCACGAGCGGAACGGCGATGATCGCCGACAATGTGCCGGCCCTGACGCGGTCGGCCGCGGCGCGGCAAAGCGGCCGACGGCGTCCCGAGGTCGGCAGCAGCCACCCTAGGACCTAGGTCCTACCTCGGTGACCTGCGGTGATATCGACTCGCCGAGCCCGGAAGCCTCTCGGTCGGGACGCCACGATCGTGCCAATACCGTGAAAACCGGAAATCCGCACGCTGGTGCGGAATGATTTAGGTCAGCCCCCTCTTGCCTATTTTCCCGACATTCCCGACGCCTTTCTCCGGCACTGTTGCAGACGGTTCCTTCCGTGCATAATCGGCCGCACCGGGCCCTGCCCAGGGCACCAGTCGAGCTGGGAGTCGCCGCATGACGTCGCAACAGCCGGACGACCGCACCGCACCCGCATCGGCGCGCGCGGGGGGCGGCCCGCAGAACCGCATGCTCCTCCTGGCGACGATCGGCTTCCTCGTCAACTTCTGGGCCTGGGCGCTCATCGGCCCGCTCGGTGCCACCTACGGGGAGGACCTCTCGCTCAGCGCCTTCCAGGTCTCGGTCATCGTTGCGGTGCCGGTCATCGTCGGCTCGCTCGGTCGCATCCCGGTCGGCGCCCTGACCGACCGCTTCGGAGCCCGGGTGATGTTCCCGGCGGTGAGCCTCCTGACGATCGTCCCGGTGCTGTTCACCGGCCTGGTGGCCTCCAGCTTCGCCATGCTGATCCTGGGCGGGTTCTTCCTCGGGCTGGGCGGCACCGCGTTCGCGATCGGCGTGCCGTTCGTCAACCGCTGGTTCGCCCCGGAGAACCGCGGGACCGCGCTCGGCATCTTCGGGATGGGAACCGCGGGAACCGCCGTCGCCTCCTTCACCACGGTCGGCATCGCGGAGGCCTTCGGCCGTCCCGCACCGTTCGTCCTCGTCGCGGTGCTGCTCGCGCTCTACGCAGTCCTGGCGCGCGCCCTCGTGCGGGACGCGCCCGGCCTGACCCCTCCCACGGGCTCCCTGCTGGCCCGCACCATGGCCACTCTGAAGGTGCGCGCCACGGTGCAGCTCGCCCTCATCTACGCGCTGGGCTTCGGCGGCTTCGTCGCCTTCAGCGTGTATCTGCCCGCCTACCTGGTCAACGCCTACGGCCTCGACCGCGCCGACGCCGCCCTGCGCACCGCCGGGTTCGTGGTGCTCGCCGTCCTCGCCCGGCCGGTCGGCGGCTGGCTCTCGGACCGGTTCCACCCGATCCCGGTCCTGGTCGTCAACTTCGTCGTGACCGCCGCGATGGCCGTCCTCGCCGCCCTCGAGCTCGAGCTGCTGCCCGCCGGCACGGTGGCGTTCCTGACCATGGCGATCATGCTCGGCTCGGCCTCCGGAGCGTGCTTCGCGCTCGTGGCCCGGCTCGCCCCGGCCGACAAGGTCGGCTCCGTCACCGGCATCGTCGGCGCCGCCGGCGGTCTGGGCGGGTTCTTCCCCCCGCTGGTCATGGGCGCCTTCTACACCCAGACCGGGAGCTACTTCTTCGGCCTGATGCTGCTCGCCCTCACGGCCCTCGCCGTCGCCGCGTTCTGCTGGTGGCCCGTCCGCCGCGCCGCGGCGGCCCGGCCGGCCGCCGCCTGACAGCACCGCCACGACCCTGCCCGACCAGCTCGCACCGCCCTCCACGGAAGGACCCGCCATGACGGCCACCCGGCCCGACGGAACGCCCGCCACCCGCGAGAGCTCGCCGGAGGACACCCTGCTCCGGCTGGGCACCTTCCTCCGCCGGGGCACGGCCTCGCCGGACCTGCGCCAGCTCTTCCTCACCGGCGGCCGCGAGGGCGACGCGTTCTACCGCGACCGGTGGTCGCACGACAAGGTGGTCCGCTCCACCCACGGGGTCAACTGCACCGGCTCGTGCTCGTGGAAGGTCTACGTCAAGGACGGGATCATCACCTGGGAGACCCAGCAGACCGACTACCCCTCCACCGGCCCGCACTCCCCGGAGTACGAGCCCCGCGGCTGCCCGCGCGGCGCGGCGTTCTCCTGGTACACCTACTCCCCCACCCGCATCCGCTACCCCTACGTGCGGGCCACGCTGCTCAACCTCTACCGCGAGGCGAAGGCCCGCCTCGGCGACCCGGTCGAGGCCTGGGCCGACGTCGTCGAGGACCCCGAGCGGGCCCGGCAGTACAAGGCGGCCCGCGGCAAGGGCGGCCTGGTGCGCACCACCTGGGAGGAGACCGAGGAGCTCATCGCGGCGGCCCACGTCTACACCACGCAGCAGTACGGGCCGGACCGGCTGGCGGGCTTCACGCCCATCCCGGCGATGTCGCAGGTCTCCTACGGCGCGGGCGCCCGGTTCTACTCCCTCATGGGCGGCCACATGCTGTCCTTCTACGACTGGTACGCGGACCTGCCGGTCGCCTCCCCGCAGGTCTTCGGCGACCAGACCGACGTCCCGGAGTCGGCCGACTGGTTCAACGCCGGCTACCTGATCATGTGGGGCTCGAACATCCCGGTCACCCGCACCCCGGACGCGCACTTCATGACCGAGGCCCGCTACCACGGGCAGAAGGTCGTCGCGATCTCGCCCGACTACGCCGACAACACGAAGTTCGCCGACGAGTGGCTCTCCGTCCACCCCGGCACGGACGGCGCCCTGGCGATGGCCATGGGCCACGTGATCCTCTCCGAGTTCCACGTCCGCGACCGCACCCCGCGCTTCCTCGAGTACATGAAGCGCTACACCGACTCTCCGTTCCTGGTGGGCCTGGAGGAGCGCGACGGCGCGTACGTGCCCGGCAAGTTCCTCACCGCCGCCGACCTCGCCGACGACCCGCAGCACGGCCACCTCGCCCGCGGCGAGAACCCGGCCTTCCGCACCGTCCTCCTGGACGACGCCGGCACCCCGGTGGTCCCCAACGGCACCCTGGGCGACCGGTTCGGGCCCGAGGGCGCCGGGCGGTGGAACCTCGACCTCGGCGAGACGGACCCGGTCCTGACCCTGGCGGACCTGGCCGGCTCCGAGGCGGTCGCGGTGGACCTGCCCCGCTTCGACGTCCCCCCGACCGCGGACGACGGCGAGGCGGGCGCGCACACCGGCGGCTCCGGCGTCGTCCGCCGCGGCGTCCCGGCCCGCCGGGTGGGCGGCCACCTCGTCACCACCGTCTACGACCTCCTGCTCGCCCGCTACGGCGTGGCCCGGGAGGGCCTGCCGGGCAGCTGGCCGGCCGGCTACGAGGACGCCACCGCACCCGGCACCCCGGCGTGGCAGGAGGAGCTCACCGGCGTCCCGGCCGCGGCGGCCATCCGCATCGGGCGGGAGTTCGCGCACAACGCCGTCGTCTCGGGCGGCCGGTCGATGATCATCATGGGCGCGGGCGTGAACCACTACTTCCACGCCGACACCATCTACCGGGCCATGCTCGCGCTGACCACGATGACCGGGTGCCAGGGCGTCAACGGCGGCGGCTGGGCGCACTACGTGGGCCAGGAGAAGGTCCGGCCCATCACCGGCTTCCAGCAGTACGCCTTCGCTCTGGACTGGCAGCGCCCCGCCCGGCAGATGACGGCGACGTCGTTCTGGTACCTGGCCACGGACCAGTGGCGCTACGACGGGCTGCCGGCCGACACCCTCGCCTCGCCGCTCGCCCGCGGCGACTTCGCCGGCCGGACGACGGCGGACACGCTCGTCGAGGCGGTCAAGCGGGGCTGGACGCCGAGCTTCCCGACGTTCAACCGCAACCCGCTGCTCATCACGCAGGAGGCGGCGCAGGCGGGCAAGGAGGTTCCGCAGCACATCGTCGACGAGCTCGGTGCCGGGAGGCTGCGCTACGCCGTCGAGGACCCGGACGCCCCCGAGAACTTCCCCCGGGTGCTCACCGTGTGGCGCTCGAACCTCCTCGGCTCCTCCGCCAAGGGGAACGAGTACTTCCTCAAGCACCTGCTCGGCACGGAGGCCTCGGTCCGCGCGCCGGAGTCCCCGCCCGGGCGGCGGCCGCGCGACATGGTCTGGCGGGAGGAGGCCCCGGAGGGCAAGCTCGACCTGCTGACGACCATCGACTTCCGGATGACGTCGACGACGCTGTTCTCCGACGTCGTCCTGCCGGCCGCCACCTGGTACGAGAAGTACGACCTGTCCAGCACGGACATGCACCCCTTCGTGCACGCCTTCACCCCGGCGATCGACCCGCCGTGGCAGACCCGGTCGGACTTCACGATCTTCCAGGGCCTGGCCAGGCGGGTCGCCGAGCTCAGCGCCGGCCACCTCGGGGTCCACCGCGACGTCGTCGCCGCGCCGCTCGCCCACGACACCCCGGACGAGCTGGCCACCCCGCACGGCGCCGTGGCGGCGATGGACCAGCTGCCGCCCACGCCCGGGGTCACGATGCCCAAGCTGGTCGTGATCGAGCGGGACTACCCGAACCTGGCGGCGAAGTTCGACGCCCTCGGACCGCTGCCCGACACGCTGGGCATGATCACCAAGGGCGTGAAGTTCGACCCCACCGAGGAGGTCCAGGCTCTCGGCGAGCGGAACGGCCGGGCACGCTCCGGCGTCGCCGGCGGCCGACCGCTGCTGGACAAGGACACCAAGGCCTGCGAGATGATCCTGGCCTTCTCCGGCACCACGAACGGCCGGCTGGCCACCCAGGGCTTCGAGTTCCTCGAGAAGCGCACCGGCACCGAGCTTGCGGACCTCTCCCGCGACCACGCCGGCACCCGCATCACCTTCGCGGACACCCAGCACCAGCCGCAGCCGGTGGTGACGTCGCCGGAGTGGTCCGGCTCGGAGCACGGCGGGCGACGGTACTCGGCCTTCGTGGTCAACGTCGAGCGGCTCAAGCCCTGGCACACCCTCACCGGGCGCCAGCACTTCTACCTCGACCACGACTGGATGAGCGAGCTCGGTGAGAACCTGCCGGTCTTCCGGCCCCCGCTGGACATGCACCGCCTCTTCGGCGACGCGATCCCCGGGGACACCTCCCCCACCGGCGCGCCGGGCTCCCAGGGCCACGCGGAGGTCGCCGTGCGCTACCTGACCCCGCACTCGAAGTGGTCCATCCACTCCGAGTACCAGGACAACCTCTTCATGCTCTCGCTCTCCCGCGGCGGCCCGAACATCTGGATGTCCGTCGAGGACGCCGCGAAGATCGGCGTGCGGGACAACGAGTGGATCGAGGCCTACAACCGCAACGGCGTGGTGGTGGCCCGGGCGGTGGTCTCGCACCGCATGCCGGAGGGCACGGTGTACATGCATCACGCCACCGACCGGGTCATCGACGTCCCCGTCGCCGAGACCTCCGGGAACCGCGGCGGCATCCACAACTCCCTGACCCGGGTGCTGCTCAAGCCGAGCCACCTCGTGGGCGGCTACGCGCAGCTGTCCTACGCGTTCAACTACATCGGCCCGACGGGCAACCAGCGTGACGAGGTCACCGTCATCCGCCGCCGCAGCCAGGAGGTGCAGTACCGATGACCGAACGGCGAACTCCGCAGCGAGGTACGAGCGAAGGGGGAGCGTGACCCTATGAAGGTCATGGCGCAGATGTCGATGGTGATGAACCTCGACAAGTGCATCGGGTGCCACACGTGCTCGGTCACGTGCAAGCAGGCGTGGACCAACCGCACCGGCATGGAGTACGTGTGGTTCAACAACGTCGAGACCCGCCCCGGGCTCGGCTACCCGCGCACGTACGAGGACCAGGAGACGTGGGGCGGCGGCTGGGTCCGCACCAGGCGCGGCAAGCTCAAGCTTCGCGCGGGCGGGCGGCTCAAGAAGCTGGCCACGATCTTCTCGAACCCCAAGCTGCCCACGATCCACGACTACTACGAGCCGTGGACCTACGACTACGACATGCTGCTCTCCGCCCCGGCGGACACCCGGCACACCCCGGTCGCACGGCCGAAGTCGCTGCTGACGGGCGAGGACACGAAGATCACCTGGTCGGCGAACTGGGACGACGACCTCGGCGGCTCCCAGGAGATCGCCGCGCAGGACCCGCTCCTGAAGCACATGAGCGAGCACGTGGCCATGGAGTTCGAGAAGACCTTCATGTTCTACCTGCCGCGCATCTGCGAGCACTGCCTCAACCCCTCCTGCGTGGCCTCCTGCCCGTCCGGCGCGATGTACAAGCGCGTCGAGGACGGCATCGTGCTCGTGGACCAGGACCAGTGCCGTGGATGGCGCATGTGCGTCACCGGGTGCCCGTACAAGAAGGTCTACTTCAACCACAAGACCGGCAAGGCCGAGAAGTGCACGCTGTGCTACCCGCGCATCGAGGTGGGCCTGCCCACCGTGTGCTCGGAGACGTGCGTCGGGCGGCTGCGCTACCTCGGCCTCGTGCTCTACGACGCGGACCGCGTGGGCGAGGCCGCCGCCGTCGAGGACGAGCACGACCTCCTCGCCGCCCAGCGGTCCGTCTTCCTGGACCCGCACGACCCGGCCGTCATCGAGGCGGCGCGCCGCGACGGCATCGCGGAGGACTGGATCGCCGCCGCGCAGGCCAGCCCGATCTGGAAGCTCATCAGCGAGTACGAGGTGGCCCTGCCGCTGCACCCCGAGTACCGCACGCTGCCGATGGTCTGGTACATCCCGCCGCTGAGCCCGGTGGTCGACGTCGTCACCTCCTCGGGCAACGACGGCGAGGACGCCAGGACGCTCTACACGGCCATCTCGACGATGCGGATCCCGCTGGAGTACCTCGCCGAGCTCTTCTCCGCCGGCGACACCCGCCCCGTGGAGAAGACCCTGCGGCGCCTGGCGGCGATGCGCTCGTACATGCGCGACATCAACCTCGGCCACGAGCCGCAGGAGGAGATCGCCGCCGCCGTCGGCATGACCGGCACCGAGGTGCGCGAGATGTACCGGCTGCTGGCGATCGCGAAGTACGAGGAGCGCTACGTCATCCCCTCCGCGCACGCCGAGACGGCGGCCGGGCTCGAGGAGATGGCCTGCTCGCTGGACTACGAGGGCGGCCCCGGCATGGGCGGGGCCGGACCGTTCGGCTCCTCGTCCGGCCACCCCGCGCCGGCCAGCGTGGAGACGTTCCACGCGCTGAAGTCGCGCCAGACGGCCGACGACCCGCACGTGCCCACCGGGCCGTCGCGGGTGAACCTGCTCAACTGGGACGGGCGCGGGGCGGCCGGGCTGTTCCCGCCGGCGGAGGAGAAGCCCCCGGGCGCCGTCGCGGTGGCCGACCCCGACGCCGCACCCGGCACCTTCGCCGACGACCCGAACCCGGGCGGCTTCCCCGGGGTGGCGCACGGCGACGGACCCATGTCGCCCGCCGACGCGGGCGGCCCGGCCGAGGACGGCGCCGCCGGCGCGGGCGAGGAGGGACGGCGATGAGCGGCTTCCTCCGCGTGCCCGGCCTCGAGCCGCTCGCGCCCGTGAGGGTCACCGACCGCGAGCGCGCGCTGGCCTGCATGGCCGCGTCCGTCCTCCTCGACTACCCGGACCCGGACCAGGCCGGGCGGCTGGAGGCGGTGCGCTCCGGCGTCGCGGGCCTGCCCGAGCCGGTCCGGTCCCGGCTCGAGGGTTTCGTCGACCACGCCCGCTCGCAGGACCCCCAGGCGCTGGCCCGGGCGTACGTCGACACGTTCGACCTGAAGCGCAAGTGCTCGATGTACCTGTCCTACTTCGTCACCGGCGACACCCGCCGCCGGGGCACGGCCCTCGTGCGGTTCGTCGAGGCCTACCGGGCGGCGGGGTGGGAGGTCGGCCGCAACGAGCTGCCCGACTTCCTCCCGATCGTCCTGGAGTTCACCGCGGTGGGCGACGCCGAGCTCGGCACCGCGCTGCTCGCCGCGCACCGCGAGGGCGTGGAGGTGCTGCGCTCGGCGCTGACGTCCCTGCACAGCCCGTGGGCGGCGGTGGTCGAGGCGGTGTGCCTGGTGCTGCCGCGGCCGAGCGCCGACGTCGAGGACCGTCTGCTGCAGCTGATCACGGCCGGTCCCCCGACCGAGATGGTGGGCCTGAACGCGCTCGGCCCGCTGGAGCCCTACGCCCCCGGCGGGGCCCGGAACGAGGAGGTGCGGGCATGAGTGCGACCACCACGCTGCTGTGGGTCGTCTTTCCCTACGTGTCGATGGCGGTGTTCGTCGTCGGCCTGGTGTGGCGGTACCGGTACGACAAGTTCGGCTGGACCACGCGCTCGTCCGAGCTCTACGAGAAGACGCTGCTGCGCCTGGGCTCGCCCCTGTTCCACTTCGGGATCATCTTCGTCGCGCTCGGCCACTTCATGGGCCTGCTCATCCCCAAGGACTGGACCGAGGCGGTGGGCTTCCGCGAGGTGGCCTACCACTTCATCGCCACGTACATGGGCTCGGTGGCCGGCCTCATGACGCTCGTGGGACTGGTGCTGCTCATCTACCGCAGACGCGTGACCGGGCCGGTCTTCCTGGCCACCACCCGCGTGGACAAGTTCATGTACGTCATGCTGGCGATCCCGATCCTGCTGGGCATGTGGGCGACCGTGCAGACGCAGATCCTCGGCGAGGCCCACGGGTACGACTACCGGGAGACGATCTCGCCCTGGCTGCGCTCGCTGTTCTACTTCCAGCCCATGCCGGAGCTCATGGCTGACGTGCCGCTGCCGTTCAAGCTGCACATCGCCGCGGCGTTCCTGCTCTTCATGATCTGGCCGTTCACGCGGCTGGTGCACGCGTTCTCGGCGCCGGTGCAGTACTCGACCCGGCCGTACATCGTCTACCGCTCCCGGGAGGAGTCGCACGCGACCGGCTCGCGCGATCCGCGCCGCGGCTGGGAGCCGAGCGTGGCACCGCGGGAGCGCCGTCGCCGCACCAGCACGAACACGTAAGCCCTCCAGCCGCCCGCCCCCCGGCCCCAGGCCCAGCCCCAGCCCCAGCCCCAGCCCCAGCCCCAGCCCCAGCCCCAGCCGAGAACGCCCTAAGTGCTCATCGGTCCGCATGGACCAGCACTTAGGGCATTCTCGGCGCGGTGGCGCGGTGGCGCGGCGACGCGGCGGGGCGCGGGCGCGTCGGCTGCGTCCCACCTCGGCACCGTTCGGGCCATGATGGGAGGAGCGGCGGCCGCACGTGGGCCGGTGGCTGCCGAGGCCGAGCACGAGGAGGTACCCGGTGGAGTTCACCTACGAGACGTCACCCGCACGCGTCGTCTTCGGGCGCGGCACCGTGCGCACCGCGCTCCCGGACGAGATCGCCCGGCTCGGCGCGGACCGCGTCATGGTGGTCACCGGCGCGTCCCACCAGGCGCTCGCGCACGCCTCGGTGGAACCGTTCGCCGACGCGGTGGTCTCGTTCTTCACCGAGGTCGAGGAGCACGTACCGGTGGCGGTCGCTCAACGCGCCGTGGCCCGCGCCCGGGAGGCCCGCGCGGACCTGCTCCTCAGCATCGGCGGCGGCTCGACCACCGGCACCGCCAAGGTGGTAGCGCGCGAGCTAAGGGTGCCGATCCTCGCCGTGCCGACGACGTACTCGGGCTCGGAGGCGACGCCGGTGTGGGGCACCACCCGGGAGGGGCGCAAGGAGACGGGCACCGACCCGGCGGTCCGGCCGCGCACGGTCGTGCTGGACCCCGACCTGACCGACCGGCTCCCCCGCGACCTCGCCGTCGGCTCCGGGCTCAACGCGCTCGCCCACGTGGTGGAGGCCCACTGGGCGCCCGGCGCCAACCCGATCAGCTCGGCCATGGCCGACGAGGCGATGCGCTCCCTCGCCTCCGGCCTGCGCGGGATCGGCCCCGAGAGCCTCGCCCGGGCACAGGCCCCCGAGAAGGCCCTGACGGACCCCGTCTCGGTGTGGGCGGGCAGCCCGACCGCGGCCGGCGAGCTCCTGCTGTACGGCGCCTACCTCGCCGGTGCGACCTTCGCCTCCACCGGCTCGGGCCTTCACCACAAGATCTGCCACGTCCTCGGGGGCGCGTTCCGCCTCCCGCACGCGGCCCTGCACGCCGTCCTCCTGCCGCAGGTCCTCGCCTTCAACGCCCCGGCCGTGCCCCGCGTGGCGGCCCGGATCGCCCGCGCGCTCGAGGCCGAGGAGGCCGTCTCCGGGCTGCGCGGGCTCGCCGCCTCGATCGGCGCACCGCGGACCCTCGCCCAGATCGGCCTGCTCTACCGGCAGCTGGACGAGGCGATCGACCGCGTCAGCGCCGCGCTGCCGGTCGACAACCCGCGCCCGGTCGGCAAGAACGAGATCCGCGCCATCCTCACCGCCGCCTACGGTGAGGACGCCGGCTGAGCGGAGGCGGGCGCCCGCTCGCAAACTGCGCAGGACCCCGCGCCGGCCGAGCGGAGGCGGGCGTCGTCACGTCAGCGATGCAAGCGCCCAGGCCAGCCCCATCAGGGCGACGGTGCCGACCGGCAGCAGCCACGTCGTCGCCGCGAAGCGACCGGTCCGCCGGCCCTCCGCCACCGGGCTGACGACCGGGTCGGCCGGCACCCCGCCGAGGTGCTCCCACAGGGCCGTCCCGATCACCAGGACGAGGCCGGCCCCGGTCACCACCAGCGCCGGGAGGTGCGCGAGCGTCACGGTGAGCACGAGAGGCGCGGCCACCACGCCCGCGAGCCCCAGCGCCGCGACCCCTCCCGCGAGCCACGGACGCTCCAGCACCGTGCGCAGGTGCCGCAGCAGCAGCGGGGCGACGAGCACGAGCGCGACGGCGGCAACGACCCGGCCGACCGTGATGGCGACGGTCTCACCGTCGAGCCAGGACGTGAAGCCCCACAGCGCCAGGAACATGCCCACCAGACCGCCCCCGGTGGCGAGCAGCATCCCGGCGAGCCGCACGTCCTGGGCGGGCAGCCCGAGGCTGCGCGCGTACTCCGCCGGGTCCCCGAAGGCGGTGCGGGCGTCCTCCCCGGACTCGGCGCAGTGCGACCGCACCTGCTCGAGCGCGTCGCCGATGTCCCGCCCGGAGACGTCGAGGAGGCGCAGCTCCACGACGAGGTCCGTCTCCCACTCGGTACCAACCTGGCGCCCGCTCGTCCGCCTGCTGCTCATGCTCGTGCCCCTCCTGGGGTGTTGGGACGGGACATGCCCGTCAGGTGCCGTTCGACCGCCGTGCTGAACGCCGACCAGCGGGTCACGAGCGCGGCGTGCTCCGCCCGGCCCGCCGCGGTCAGCTGGTAGTACTTCCGTGCCGGGCCGCCCTCACCGGTGCGCCAGCTCGTCTCCACGAGCCCGGCCTTCTCGAACCGCGTGAGCAGCGGATAGAGGGTGCCGCCCTTGATGGTCCCCAGGCCGGCCTCCTCGAGCTGGGACGCGATGGCGTACCCGTAGCTCGGCCCCTGCGTGAGCGTCTCGAGCACGCACACCTCCAGGAAGCCGCGCAGCCACTCGCCGGGCCAGTTCTCTCCGCTCACGAGTAGACAGTGGCACTACTTAGTCAGTCTGTCTACCTAGCACCCCGGGCCCGGCCTGCCGGGGCGTCGGCTGGCAATCGACGTCGCGCGCGACGATTCGGCGCCGTAAACCGCATCTGCGGGTCTACGATTCCTTGCGTGCCGCACTATCGGATCAGCGAGGCAGCGGAGCTGCTCGGCGTCAGCGACGACACCGTCCGCCGCTGGGTCGACGACGGGCAGCTGAAGGCCGTCCCGGACCCCGTCGGTCGCAAGGTGGTCGACGGCGCCGCCCTCGCCCGCCACGCCCAGGCCCTCGCCGCCCGCTCCGCGACCCAGGGGCGGGACGACGGCGTGGGCCGGTCGGCACGGAACCGCTTCACCGGCCTGGTCACGCGCGTGGTCGCCGACGGCGTCATGGCGCAGGTCGAGCTCCAGTGCGGCCCCTACCGGGTGGTCTCGCTGATGAGCAGCGAGGCGGCCACGGAGCTCGGGCTCGAGCCCGGGTCCCTGGCCACCGCCGTCGTCAAGGCCACGAACGTCATCGTGGAGACGCCGCCGGCCCGCCCCCGCGGGGGCAAGGCATGAGCCTCGACCCGGCGCGCCTCGGGTACGGCATCACGGGCGACCTCGACGCGGACGTGGTGCGCGGCCTCGCGCCGGCGGTGGAGCGGGCGGGCCTGCGCACCCTGTGGGTCAACCACCCCGCCCGCGGTGACGCGCTCGCCACCATGGCCGTGGCCGCGGGGGCCACGACCACCCTCCGGATCGCGTCGGGCGTGCTGCCGGTGGACCACCTGCCGCCCGGGGAAATCGTGCGGCGGGTGCGCGAGCTCGAGCTGCCGACGGACCGGGTGGTCCTCGGCGTCGGCGCGAGCGCGCGGCCCAGCCCGCTCACGACCGTGCGCGAGGCCGTCAGGACGCTCACCGACGGGCTCGGCGTCCCGGTGGTGGTCGGGGCCCTCGGGCCGCGGATGCGGCGCCTCGCCGCGCGGGAGAGCGCGGGCCTGCTGCTCAACTGGCTCACGCCGTCCGCCGCCCGGGGCGCCGTGGCGGACAAGGACCGCGACGTCGCCGGTCTCGGCACGGACGCCGCGGTCGCGCTGTACGTCCGCTGCGCCCTCGGGGACCGGGCGCACGCCGTCGCACGCCGCGAGGCCGACCGCTACGCCGGCATCCCGTCCTACGCGGCGAACTTCGCCCGCCTCGGGTTCGACGCGCTCGACGCCGCCGTCCTCGCCGACACGGCTGCGGAGCTGCGCGCCCGGCTCACCCCGTACGCGGAGGTCCTCGACGAGACGGTGGTCCGTGCGGTCACCGCCACCGGCTCCCTCGAGGAGCACCTCGCGCTGGTGGAGGCCGTGGCAGCCGGGGCGCCGTCGTGACGGGCAGGACGGCAGCCCGGACCCGGCGCCGGACCTGGATCGGCGGACGGGTCTCCCGGGCTCTCGGCGTCGCCCTCGCCGCCGCGGCGACGGCGGCCCTCGCCGCCTGCACCGCCGTGGACTCCGCACCCGAGTCCGGCTCGGCCGACGGCACCGGGCCCGGCGGGAGCGGCGCGGGCGTGGAGACCGAGCTCACCGTCTTCGCGGCCGCCTCCCTGGTGGACGTCGCCGAGCGGGTGACCCAGGCGGTCCAGACGCAGCACCCGGACCTCACCGTGGTCATCTCGGTGGCCGGCTCCTCCGACCTCGTCTCCCAGGTCGTCTCCGGGGCCCCGGCCGACGTCCTGGTGACGGCGGACGAAGCCACCATGGCCCGCGCCGTCGAGGCGGACGCCGTGGAGCAGCCGGCGGTCGTGGCGCTGAACCATCCCGCCCTGGTCGTCCCGTCCGGCAACCCGGCGCAGGTCACGGGGCTGGACGGCTCGCTCGAGGACGCCGTCCTCGTCGTGTGCGCGCCGCAGGTGCCGTGCGGGTCCGCGGCCACCGAGCTGGCGAAGCTCGCCGGCACCACCCTGGCCCCCGCGAGCGAGGAGCTCAGCGTCACCGACGTGCTCGGCAAGGTCACCTCCGGGCAGGCCGACGCGGGCATCGTCTACGCGACCGACGCCCGCCGGGCCGGGGACGCCGTCGAGCTGGTTCCGGTCCCCGGGGCCGCGGACGTCACCAACCGGTACCCGGCCGCCGTCGTCGCCGGGACGGACGCGCCCGCGGCGGCCCGGGCCTGGCTGGCGGTCCTCACGGGCGAGACCGGCCGGCAGATCCTCGCCGACGCCGGGTTCGGGCTGCCGTGACGACGGCGACCTCACGGACCGGGCACCTGCCCCGCACCGTCCTCGTCATGGCGGCCGCGGCCGTGCTCGTGGTCGTCGTGCCGGTGCTGGGGCTGCTCTGGCGGGTCCCGTGGTCGCGCTTCCCGGAGCTCGTCACCTCCGAGGCGTCGCTCGCGGCGCTCGGGCTCAGTCTGCGCACCTCCGCGGCGGCCACCGCGCTGTGCGTGCTCCTCGGCGTGCCGCTCGCGCTGGTGCTCGCCCGCTCGAGCCTGCCGGGGCTGCGCACGCTGCGCACCGTGGTGCTGCTCCCGCTGGTCCTGCCGCCGGTCGTCTCGGGACTGGCGCTGCTGACGACGCTCGGCCGCACCGGACTCCTCGGCGCTCGGCTCGAGGCGGCCGGCATCTCGGTCGCGTTCTCCACCACCGCGGTCGTCTTCGCGCAGACCTTCGTCTCCCTGCCCTTCCTCGTGCTCTCGCTCGAGGGCGCCGCCCGGACCGCGGGCACCCGGTACGAGGCCGTGGCGGCCACCCTGGGCGCCCGGCCCGGCACGGTGCTCCGGCGCGTGACGCTGCCGCTGCTCCTGCCGGCGCTCGGCACCGGCACCGCGCTTGCCTTCGCCCGCTCGCTGGGCGAGTTCGGCGCCACCCTGACCTTCGCCGGCTCGCTGCAGGGCGTGACCCGCACGCTGCCGCTGGAGATCTACCTCCAGCGGGAGACCGACCCCGACGCCGCGGTGGCGCTGGCCGTGGTGCTCCTCGCCGTCGCCGCCCTGATGGTCCTGCTCACCCAGGGCGGCGCCGGGCGGCGGAGCGTGGCGCGTCGGCGGGACGGAGTCCCGCGATGACGCCGTCGCCCGGCCGGGCGCGGGCGGACGCAGCGCCTGCGCTGGCCGTGCGCGCCGCGGTGCCCGAGCGGGACGTGGACCTCGACGTCGAGGTGCCGCCCGGCGAGGTGGTCGCGGTGCTCGGCGCGAACGGCGCGGGCAAGTCCACCCTCCTCGCCCTGGCCGCGGGCATCATCCGGCCCGGGTCGGGCACCGTCCACGTCGGCGGCCGGGCGGTGGCCGACGGCGCCCGCTGGGTTCCCCCGCACGCCCGCCGGGTGGCGCTCCTCGCGCAGGAGCCCCTGCTCTTCCCGCACCTGGACGCCCTGGGCAACGTCGCGTTCGGGCCCCGCGCCGCGGGCACCCCGCGGCGGGAGGCTTCACGGCGGGCCCTCGAGCTGCTCGAGCAGGTGGGGGCCGGGCACCTGGCCGGACGCCGCCCCGCGGAGCTCTCGGGCGGGCAGGCGCAGCGGGTCGCCCTCGCCCGGGCGCTGGCCCCCGGGCCCGACGTCGTGCTGCTGGACGAGCCGCTCTCGGCCCTGGACGTCGGGGCCGCCGCCGAGCTGCGGCAGGTGCTGCGCCACGTGCTGCGGGAGGCCGGGCGCGCCGCGGCGCTGGTGACCCACGACCTCCTGGACGTCCTCGCCGTGGCCGACTCCGTCGTCGTGCTCGAGGCGGGCAGGGTCGTGGAGCGCGGCCCCGCGCTGGAGGTCCTCAGCCGGCCGCGCTCGGCGTTCGCCGCCCGGCTCGCCGGGGTCAACCTCGTCGCCGGGACGCTGGCCGGGGCCGGCGGGGAGGCGGTGGTGCGCACCGGCGACGGGCTGGAGCTGCACGGACTGCCCGACCCGGCCTGCGAGCCCGGTACCGCCGTCGCCGCCACGTTCTCCCCGCGCGCCGTCTCGGTCCACCGCGCCCCGCCCGGCGGCAGCCCGCGCAACACCGTGCCGGTCACGCTCGACGCGCTGGAGCTGCAGGGGGAGCTCGTCCGGGTGCGCGGGGCGACGCCGGGGGGTCACCGGCTCGCGGCAGACATCACTCCCGGCTCGGTCGCCGCGCTGGACCTCGCCCCCGGCGCCCGGGTGCTGTTCACCGTCAAGGCGGCGGAGGTCTCCATCTACCCGGCATGAGCGCCGGCGCCGGCAGGGCGGCGCGGACGGTCCGGCCGACGGGCAGTCGGGGCCGGCGAACCGTTGCACACGCCGTCGATCAGGGGCACCCTGGGCGGAACGGGTTTCCGGCTCCTTCTGGAGGGCACCATGGCCCTGACGACGTCGTCACGAACCAAGCGCGCCGCTCCCCTGCCCGGCCTGCGCCCGGACCGGCAGAGCTGGGGCAAGACCCTCGTCACGTGGATCACCTCCACCGACCACAAGGTCATCGGGTACATGTACCTGACGTCGTCGTTCGTCTTCTTCATGATCGGCGGCGTCCTCGCGATGCTCGTCCGCACCGAGCTGTTCACGCCCGCCCTTGACCTCGTGCAGTCCAACGAGCAGTACAACCAGCTCTTCACCATGCACGGCACGATCATGATGTTCCTGTTCGCGACCTCGCTGTTCACCGGGTTCGCGAACGTCATGGTGCCGATCCAGATCGGTGCGCCGGACGTGGCGTTCCCGCGGCTGAACATGGTGTCGTACTGGCTCTACCTCTTCGGCGGGCTGATGGTGGTCTCCGGCTTCCTCACGCCCAAGGGGGCTGCGAGCTTCGGCTGGACCGCGTACACCCCCCTGTCGAACCCGATGTTCTCCCCCGGGCTCGGCGGTGACCTGTGGGTCCTCGGCCTCGCGATGACCGGCTTCGCGACCATCTTCGGCGCCGTCAACTTCATCGCCACGATCATCACGCTGCGCGCCCCCGGCATGACGATGTTCCGGATGCCGATCTTCACCTGGAACACCCTCATCACCTCGCTGCTGGTGCTCATGGCGTTCCCGGTGCTCGCGTCCGCGCTGTTCGGACTGGGGATCGACCGGATCCTCGGAGGGCAGATCTACAACCCCGACTTCGGCGGCGCACTGCTGTGGCAGCACCTGTTCTGGTTCTTCGGCCACCCCGAGGTCTACGTCATCGCCCTGCCGTTCTTCGGCATCATCTCCGAGATCATCCCCGTCTTCTCGCGCAAGCCCATCTTCGGGTACAAGGGCCTAGTCTTTGCCACCATCGCCATCGCGGCGCTGTCGATGACCGTGTGGGCGCACCACATGTTCACCACCGGCGGCGTGATGCTGCCGTTCTTCTCGCTGATGACCATGCTCATCGCGGTGCCCACGGGCGTGAAGTTCTTCAACTGGATCGGCACGATGTGGCGCGGGCAGCTCACGTTCGACGCCGGCATGCTCTTCACCCTCGGCTTCCTGGTGACCTTCCTCTTCGGCGGCCTGACGGGCATCGTCCTGTCCAGCCCGGCGATGGACTTCCAGGTCCACGACACCTACTTCGTCGTCGCCCACTTCCACTACGTCGTCTTCGGCACCGTGGTCTTCGCGATGTACGCGGGCTTCCACTTCTGGTGGCCGAAGTGGACCGGGCGGATGCTGGACGAGCCGCTGGGCAAGATCAGCTTCTGGATGCTGTTCATCGGGTTCCACACCACGTTCCTCGTCCAGCACTGGCTCGGGGCGCAGGGGATGCCGCGCCGCTACGCCGAGTACATGCCGGAGGACGGGTTCCAGCTGTACAACCAGATCTCCACGGTGGGCGCCTTCCTCATCGCCCTGTCCACGCTGCCGTTCCTGTGGAACGTCTACATCACCCAGCGCGGGCCGCGCACCGTCTTCGTGGACGACCCCTGGGGCTTCGGCAACTCCCTCGAGTGGGCCACCGGGTGCCCGGTGCCGCGGCACAACTTCACCGTGCTGCCGCGGATCCGCTCCGAGCGCCCGGCCTTCGACCTCCACCACCCGGAGGTCGCGATGATGGACGTCTCCGAGCCCAACCGTGACGTCCTCGACTCGATGTACGCAGGCCCCGAGGTCCGCGGCCGCGAGGACCTGCTCGACCGGCTCGGCGGCCCCCAGACGCCGCACCCGCCGAAGCGGGGCGAGGAGATCCCCTGACCCGCGCGACGCAGGGAGCTCCCACCTCCGGACCCTCGGCGTCCTGAACGCGGACCGCGGGATAGCCTGACCCCGTGCAGGAGCCGACCGACCCGCGCGAGGAGCCCGACGGCGGCGTCCGCCTCCGCCCGGACGTGCTGCGCGCCGGCGGAGCCGTCGTCGCCGACGCCGGGCGCCTGCTCCGGGTGCACTGGCCGGCGCTGCTGCTGCTCGCAGTCGTGGGCGTGCTCGCGCGTGAGCTTCTCCTCGAGGCCGCCGTGGTCGTCTCGCGCGCCTCGTCCGTGCTCAGTCAGCTCGTCCTGGCGCTGGCGCCCTTCGCGCAGCTGCTCACCGTGGTCGGGATGCTGCTCGTCATGCGCCGGCGCGGCGCCGGCGAACGGCCGGTGCTCGCGCTGGTCACGGGCGCCGCCGCGGTCATGCTGCCGTTCCTCGTCATCTACGAGCACTACGGCAACCTGGCCGACGACGTCGTCACCTTCGGCGCCGGGACCGCGGACGACCTCGTCGCCACGATCACGGCGCCCGGCGCCGGCGACGGCGAGATCGCCAGCCGCCTGCCCGCCGGGACGTCCCTGACCGTCCTCACGTCGGTGGCGGTCGCGCTCGTCCTGCGCCGCCTCCTCGACCGGCTCGCCTCCCGCGCGGGCTCGGACGGACGCCGCTCGTCGCTGCGGCTGGCCGCCGGGTACTGCGAGGTGGTGTGGCTGGTGCTCGGCGCCTACGTCGTCACCGTGCTGGCCGACGGCGCGAGCACCTGGTGGAGCACCCGCCGCGTGGGGGCCGGCCTCGCCACCTGGTGGGAGTCGGTCACCATCACCTGGCCCACCCTGGGGACGGTGGCGGAGACCGCCGCGTCGGGCGCCGGCCTGCTGCTCGCGGCGGCGGCGACGGCGTTCCTCGTGCCGCTGGCCTGGCTCGCCCTGGCCGCGATCATCTACGGCGTGCAGGCCGCACGCGTCCTGACCGCCCGCGACCTGCACGGTGCCCGCGTGGCGGGCCGCGCCGTCGGCCTGCTCGGGGACGTGCGCACCGACCGCGCGCTGCGCCTGGCCACCGACCCCGGGCGCCGCTACGGCGCGGTCCTCGGCGCCACGGTGCTCGTGGTCCGGGCCGGGTGGCAGCCCATCCTGATGTTCTGCCTCGCGTTCCTGCTCGCCGACAACGCCGCGGTCGTCGTCACCGAGCTGGCCCGGGCCGTCGTCGGGCCGCAGACGCTGCTGGCGTGGTCGGCGCTGCTGCCGGTGGTCGACACGGCCGGCACGGTGCTCGCGCGCGTCCTCACCCTCGCCCTGGTGGCCTCGGCGGTCGACTCCCTGCTGCGCAACCTCGGCCTGCCGGGCGGGCTGCGCCTGCCGCCCCGGTCAGAGGGGCAGGGCGAAGAGCTCCGGCCCCAGCCCGAGCTCGCCGGTGCGCGAGCTCGTCAGGTCGAGGCGGGCCGGCTCTGACCCCTCCGGCAGGACGAACCAGGCCTCCGTCGACGGCTCGGTGCCCTCCTCGGCGCCGCCGCAGGAGAGCGACGACATCACCGGCGCGCCGGGGATGTCCGGCACCTGGCCGGGCGTGGTGAAGACCCGACCCTCGCCGTCGAGCAGGCGCACGTCGCAGTACCGCACCTCCTCCAGGTCAGAGCGCACCTCGATGCTGATTCGCCACACGTCGTAGCCCTCCGGCGGGTGCCAGGGCTCGCCGGTGAACGAGTCGGTGAGCTCCTCCACCCGGGACAGCTCGACCAGCCGCACTGCCGTTCCCTCGATGGCGGCCCAGCCCTCCGCGCCGGGCAGGACGGCCCGGTGCGGCTCGCGGACCCACCAGCCGTCGCGGGCCTCGGCCGAGACCGTCCAGCCCAGGGCGGCGAGGGCGGGGACGAGCAGGACGAGGGCGGCGCGGTGGGCTCTCACGGCGTCTCCAGCGTGGTCGGCCGGGGCTCGAGCTCCGCGCCGACGGCGCCCGCCAATCTCACGGGCACCTCCGCGACCGCGGAGAGCTGCGGGACGGCGAGGGTGGAGGCGCGCAGCGTCAGGGCGCCGAGCGTGCTCTCGGGCACCTCGAAGATCACCTCGGCACGCACCGGTGAGGACGGTTGCGCAGTGCCCGGCGCGTTGGGGCTGAGGCGCCGGGTGGCGTCGTAGCTGCGACCCTCGCCGTCGACCAGCTGGAACGCGCCGACGTCGAGCGGGCGGTCCCCGCCGGTGACGGAGAGGTCGACGGCGACCCAGACGCCGCCGGTGGTGAGGCTCCCGCCGTACCCGTCGGCCAGGCCGCGGGCCGCGCGGGCGGAGTGCACGGTGACGCTGCCGGGCCACAGGGCGGCGGGCCGCCCCTGCTCGCCCGCCGTGACGAACGGGCGGGTGGCGGGCCAGGCGCGGTCGGCGTGGTTGACGAGCAGACCGCCGGCGACGACGAGGACCGCGAGCGCCGCCACCGTCAAGCGGTCCCTCACCACGGCTCCTCCACGAGCACCTCGGGGATCTCGGCGCCCGCGGGCACGACCGTGCGGGCGACGGGCTCGGGGCCGGCCCACACGTCCCGCAGGTAGATGGGGCTGTAGTACGACTCGGACCCGAGCAGCGTGATCGGCAGCGGGTCGGGGACGTCCGCGGGGTCACGCACCGCCCACAGGAACGCGACCTCCTCGGGCAGGCCGGGGTGGGCCTGGGGCAGCTGCGTGCCGTCGCGGAGCAGGACCTCCATGTCGGGCTCGGCGGCGAGCGTGGTGCCGGGCGGCGGCTGCATCATGCTCGGCAGCACCTCCACGGTCTCGTCGCCCGCGGCCTCGACCCGCGCGCGCACCACCAGCCAGGCGGCGGCGCCGGCCGACTCGAGCCGCACCGTCTCGACCTGGTCGGTGACGAGGTGGTCGATCACCGTGACCTCGACCCGACCGAGATCCACGGGCCGGCCGGCGGGGAGGTCGGGCAGGTCCGTGGTGCCGGCCGCGCGGAACCCGCCCGCCGCGGCGGTGAGCGCGAGCGCGACGACGACGACGCCCGCGGCCACCAGCGTCGCGCGTCCCCGGCGGGTACCGAGCAGCCGTCGGTGCAGCGGATGCATGGTTTCGGTCGTCCTCCCTCGTCAGGAGGTTAGCGCCGAAGGCGGACGGAGGGCGTCCGTGTCCGGCGGCGGTGGCGACGCCCGGGCGTCAGCGCAGGAGCTCGGCCAGCACGACCGCCTGGTTGTGCTCGGCGTCCCGCGCCCCGTAGAGCAGGGTCACCCGCGGGTGCTCGCGCACCGCCGCGCGCAGCTCCTCGGCCGCCGGGTTGCCGGCCAGCTCGGCCCGGTAGCGGCGCGCGAACTCCTCGAACCGCTCGGGGTCGTGCCCGAACCAGCGGCGCAGCTCGGTGGAGGGGCCGACCTCCCGCAGCCAGAGGTCGACGTGGGCGTCGGCCTTGCGGATCCCCCGCGGCCACACGCGGTCCACGAGCACCCGGAAGCCGTCGTCGTCGCCGGGCGGGTCGTAGACCCGCGCGAGGAGCACGGTACTCATGGGCCGAGTGTGCCGCGGAAGGGCACCGTGGTCACGCGACCGGGTCGGCCGCGCCCGGCGCCCGGCCCGCGCAGCGGCTACCGCCACCGCCGGTGCGGCGCAAGTGGTCGGGGGGACGCGTCCGACCGGTGGGACCGCCCGAGGGTGCCGTCTCGCCCTGCCGCCCACCCCTTCCCGCGCGGTGACCGCCGTCGCTAGCGTCCCACGCAACCCGTCCGGGACGACCAGGAGAGGAGCGGACCGATGAGCGAGCGAACCGTCCGCCGGGTCGCAGGGCGCCGAATGCTCGGCCGCGCGCCACGCCGCTGACGCGACGCAGGCGCGCGGTGCCCCGGCCCCCGGCGCGGACCTCGCGCCGCCGAACCTCCTCGAACGGAACCCACGATGACCACCACGACCACCATCACGACCGACCCGACGCCGCGCCTCGCCGACTTCACGGCGACCGGCTCCTGGCGCGGCAGCTTCTCCACCGACGTCGCCGCACGCCACTTCGCCTTCACCGTCGCCGAGCCCGAGTCCCTGGGCGGCACCGACGAGTCCGCCAACCCGATCGAGTACCTGCTCGGCTCCCTCAACGGGTGCGTGAGCGTCGTCGTCGAGACGGTGGCCAAGGAGCTCGGCATCACCGTCGGGGCGCTCTCCACCCACGCGACCGGCTCGATCGACCTGCGCGGGTTCCTCGGGACCGCCGACGTCTCGCCGCACTTCCAGCAGCTCACCCTCACGCTCACGCTCACCTCCGACGCCCCGGCCGAGGCGCTGGACGAGCTGCGCGCCCAGGTGCTGCGCCGGTGCCCGGTGCTGAACCTGATCAAGGACGCCGGTGTCGACCTGCGCGAGGAGTGGGAGTTCCTGCCCGCCTCCTGATCCACGGAACCTCTCCCCCGCGCCCCCGGTGAGATGACATCTCACCGGGGGCGCTCGAGGCGCGACGCCGGGAGGACGCCCCTCCACGACCGGAGGTGGACGGGGAGGGGCGACGGCGGACGGAGGGTCCGCGGGGACGTCGCGACCGGAGGCCGACGCGGGGCCGCCCGCCGCGGCGGCAGCCTGGTGACATGTCACGACCACGCGACCTCGTCGCCCACGCCCTCACCAAGATCTACGGGTCGGCCTCCTCCGCCACGACCGCCCTCGCCGGCGTCGACCTCGTCGTCCGGGCCGGCGAGTCGGTCGCCGTCATGGGGCCCTCCGGCTCCGGCAAGAGCACGCTGCTGCACTGCCTCGCCGGGGTCGTGCGTCCCACGTCCGGCGAGGTCGTCTGGGACGGCCGGCCGATCGGGTCCCTGCCCGACGCGCCCCGGACCGCCCTGCGCCGCACCGACTTCGGCTTCGTCTTCCAGTCCGGTCAGCTCCTCCCCGAGCTGCCCGCCGAGGAGAACGCCGCGCTGCCCCTGATGCTTCGCGGCGTGCCGCGCGCCGAGGCGGTGACGGCCGCGCGCGAGTGGCTGGCCTGGCTCGGCCTGCGCGGGATGGAGACCCGCCGCCCCGGAGAGCTCTCCGGCGGCCAGGCGCAGCGCGTCGCCGTCGCCCGGGCGATGGTGGCCTCGCCCGGCGTCATCTTCGCCGACGAGCCCACCGGGGCCCTGGACCAGGCCTCCGGTCACGGGGTGCTCGAGGTCCTGACCACCGCGGCCCGCCGCACGGGCGCCTCGCTGGTGGTCGTCACCCACGACGAGTCGGTCGCCGCGTGGTGCGGCCGGGTCCTTCACATGCGCGACGGCCGCGTCGTCTCCGAGCGTCGCCCGGCGGTGGCCCCGTGAGGGCGGCGGCGCGCCTGTGGTGGCTGCTGCGCCGCCGGGACGCGGGACGCTCCGACCCGCAGCGGCTGACGGCGGTGCTCGCCGTCGTCGCGTTCGCGGTCACCACCGCCCTCCTGCTGGTGGTCCTCGGCGGCCTCGGGGCCTTCCTCGCCCGCGCGGAGCACGCCCTGCCCGGCGACCCCGACGGTTTCTACGCGCTGCTCGCCGGCACGGCCAGCGCCCTGCTCGCCGTACCTCTGGTCACCCTCGGCGGCGCGGCGTCCCGCCTGGCCGTCGCCCGCCGGGACGCACGCCTCGCCGCGCTGCGTCTGGCCGGTGCCACCACGGGGCAGGTGGGGCTCCTCACCGTCCTGGACGCCACCGCGCAGGCCCTCGCCGGCGCGGTGCTCGGCGTGGTGGGGTACGGGGCGCTGCTGCCCGCGGTCGCTCTCCTGCGGTTCCAGGGCCGCACCTTCCGCCTCGCCGAGCTCGTCGTGCCCTGGTGGCTGGTCCTGGCGGCGGTCGTGGGCATCGCGCTCGTGGCGCTCGTCTCGGCGGTGACGAGCCTGCGCGGCGTGGCCATCGACCCGCTGGGGGTGGCCGCCCGCACGACCCCCGGGCGCCTGCACTGGTCGCGGGCCCTGCCGCTGGTGCTCATCGCGGCGGCCTTCGCGGTGATGGTGCTCCTCGGTCTCGCGCAGCTCGCCGTGCTCGTGGGCGTCCTGGTCGCCGGGTTCGCCACGCTGAACCTCGTCGGCCCGTGGGTGATGTCCGTCGCGGGCCGGCTGGCGCTGCGCCGCGCGCGGTCCGCGGCCTCGCTCGTCGCGGCTCGCCGGGTGATCGACTCACCCCGGACGGCCTGGCGCAGCGTCGGCGGTGTGGCGCTGGCCACGTTCGTGGCCGGGCTCGCCTCGACCGTCGCCATGTTCGACGCCGACGGGCCGGACGCCGCGGACCAGACAGTCCTGCTCGCGGACCTGGCCACCGGCGGCTTCCTCACCCTCGCCATCGCGGGCGTGCTCGCCGCGGTCTCGACCGCCGTGATGCAGGCCGGCCGGGTGATCGACCAGCGCGGCCAGTACCGTGCGCTCCACCTGGCGGGGACGGACCTGCGCGTCCTCGACGCCGCACGGCGGCGCGAGACGACGATCCCGCTGATGGCCGCCGTCGGGCTCGCCGCGGGCGCCGCCGCGGTGTTCATGCTGCCGGTGGCCGGGATGAGCCTCTTCTCGTCGGCGCCGCTGGTGCTGCGGTTCACCGGCGGGGTGGCCGGGGCGTCGGCGCTGGTGCTCCTGGGGACCGCCGCCAGCCGGCGGGTGGTCCGCACAGTGCTGGCGTGACCGGGCAGACCCACGCGCCGCGGGCACGACCGGTTCACCCGGTGTTCACATATCGGTCGGGGGGCGCATGATGGAGGCATGGCCTCTTCCTCCTCCCGTGCCGGATCGCGTCCCCACCTCCCGAACAGCCCCTTCAACGCCTCACGGGTCGTGCCCGCCGCGGAGCCGATCCCGGTGGGTGCGCAGCTGTGCCACGACCGGCACGGTCTGGGCCGCGTCATCGCGCTCGACGGCGCGACCTCGGTCATCGTCGACTTCGGCAACGGCGACCGGCGCCGGGTCGACATCAACAGCCCCCGGATCGAGCGCCTCTGACGCTCAGCCGCGCAGCTTCTCCAGCCTCGCCCGGAGCGCCTCGGCGCGCCGGGCGTTGCCGTGCAGGGCCACGTACCGGTCGCCGAACACCTCGAGCAGGGCGTCGTCGAGGCGACGCACCGCGCCGGGCGGGTACCGGTAGCCCATCCGCCGGCTGATCGCCGCACTGTCCACGGTGCCCAGCACCTCGCCCAGCTCCTGCAGCGACGCGATGCCCAGCTCGAGGAGCAGGCCCGACACCCAGGCGTAGTGGTCGGTGCGCGACCAGCCCGCCCCCGGGAACCGGCCGGCCAGGAAGGCCGCGAGGTCTTGCGCGCTGATCCGCGGGTCGCCGGCGTCGCCGCGGAGCTGGTGGCCGGTCATGCTCTCCTGGAGCCGGTCCCGGATGGCGGAGAACTCTCGGTCCGCGAGGTCCAGCAGCCCCGCGGCCAGCGTGAAGCGCCGGTCCAGGTCGGGGGCGTACTCCTCGGGCACGGTGCCCTTGTAGCGGATGTCGTGCTCGAACTCGGCCCAGGCGTGCTGCAGCACCGTGCGCACCTGGACCGACGCCGGCCGTCCCGCCAGCCCGGCGTACTGAGGGTCGTGCGAGCGGGCGTCGTCGAGCTGGACGAGGACGTGCTGGCTGGAGTAGCCGAACCGCCCCTCCTGCGCCGTCTCGAGCCCCATGTCGCGGTGGAGCAGGACGGTGAGCTGGTCCCCGAGCAGGTCGACGACGGCCTGGACGTCGCTGACCAGGTAGGTGATCACGCGCACGCCCACCTGGTCGGTGATCTGGTGCAGCGGGTCGGTGTAGACCGGCCGACCGTCGGCGGTGCGCGCGGCCTTGCCCGCGAAGGACGCGACGGACTTCGCGCGGCCCGTGACGGTGAGGTAGTTGATGCCCGCCTCGTCCAGCAGCGAGGTGACGAGCGCGACGTACTTCTCCGTGGCGCGCTCGAGGCTCGGGTACTGCGCGACGTAGGCCTGCACCGCCTCCCGGACGGGGTCGGCGGCGAAGACGTGGGCAGGCACCGCGGCAGCGACCTCGGCCGGCACCGCGGCGGCAACCTCGGCCGGTCCGGCGGCGGTCGCGGCGGGTTCTGCCGCGACGCGCGCGGCGGGCCTCTCGGCGTCGTTCGCGACGTCGGCCGCTGGCTGGTCGCCCGCGGCGGCCCGCGAGACCCGCGGCGCGGGCACGAGCCCCTCGGGGAGGGTGGGCGTGACGATGTAGCCCGTCGCCAGGTCACCGTAGGTGGTCGTGCGCTCGGGGTGGGCGACGGCGAACCGGGCGATGTACGCGCACACGACGGCGTCGATCTGGTCTTCCGCACGGCGCAGCTCGCTCTTGCGCGTCGCTCCCTGGACCTGCGCCACGAGCCGGCGCCAGCCCTCGTGCTCGGTCACCACCATGGGGGTCTCGGCGTCGGCGAGGCCCTCGAGGTGCCCGATCAGCTCGAGCATCGCCGCGCGCAGCTGGGGCACGGTCCGGCCCGGGCGCTGCTTGTACTTCAGCACCCGGCCGAGGCGGAACAGGGCGATCGTCGCCGGGTGCGGGTAGACCTCGATGGCCCGGCGGGGACGGCGGGAGGCGGGGTTGATGTCGAGACCCAGCGCCTTCGCCAGGCGCGCCCCGCGGGGCGTCTGCGCGAACTCCGGCTTGCCGGTGTTGGCGGGGTGCGCGCCGGCGTCGAAGCGGGCGAAGTCCCGGTTGAGCGCCGCCTCGCACGGGCGGTTGCCCGTGGCGTTGACGACGACGAGCGGGGCGTCGATCGCCACGAGGACGGGCGTCTCCCGGTGGTCCGCGAGGGCGGCGACGATCGACTCGTCGGTGTCGTGCGCCGAGAGGTGGACCAGGCGTCCGCCGTCGTCCACGACGGCGAGGCCGGTGGGGCGGACCTCGCCCCAGGCGAGGTCGATGCCGATGTAGTGCATGGTGACACTCTGCCCTGCCGCACGGCGTGCGGGTGACGGCGGCCCGCCGGGCCGTCGCGCCAGGCGCGGACGGGCCGGGGAGGGCCGCCGCCGGGTCAGAGGTGGCGCTCGTCCGGCCCGTGGTAGGCGCTGAGCGGGCGGATGAGGGCGTTGGACGCCAGCTGCTCCATGATGTGCGCGGTCCAGCCGGTGATCCGGGCCGCCACGAAGAGCGGGGTGAAGGTCTCCGTGTCGAAGCCCATCAGGTGGTAGGCGGGGCCGGAGGGGTAGTCCAGGTTGGGCTGGATGTTCTTCCGCTCGACCATCGCCCGCTCGAGGGTGTCGTACAGCGCGGCGAGGTCGGGCCGGTCGTAGTGCGCGACCAGGGTGTCCAGGGCGGCCTTCATGGTGGGGACCCGGGAGTCGCCGTGCTTGTAGACGCGGTGCCCGAAGCCCATGATCTTGCGCTTCTCCGCCAGCGCGCGGTCCAGCCAGGCCTCGGCGTTCTCGGCGGTGCCGATCTCGTCGAAGACGTGCATGACGGCCTCGTTCGCCCCGCCGTGCAGCGGGCCCTTGAGCGCGCCGATCGCGCCGACGACGGCGGAGTAGAGGTCCGAGAGCGTCGAGGTGATCACCCGCGCGGTGAAGGTCGAGGCGTTGAAGGAGTGCTCCGCGTAGAGGATCAGGGAGACCCGGAAGGCGTCGACGACGACGTCGGCGGGCACCTCCCCGAACGTCATGTGCAGGAAGTTCTCGGTGTACCCCAGGTCCTCACGCGGCTCGACGAGCTCCTGCCCGCGGCGACGCCGCTGGTCGTAGGCGACGACGGCGGGGATCTGGGCGAGCAGCCGCACGGACTTGGCGTAGTTGGCCTCCGGGGAGGCGTCCTCGGCCGCGGGGTCGGTGGCCCCGATGACCGACACGGCCGTGCGGAGCACGTCCATCGGGTGCGCGGTGGTGGGCACGAGGTCGATCGCGGCGCGCACCTCGGGGGCGAGGGCACGCTGGGTGCGGCCGGCCTCCTCGAGGGCGGCGAGCTGCTCGGGGGTGGGCAGCTCCCCGTGCCAGAGCAGGTAGGCGACCTCCTCGAAGGTGCACCGCGCGGCGAGCTCCTGGACGGGGTAGCCGCGGTAGAGCAGGGAGTTGGTGTCGGGGTTGACCTTGGAGATGGCGGTCGTGTCGGCGACGACGCCGACCAGCCCCTTGCGGATCTCGGGCTCGGTCTGGGTCTGGCTCATGTCTCGCTCCTTCGCGGGCAGTGGCTGCAGAAACGGGTTCGGTCGGCGGGCTGTCAGTCGGTGCGGACGGTGAAGTTGAAGATGCCGGTGTCGAAGTGGTTGTACGCCTCGTAGTCGAGGAGCTCGTAGAGCCGCGCGCGGTGCTGCATGTTCCCCAGCTCCGAGCTCAGGGATCCCTCGCGGCGGATGGTCTCCAGGCCCCGTTCGGCGGCCCCCATCGCCAGGCGCAGGAGCGAGACCGGGAAGATGACGATGGCGACGCCGGCGTCGGCCAGCTGCTCGGTGGTGAACAGCTCGGACTTGCCGAACTCGGTCATGTTGGCCAGCACGGGCACGTCGACGGCGGACGCGATGGCCTCGAACTCGGCCAGGTCACGCATGGCCTCCGGGAAGATCGCGTCCGCCCCGGCGTCCACCAGCGCCCGGGCACGGTCGGCCGCGGCGTCGAAGCCCTCGACCCCCCGGACGTCCGTGCGGGCCATGATGAGCAGGTTGGGGTCGCGGCGGGCGTCGGCGGCGGCCCGGATGCGCTTGACGGCGGTGCCGGTGTCGACCACCTGCTTGCCGTCGAGGTGGCCGCACCGCTTGGGGTTGACCTGGTCCTCGATGTGCAGGCCGGCCACCCCGGCGTCCTCGAGCGCCTGGACGGTGCGGGCGACGTTCATCGGCTCGCCGAAGCCGGTGTCCGCGTCCACCAGGGCCGGCAGGTCGGTCACCCGCGCGATCTGCTGGGACCGGCCGGCCACCTCGGTCAGGGTGGTCAGCCCGATGTCGGGCAAACCCAGGTCGGCGGAGAGCACGGCGCCGGAGATGTAGACGCCGTCGAACCCCTTGTCCTGGATCAGCTTCGCCGAGAGGGGGTTGAAGGCGCCGGGGAAGAGCAGGGTGTCGCCGGAGGCGAGCCGCTCGCGGAGGCGGGCGCGCTTGTCGGCGGCGGTGGTGGCGGAGTACAGCATCAGAAGATCCCCTCGGGAACGGTCACGGTGTCGAGGTAGCCCTCCGGGGCCACCACGGTCAGCTCGGCGAGCTCGGCCGCACCGAGCTCGGGCAGGCGCTGGGCGACGTCGAGGAACCGCTCGATCTCCGCCGGCTCCAGCACGCCGTCGGCCAGGGTGCGGAACTTGGCCACGTACTGCTCGCGGCCGAAGGGCCGGGCCCCCAGCGGGTGCGCGTCGGCCACGGCGATCTCCTCCACGATCCGCCCGCCGTCGGCCAGGGTGATCTCCAGCCGGCCGCCGAAGGCCTTCTCCGCGGGGTCCGCCGAGTGGTAGCGGCGGGTCCACTCCGGGTCCTCCGCCGTCGTGATCTTGCGCCACAGGGCCACGGTGTCCGGGCGGGCGGCCCGCTCGGGGGCGTAGGAGCGGACGTGGTGCCAGGCGCCGTCCTGCAGGGCGACGGCGAGGATGTAGGGGATCGAGTGGTCCAGAGTCTCGCGGGAGGCGGTCGGGTCGTACTTCTGCGGGTCGTTCGCGCCCGAGCCGATCACGAAGTGGGTGTGGTGCGAGGTGTGCAGCACGATCGAGGTGACGTTGTCGGCGTCGCGCAGGAACGGGTAGTGGGTGCCGATCCGGCGGGCCAGGTCGATGAGCGCCTGGGCCTGGTACTCCGCGGAGTGCTCCTTGGTGTAGGTGTCCAGGATCGCGGTGCGCGGCTCTCCGGGCCCGGGCAGGACCACGTCGTAGGCGGCGTCGGGGCCGTCGAGCAGCCAGGCGACGACGCCGTCCTCGCCCTCGTAGATCGGCGTCGGGGAGGTCTGGCCGCGCATGGCCCGGTCCACGGCCTCGACCGCCACCTTGCCGGCGAACGCCGGGGCGTAGGCCTTCCAGGTGGAGATCTGACCCTTGCGGGACTGCCGGGTGGCGGTCGTGGTGTGCAGGGCCTGCCCGATCGCGTGGAACACCACCTCGGTGTCGAGCCCGAGCAGCGTGCCGATCCCCGCGGCCGCCGAGGGGCCGAGGTGGGCCACGTGGTCGATCTTGTGCTGGTGCAGGCTGATGGCCTTGACCAGGTCCACCTGGATCTCGTAGCCGGTGACGATGCCGCGCACCAGCTCGCGCCCGGTCAGGCCCCGCCGCTGGGCCAGGTGCTGGGCGACGGCGAGGATCGGCGGGATGTTGTCGCCGGGGTGGGAGTACTCCGCGGCGAGGAAGGTGTCGTGGTAGTCCAGCTCGCGCACCGCCACCCCGTTGGCCCACGCCGCCCACTCGGGGCTGACCCGGGTGGCGAGCGGGGCGCCGAAGACGGTCGAGCCGGGGCTGTAGGGGTGGGCCAGCGCCTGGGCGCGGGCCGCCGCCGGGGGCGTGCGCACCAGCGACGCCGTGGCCACCGCCGCGTTGTCGATGACCCGGTTGACCACCATCTCGGTCACCGCGTCGGTGACCTCGACCGGGTCGGTGGCGAGCTCGGCCAGCTTCCAGGCGAGCTGCTCCTCGCGGGGAAGGTTGTCGGCGCTGGGGTGGACACGGAGGTGGTGGGTGATCACCGGGATGCTCCAAGGGTGAGGGCGGGTTCGGGTCGTGACGGGTCGGGCGCCCGGCCGTCGGCCAGGCTGGTGAGGATCGTGGTCAGGCTCGCGCGCAGGTGGACGGCGGTGGCCTGGGCGGCCAGGGTCTCGTTGCCGTCGGCGATCGCCTCGACGATGAGCAGGTGCTCGTGGGCGGCACGCACGAGCCGGTCGGGGTTGTCCCGGGAGAGCCGCCGGGCCCGCGCCACGTGGGTGCGCAGCGAGGCGAGCGAGCGCAGCAGGTACGGGCTGGCGGCCGCCTCGTCGATCGCGGCGTCGAGCTCGGCGACGAGCGCGTAGTAGGCGCGCCGGTCCGGGTCCTCGGTGCTCAGCAGCGCGGGCGCCTCGGCGAAGCGGTCCCGCAGGGCGGCGAAGGTGGCACCGCTGCGCCGGCGCGCGGCGAGCCGGGCGGCCTGGGTCTCGAGGGCCTCCCGCAGCTCGAAGAGGTGCTCGACGTCGGCCGCGCGCAGGTCCGAGACGACGAGGGTGCGTCCCTTCCCGACGACGGCGAGCCCGTCGGCCGCCAGCCGGCCGAGGGCCTCCCGCAGGGGTGTGCGGGAGACGCCGAGCCGGTCCGCCTGCTCGACCTCGGACAGTACCGCGCCCGGGAGCAGGCGCCACGAGACGATGTCCTCCCGGAGGGACTCATAGACCCGCTCGCTCGCGCGCACAGGCTCACCGTAGCCCCACGACGACGGTTTGTATACAAAGTGCGGGCCTGACCGGGGATGCGACGACGTTTCGGGTCTTTCTGCACACAAGCGCTTGCTCGACTGCAGTGCCGGGCGCGTGCTGTGCACGGGGGGCGGCGCGGGTGCACGGGGCCGGGTGCGGGTGCACGGGGCCGGGTGCGGGTGCACGGGGCCGGGTGCGGGTGCACGGGGCCGGGTGCGGGTGCACGGGGCCGGGTGCGGGCGCACGGAGCGCGATCGCCCCGCCCCCAACGTCAGCGCCGTCGAGTGCGACGTTTTTCACCTTACGGCGCCGTTATTACGCGGATTACGTCGCACTCGACGCGAAGAGAGGGAGTCGGCCAGCGTCGGGAGTGCTGGTAGGCGTCGAGACGCGCTCAGGGGCCGCGCCGGGGTCCGCCGTCCGCCGGTGGACCGCCCTGCGCCCCTCGGCCGTCCGCCGGTGGACCACCCTGCGCCCCTCGGCCGTCCGCCGGTGGACCACCCTGCGCCGGAGGCTCGGCGCCCCAGGGACGACCCGTACCCGGCGCACCCGGGCCGGTGCCGCTGGAGCGGCCGGGGTCACCGGGCGCACCCGCCAGGGCCGACGGCCCGTACGCCACGGCCGGCGGACGGTCGCGGCTCGCGCCCCGCGCGGCGGCGACGATGAGCGCCACGGCGCCGGCGAGCGCGAGCAGCCCGATCACCAGGGCCGCGACCGCCACCCAGGGCAGCCACGGCAGCGTGGCGCCGACGTCGACCCGGGCGTCGACGCCGGGCTCGGCGTCGGGCGACATGACGACGAGCGCCCACTGCCCCGTCGCCAGCTCGTCGACCTCGAGCGTCTGGACACCGGGGCCGGCAGCCTGCTCGCGCCAGAAGTCCTCCTCCTGCGGCGGTACGGCGGGCGCGCCGCCGTCGTGCTCGACGCTCCACCGGGGCGAGTCCCCCACCTCGTCGTGGTGCACACCGTCGAGGTAGCGCCGCGCCTCGGACGCCGGGGCGATGCCGACGAAGATCTCGCCGCCGTCGAGCGACTGCGCGCGGACGCGCACGTCCCCGAAGAGACGCTGGGGCCAGTCGACCGGCATGCCGACGGTGTTCACCTCGGCATCGCCGAGCAGGACGGCGTACCCCTCGCTCGTGACGTGCTCGCCGGGGCTGGTGACGTAGCCGTCGTCCCGCGCGACGACGTGCAGGAAGCCCATGCCGAGACCGGAGCCGAACGCGCCGAGACCGAAGATGGCGAGCAGGATCCCCAGCAGGACGGCGACGATGCGTGCCCCGCTCCACGCTGACGGGCGCGGCGGCTGGCCCCGATAGGCCTCCGGGCCGTAGCGGACGGCCGACGGCGGAGCGGCGCTACCGGGTGGCCACGGGGTCCCGGACTGGCGGGGCGGTGGAGGGACTGGGCCTGCCGTCGTCATGACGCCACCTCTCGATCGGCCTACGACCACCGTTCACCCGTCACGGCGCTCCCGCCAGGGACCTTCGGCTGCGCCGGCGGAGGCTCAGCCGCCGCCCGCCTGCTTGGTCGCGTGGTCGATGGTGCGCTGGAGCTCCTCCGTCGGGCTGAACTCGACGACCTCGGTGCCCGCGTAGAGCATCGGCGTGTGACCGGGCGGGACGTAGTAGGCGTCGCCGGCCTCGAAGGTCTCGTCGCCCGCGCGCGAGCGGTACGTCACCCTGCCGGAGATGACGTAGCCCCAGTGGGGGCTCTGGCACTGGTCGTCAGGGAGGCCCACCAGGAGCGGGGCGAGGTCCGCGTCGGCGGTGTACCTCTCGAACGCCGCCGTGTAGCCGCCCTCGAGCTTCTCCATGTGACCCTCGTAGCCCTCGACCTCGACGGTCTCCGAGGCAGTCGCCCTCGACGTGTGGGGCATGATTCCTCCTTCGCCCCCGTCGCTGAAGATCCGGCGTCGTTGCCGGAGACTCAATCGTCCGCCCGCGCCGCAGCGCTGACAAGGTCGACCAGCTCGACACATCTCGCTCGTGCGCTCACAGCACGACGGCGGTGGCCACGAGCAGGTAGATGGCGACGGTCAGGACGTCCTGGATCACCGTGGCGAGCGGCCCGGACCCGAAGGCCGGGTCCTTGCCGAACCGGTGGAACAGCCAGGGCAGGGCCAGGGCGATGAGCGAGGCGATCGACGAGGCGGCGAGCAGGGCCAGCGCGACGGCCACCGCAACGTCGGCACGCCCCCACAACGCCCACACCAGCGGGAGCGCCAGCCCGCCCAGGAACGCGCCGAGCAGCACGCCGGTGACGACCTCGCGCACCGCGATGCGCCGCACCCCGATGCCGAGCGACAGCCCCCGGATCACCAGCGCCTCGGTCTGGGTGCCGACCGCGTCGGCCATGTAGACCACGCCCGGGACGAAGTACGCGATCAGCACCTCCTGGCCGAGCTGCTCCTCGAAGCTCCCGACGATGACCGCCGCCAGCAGCGCCCCGGCCAGCCCCAGCAGCAGCCAGGGCAGGCGGTGCGAGAGCCGCCGGAGCACCGGCTCCGTCGTGGAGCTGCGCGCCGTCGCCGCCGTCCCGAGGAACCCGCCGAGCCGCGCCATGTCCTCGTCATGCTCCTCGAGGAGGACGCCGAGCAGCGTCGGCGCCGCCACCAGCCCGGCGAAGCGGCCGGCGTCGTCCACGACGGCGAGGGTCGGCTCCGCGTGCTGGACGGCGAGCCAGGCCGCCCGCTCCTGCGCGGTGGAGGGCGCGACGACTGGCGGCGCGTCGTCCATGATCTCGCCGAGGGGCGTGGCCGCCGGCGCGGCGAGCAGGCGCTCGAGGGTGACGAGACCACGGAGCCGGTCGCCGTCGAGGACGGCGACGACGGCGGCGCTGTCGAAGGCGCGCCCGCGCATCCCCTCCAGCACCTGCCCGGCGGTGTCCGTGGCGACGGCGACCGGGACGTTGCCCGAGGCGTGCTGGGCGGCGGTCCGGAGCTCCGCTCTCAGCGCGGTGTCCGGACCGGCCAACCGGGGCTCTCCCCGGTCCCAGACCGTGCCGGTCATCGCACGGCCGCGGCGACCTTCCCCGCCAGGGCGGCGCCCCATTCGCGGGCGCGATCCTCCTCACCGGCGCGAAGCGGCCCCTCGGCCTCCTCGACGACGAAGCCCTCGGGATCGGCGATCAGCTCGAAGCCGTGCCTGCGCAGGGCCCGTGCTACGCCGTGCGCGGCACCGCCGGCCAGGGCGGAGGGCAGGCGCGTGTCGAACGCGGCCGCCCGCTGGCCCCCGCCCGCCGCGGGCAGGCCCTCGAGCCACTCGCGCACGCCGTCGTCGATCTCACCGCCCGTGCCGATCTCCTGGGGGTGCGCCTTGCCGCGCGACCAGGGCCGGCTCATGCCCAGCATGTGCGTGGGCCCGCCGACCACGAGCAGGTCCGCCGCGTCGACCTGCCGCGCCGTCGCCTCCTCGACCCCGACGACGGTGACGTCCGCGCCGGCCTCGCGTGCGCCGTCGGCGATCGCCGAGGCGATCTCGCGGGTCTGGCCGTAGTGCGTCTCGTACACCACAACGACATCCATGATGTCTCCACCTCCGTACGGGACGTCGTCGTCCCGGCCACCATGGTGCCCACGCCGCCCCCGCAGGCACCAGGGGCCAAGGGCCCGGTGCGTGGGTCTTCCGTCCCTGGATCTCCACGGCGCGGCAGGTCCGGACGGGACGTTGTGCCCTTCCGTGCGGCCCGTCCGCGCCAGACGATGGAAGCGCCCTCGCATGCCAGGCCCGTACTCCGGGCCCCGATGAGAGGAAGTGGTGGCGATGGGGCTGCACGATGTCGGACCGACGTACGAGACGGACCGGCGCCGCGTGCCGTCGAGCGCGGTATGGGGCGTTCTCCTCCTGCTGGCGGGGGTCATGCTCCTGCTGGACTACCTCGAGGTGCTGCCCGGCGAGTGGATCTTCTGGACCGTGGCGCTCACGGCCGGCTCGGGTGCGTTCCTCTACGTCTTCCTCACCCAGCGCGAGAAGTGGTGGGCGGCCATCCCCGCGGGGTGGCTCCTGGGGGCCGCGTCCGTGACGGTGTGGGAGGAGCTGGTCGCGAACGACGACCGGGGCGCCGCGCTCCTGCTCGGGTTCGGCGGCCTGGGGTTCTGGGCCGTCTACGCCCGCAACCGGGCGGCCTGGTGGGCGATCATTCCCGGCGGGGTGCTCGTCACGCTCGCCCTGATGATCGCGCTCGAGGCCACGGTCAGCGCCGCGACGGCCGGGTCCGTGCTGTTCTTCGGCATGGCGGTGACGTTCGCGCTGCTGGCGGTCCTGCCGGGCACCAGGATGCGCTGGCCGCTGATCCCGGCGGCCGGGCTCACGCTGCTCGGCGTGCTGACCGCGCTGGAGGCGACCGGGGCGCTGGAGCTGGCGAACCTGGTCTGGCCGGTGGCGCTCATCGGTGCCGGCGGCTACGTCATCTGGAAGGCCGTCCGGCCGCGCCGTCCGCACGGGCCGGCCGGCGCCTGATGCGCCACGAGGAGGCCGTGCCGGCGCGCGCACGACGGTGGACCGCCGTGCTCGCGCTGGCCGGCGTCGCCGTCGTCCTCGCCGCCTGCGCGGCCGGGCCCAACCCGGCGGCCGGCCCGGACGAGGCGGGATTCTGGTGGGGGCTCTGGCACGGCCTGATCCTGCCGATCACGTTCGTCGTCTCCCTGTTCAACGACGACGTGTCCATCTACGAGGTCGCCAACAACGGCAACTGGTACGACCTCGGGTTCTGCGTCGGGCTGTCGATGTTCTTCTCCGCCGGCCCGGCGGCCGGTATGGCGGGCCGGCGCCGTTAACGGGCGTGCGGGGACGCGACGTGCCGGTGCCGCACCTCCGCGTAGCGTTCCCGCACGTGGCGCGCGGGCTCGCCGTCGTAGGTGCGCGAGGGTGCCGGCCTCCACGACGGCGGGTCGACCGTGCCGGCGAGCGCCCAGGCGGCCTGGCGGGCCGCGCCGTCGGCGGCGTACTCCCCCGGTTCCGGTACCTGCACGGGCCGGCCGAGGACGGTCGGCGCGATGCGGCGCACCGCCTCGGACCGCGCCCCTCCGCCGATGACCCGGACCCGCTCCACCGGTGCCCCGACGTCCTCCAGCGCGGCCAGCCCGTCGGCCAGCCCGCACAGCACCGCCTCGACGGCCGCGCGGGCGAGGTTCTCCCGCGTCGCCGAGGCGAGCGTGAGGCCGAGGAGCGAGCCGGTGGCGCCCGGCAGGTTCGGGGTCCGCTCACCCTCGAGGTAGGGCACCAGGGTCAGGCCGGCCGCCCCCGGGGCGGCGGCGAGCGCGAGGGCGGACAGCTCGCCATGGTCGACGCCGAGGAGCCTGCCCACCACGTCGAGGACGCGGGACGCGTTGAGCGTGACCGCCATGGGGAGAAAGGCGCCGGTGGCGTCGGCGAAGCCGGCGACCATCCCGGAGTCGTCCGCCACCGGGTGCGGGGAGACGGCGGAGACGACGCCGGAGGTTCCGATCGAGATCGCGACGTCGCCCGGGCCCATGCCGAGGCCGAGCGCGGCGGCCGCGTTGTCGCCGGCGCCGGGCCCCAGCACGAGGTGCCCCAGCCCGAGGCCCGGGTCGCCGGTGCCCGCGGCCTCGCCCGCCCTCAGCACGCGGGGCAGGACGATCCTGGCGGCGTCGTCGCGGCGCAGCGCCAGGCCGAGCAGGTCGCGGCGGTAGGTGCCGCGAGCCGTGTCGAAGTACCCCGTGCCCGAGGCCTCGGACCGGTCCGTGACGAGCCGGTCGAGGCCCGGCGACCCCGCTAGCCGCCAGGTGAGCCAGTCGTGCGGCAGGGCGACCGCGGCCACGCGGGCGGCGTTCCCGGGCTCGTGGTCAGCGAGCCACCGCAGCTTCGTGACGGTGAAGGACGCCACCGGCACCGAGCCGGTGGCCGCCGCCCACGCGGCCCGGCCGGCCGCGAGGTCCACCGCGCGGTCCGGTGCACGGCCGGCGCCGGCGGTCCGGCCCGCCGCCCGGCCGGACCCTCCGCCCCGGTCCGCCGCGGTGGGGCCGGGCCGGTGGGCGTCGCCCGGCTCGAGCTCGGCGATCAGGTCCTCGGCCGCACGGGCGCTGCGGGTGTCGTTCCACAGCAGGGCGGGGCGGATCACCTCGCCGTCGGCGTCGAGGACCACCATGCCGTGCTGCTGTCCGGCGACCGAGACCGCGGCGACGTCGTCGAGCCCGCCCGCCGCCGCGACCGCGGCCTGGAGCGCGTCCCACCAGACCTCGGGGTCGACCTCGGTGCCGTCCGGGTGCGACGCCCGGCCGGTGCGGCGCAGCGCCCCGGTCCCCGCGTCGCGGACCACGACGGTGCAGGACTGCGTCGAGGAGTCGACGCCCGCGACGAGGGTGGGCTTGCGCACCATAAGGGCCTCCGGTCCTTGACCACGCCGTCGTGCTCGCTCGTCCGACCTTAGGGCTCGGGCACGACGTCGGAACAGGTCCCGACGCCGCCGCAAGCGGACGCGCGAGACCCGCAATTCCGTGGACATCCTCGATCATTGACATCGACAACGGTTGTTCCTAGTGTCTGCGGGGTGAGCGAGAACCAGGGGCCGGTCGGCGAGCAGCCGCGGGACAACATCGGCCTGCTGCTCTCTCTCGCCAGCGCGCGCGGCGTCCTGGCCGCCAACGCCGGGCTCCGGCCGATGGACCTGAACCACAGGACGTACTCCGTGCTGGACGTCCTCGAGCTGCGTGGCGGGATCAGCCAGCGTGAGCTCGCGGACGAGCTGCGTCTCGACCCCAGCCAGATCGTCGCCCTCGTCGACTCTCTCGAGGGGCGCGGCCTGGTGGAGCGCCGGCCCAACCCCCAGGACCGGCGCCAGCGGACGGTCGTGCTGACGACCGCAGGCCGCACGCTCTACCGGCGGGCCCGCCAGCAGGTGGACGGCTCGCTCGACGAGGTCCTCGGGGGCCTCCATGCCGCGGAGCGCGACACGCTCCGCGAGCTTCTCCAACGGATCGTCCGGCCGACGGCCGGCGCGACCACCCCCGCCGGCTAGGCCGGCCCCAGATCCCGCACGCGGGAACACACGAAGGGACCAGCAATGCGCACAAGGATGTGTGTCACCCTCACGGCAGCGGCGCTCCTCACCCTGTCCGCCTGCTCGGGCGGGGGCACGACCGACGACGGCGCAGCCCCGGCCACGGGCGGCGCCACCGGTGGCGGCGGCGAGCTGACGCCGATCACGATGGGCGTGCTCCCCATCGTGCCGAGCGCGGCGCTGCAGCTCGGCATCGACGAGGGCATCTTCGAGGACCATGGCTTCGACGTGACCCTCGAGACCGGCCAGGGCGGCGCGGCCCTGCTCCCCGCCGTCGTCTCCGGTCAGATGCAGTTCGCGATCAGCAACCCGCTGAGCATCATGCTGGCCCAGGGCGAGGGCCTCGACGTCCGGCTGATCACCGGCTACTCCCACTCCCTCAAGGAGGGTGACGACATCACCTCGGTGTGGGCGTCGGCGGACTCGGGCATCGCGTCCCCCAAGGACCTCGAGGGCAAGACCGTCGCGGTCAACACCCTGCGCACCATGGGCGAGGTGTCGATCAAGAAGATCGTCAGCGACGACGGCGGGGACCCGAACGGCGTCGAGTTCGTCGAGCTGGGGTTCCCGGACATGCCGGCGGCGCTGTCGGCCGGGAACATCGACGCGGCCTGGGTGCCCGAGCCGTTCCAGACGATCCTCAAGGACGGCGGCAACGAGCTGATCTCCTACAACTACCAGGAGACCATGCCGGGAGTGCCGACCATGTCGGTCATCACCGCGGGCACCCTGGCGGAGCAGGACCCGGAGATGGTCGACGAGTTCGTCGCGGCCGTCGACGAGGTGACGGCCTTCGCCCAGGAGAACCCCGACAAGGTCCGCGAGACCCTGACGACGTTCCTCGAGATGGACGACGCCCTGGCGCAGAAGGTGCTCATCGAGGACTTCGGCGCACAGATGGACGAGGAGGCCATGCAGGAGCTGGCGGACCTCTCGCTGGAGTACGGCCTGGTCACCGAGCCGGTCGACATGGAGAAGCTGATGCCCTGAGGGCACGGCCACGGTGGGTGGCGGGACGGCAGGACCCGCCCCGCCACCTGCCGGGGACAGGCGTTAGGATGGGGACTCACCGCTACCTGCCGGGCCCGCTCGCGACGACGACGTGCTCCGGCGTCGGTGGCCGGCCCGCGTACGGTGGGCCGGAGTTGCAGGGTGAGCGGGCCGCTTCCGTCCGACGCGTCGATCTCTTCGTGGATCCGTGGGGCCGGCTCACCTCCCGGACGGGCAGTCCAGGCCGCCCGTCCGAGTCCATCGTCCCGGCCCCGGGGCCGTGTGCGGATCGTCACCGCCACGGTGACCGGACGGGAGCGCAAGAGGAGGACCCCGTGGCTCGAGGAGCCCAGCGCCAGCCCGGCGCGCGCCGTTCAGCCCCCCGCGACCAGCGGCGAGCTCGCACCCGCCCCCGCGACAACGACGGCATCATGCCCGTGCTGGCCCAGGTCGTGCGCGACGTCGAGGCCGCCGTCCAGCGCGGCCGCGTGGTGCCTTCGGTGAAGACGAAGTTCCAGGTCGTCGCGCTGCTCGTCCGCGAGGAGCGTGCCCGCCTGAAGGCGGACACGTCCATCGGTGAGGCTCGCCGCGGGGAGCAGCTCAAGCGCCTCGACGGCATCGCGGTCATCCTCGCCAAGACTGCGGCCCGCAACACCTCCTTGCTCGCGCTGCTGGACGACGACGCCGTCATCTCCGACGCCGCCAGGTCGCTCCGGCGGGAGCTGCTGCACGCGGCGGGCGTGGAGGTCGCCCCGGACGAGGTCGAGCCGCCCGAGCCTGTGGCCGCGTCCGGCCCCTCCCCTCGCCAGGTGGTGCCGCAGTCGGTCGTGTCGCGCCAGCTCGCCAACCCCTTCCTCGCACCCGACTACTCCTCCGTCGCGAAGCGGCAGGCGCGGCCGCGCCGCCTCGCCGGCTGGGAGCTGCTCGGGCCGCTGTTCAAGTCGTTCGAGATGGGCGGGGACTCGTCCTGCATGGACCTGCCCGAGCCGTCGTCGGTCCGCGTGGCGGGCGGGCTCGAGCTGATGCCCCACCAGGCCCGGGTGGTCGCCGCCGCGGCGGCGGGGCACCGGACCTTCCTGCTCGCCGACGAGCCCGGCCTGGGCAAGACCGCCCAGGCGCTGCTCGCCGCGCAGGCTGCGAACGCCTACCCGCTGCTCGTCGTCGTGCCCAACGTCGTCAAGACGAACTGGGCGCGCGAGGTGGGCCTGTGGACACCGCACCGCCGCCCGACCGTGATCCACGGCGACGGTGACACCGTCGACGCCTTCGCCGACATCGTCATCGTCAACTACGAGGTGCTCGACCGGCACGTGGGGTGGATCGGCGAGCTCGGTTTCCGCGGCATGGTGGTCGACGAGGCGCACTACATCAAGAACAAGAAGTCGCAGCGCTCCCAGCACGTGCTGCAGATCGCCGACCGGATCCGATTCCGCACGGGCAACCCGCTGATGGTGGCCCTGACGGGGACGCCGCTGATCAACGACATCGAGGACTTCCGCGCGATCTGGCAGTTCCTCGGCTGGATCGACGACAAGCGGCCGCTCGGCGAGCTCATGGAGGCGCTCGAGGAGACCGGCCTGACTCCCGCGGACCACGCCTTCTACCCGGCGGCACGCTCCAGCGTCGTCGAGCGGGGGATCGTCCGGCGGCGCAAGATCGACGTGGCGGCGGACATCCCGGCCCGCCGCGTCGCCGACCTGCCCGTCGAGCTCGACGACGCCGCCGCCAGCTCGATCCGGGCGTCCGAGCAGGCGCTCGCCCGCCGCCTCGTGTCGTACTACGAGCGGGCGCTCGAGGCCCGCGGTCCCGACGTCCCCGCGGGCATCGACCTCGAGCTCGCGCGTCAGGTCGCCCGGCGGGAGCTCGCGGCCAAGGCCACGAAAAAGTCCGACGAGAACGTCTTCAGCATGATGCGGCGCATCGGCCAGGCGAAGGCAGGGCCCGCGGCGGACTACGCCGCACAGCTGGTGCGCAGCGTCGGCAAGGTGGTCTTCTTCGCCAAGCACGTCGACGTGATGGACGCGGCCGAGGAGGTCTTCGCCGGGCGCGGCATCCGGTTCGTGTCGATCCGTGGCGACCAGTCGTCGACGGCACGCCAGAAGGCCATTGACGCGTTCACCAACGATCCCGAGGTCGCCGTCGCGGTGTGCTCGCTCACCGCCGCCGGCGTGGGACTCAACCTGCAGGCGGCGTCCAACATGGTCCTCGCGGAGCTTTCGTGGACCGACGCGGAGCAGACCCAGGCGATCGACCGCATCCACCGCATCGGTCAGGCGGAGCCCGTCACCGCGTGGCGGATCATCGCGGCCCAGACCCTCGACGCCCGGATCGCGGAGCTGATCGACAGCAAGGCGGGGCTCGCCGCGCGGGCGCTCGACGGGTCGGACGAGGAGATGTCCTCGTCGACCGACGTGCAGCTGGACGCGCTCGTCGCACTGCTCACCGACGCGCTGTCGGAGCTGCAGATCACCGCCTAGGCACGGACGAGGCCCTGACCGGCGACCGCCGGTCAGGGCCTCGTGCGCGTCCGGGACGCGGCCGCCTCAGGACGCGGCTACCACTTGATCATCGTGCCGTGGGCGATGTTGTAGTACATACCGATGTGCGTGTAGTAGTTCATCGCGCCGAAGAGTGCGAACGCGAGCCCGCCGACGGCCCAGGCCCGAACCGCCCACCGCAGGAGGCCCGGACGGTCCGTCCAGAGCGCGACGGCGAAGAGCAGCGCGCCCACGGCGACGACGCCCCACAGGCCACCGAGGAACAGCGCCTCCAGGAGCGGCAGGTGGCCGAAACGGCCGGTGATCGGCTCCTCCGGCGGGGCCGCACCGAGCTGGTAGCGGACGAACGACACCGCGAGGACGGCCATCCCCAGGCCGAGCACGCCGACAAAGATGCCTGTGGGCCGGAGAGAGTCCAGCGTCCTGGCGTTCGCGGCGTCGATGTCACCGTCATAGAGCGACCGGTGACGCCACAGGTACACCGAGGCCCCGAGCAGCAGCGCGCCGAAGCCTGCGGCCGGCTGACCGAAGGCGAGGTTGGCGTACTCGAACCCGTCACCGCCGTAAGGCCAGGTCACCGTGGTGTGCAGCCCCAGGACGAACAGGAGCAGACCAGCAACTCCGAAGAACGCCGCCCACCCCTCGCTGTTGATCCGCTCCTTGCGGGTCAGATGCGAGAGGAACTTCGCAAAGCCGAGCAACCCTGCTCCCGCCGTGATGGCGATGAGCTCGTTGTAAACGACCACGTCTGTACTTCCTTTCTCGTGCCGGCGACCATCCACGCCGGTAATTGAATGCTCAACCACTATAGGCACGGTCGGTGCCACAGCCCTATTTCTCGAGGACCCTCGGCGGACGACTGGCCGCACCGAGGCGCGAGCGGGCCCCGGAGCCCACACCGGCGGAGACTCCACTCGTGCGTCCGCCGCCCGAGCGCGCACGTGTGCACCTGGCGGTGGCGGGGAACGAAGAAGGCCCGGAACCGTTGCGGTTCCGGGCCTCTCTCTGTGCGCCCGAAGGGACTCGAACCCCCAACCTTCTGATCCGTAGTCAGATGCTCTATCCATTGAGCTACGGGCGCGTGGCCTTGTGGGCCGAAGAAGACTCTAGCGCGCCGGGCGCGGCGGTCCAAACGCGGGGACGGTGAGCCGCGTCACCGGAGGACGCACCAGCACTCACCTGCCGCCCCGGTCCCGCACCGTCCCGCCCCGGTCCGTGCCACGCTCGGAGCACGCAGGTCCGCGTCCGCCGGAAGAGGTGACGACGATGGGGTTCGAGGTCGAGGTGCGCAACGTCGACGGGCAGGTCACCGCCCTGGGCAGCGCCGGTCCGCACACCGTGGTGGTCGACCGGCCGCCGGAGGCCGGCGGTGGAGGCAGGGGGTTCAGCGGCGGCGAGCTGCTGCACCTCGCCGTAGCCGGCTGCGTGTCCAACGACCTCTTCCGGGAGGCGGCCGCGCGCGGGATCGCCCTCGAGCGCGTGGTGGTGCGGGTCGACGGCGGCTTCGCCGGCGAGCCGGCCCGCTCCACGGGGATCAGCTACGACGTCGAGATCTCCGGCGGCGCCGACGACGAGGCGCTCCGGGCGCTCGTGGAGCACGTCGAGGCCGTCGCCGAGATCCCCGCGACGCTGCGTGCCGGCACCCCGGTCACCCTGGCGCACGTCGCGGTCACGGCCGGGACGCGCAGACGGCCGGGGCACGCTGTGGGACGCCAGGATGATCTCGGCCGCGACGGGGGATGAACTCGCTCCCGCACGGCACCGGAGCCTTGACCGGGCACGGCACCAGATCTAGCGTCGAGTCGCCGGTCGGTCGATGGTCGCCCGACCCGCACGGGAGGCCGCCATGCTCTCCGCCTACAGCCCGGTTCCCGCCCTCGCCGTCAAGGACCTCTCCGCCGCGCGGTCCTTCTACGAGGGCACGCTCGGCTTCGCGCCCGGGAGGGAGGAGGTCGGCGGGATCATGTACACCGCCGGGTCCGGGCAGTTCCTCGTGTACGAGTCGTCCTACGCGGGGACCAACAAGGCCACGGCCATGGCCTTCGAGACTCCGCAGGCCGACTTCGACACAGAGGTCCAGAGCCTTCGCGACAAGGGCGTGAAGTTCCAGACCTTCGAGATGGAGGGCATCGAGTGGGACGGCGATGTCGCGACGTTCGGCGACGGGCGCGGCGTGTGGTTCGACGATCCCGACGGCAACATCATCAGCCTGGGCACCGGGATCATGTGAGCACTCGTCGCCACGCCCGACAGCATGACCGCGCTCCGGACATCGCCGTCCGTGCCAGCGCGGAAGAAGCCCGGCCCCTCGAGCTGAGGGACCGGGCTTCTTCCTGACGTCCTGCGACGTCACACGAGCGGAGACGGTGGGATTTGAACCCACGGACGGGTTACCCCGTCACATCCTTAGCAGGGATGCGCACTAGACCAGACTATGCGACGTCTCCAGGTCACCGAACAGGTTACCCGGCCACCGGCTCACGGGCCAAAACGGGCCGGACGGCGGAGGGCAAGGGATTCGAACCCTTGGTGGGTCGCCCCACAACGGTTTTCAAGACCGTCACATTCGGCCGCTCTGTCAGCCCTCCCTGCCCCGGCGTCCACAGGGCAGCCGACGGCGCCCACCAGTGTAGGCGAGCCGGACGGCAGGCCCGGCGCAGGGCCTGCCGGTCAGCCCCGGGCTCCGCCCCTCCCACCGCGTCCGGCACGATGGGGCCATGCGCGCCATCACAATCACCGACGACTCAGACCTGCTGCTCAGCGACGTCCCCGACCCCCGACCGGGCCCCGGCGAGGTGCTGGTGCGAGTGTCCGCCGCCGGCGTGAACCGGGCTGACCTGCTCCAGCGCGCCGGGCACTACCCGCCCCCGCCGGGTGCCAGCGAGCTGCTCGGCCTCGAGGTCTCCGGCACGGTCGCCGCCGTCGGCGGCGGCGTCACCGGCTGGGCCGAGGGCGACGAGGTGTGCGCCCTGCTCGCTGGCGGCGGCTACGCCGAGCTGGTCGCCGTGCCGGCCGGTCAGCTGCTCCCGGCACCCGCCGGCATGGATCTCGTCGACGCCGCCGCGCTCCCCGAGGCCGTGTGCACCGCGTGGTCGAACCTGGTCGGCACCGGCGGGCTGCGCGAGGGCGAGACGGTGCTGATCCACGGCGGCTCCGGCGGCGTCGGGTCGGCGGCGATCCAGCTCGCCTCCGCCGTCGGGGCCCGGGTGCTGACGACGGCCGGCGGGCCGGATCGGGCGGCGCGGTGCCGGGAGCTCGGTGCCGACGTCGCCATCGACCACCGCGCGCAGGACGTCGTCGCCGCCGTGGAGGAGGCGACGGACGGGAGGGGCGTCGACGTCATCCTCGACGTCCTGGGTGCCGGCGGTCTGGACCAGAACGTGCGCAGCCTCGCGACCGGCGGCCGGCTCGTGGTCATCGGCACGCAGAAGGGTCGCAAGGGCGAGATCGACCTCGGCCGGCTCATGACGAAGCGGGCCAGCGTGCACGCCACCACGCTGCGCGCCCGGCCGCTCGCGGAGAAGGCGGCGATCGTCGCGGACGTCCGCGGGCGCGCCTGGCCCCTGCTCGACGACGGACGCCTGCGCCCCGTGGTCGCCGAACGGCTCCCGCTCGCCGAGGCGGCCCGGGCTCACGAGCTTCTCGACTCCGGGGCCGTGTTCGGCAAGGTGCTGCTCCTCCCCTGACCGAGGTGGGCCGGGGTGCCACGAGGGGGACGTCACGTTGCGCCGAATACCCCCTCGGGTATCGTGGGACCGGCAGGCGCCGGACGGCGCCGTCTTGTCCCCCAGCTCAGGAAACGGATTCGTGACAGCGCTCAACACCGACATGACGACCCCCGCCCGCTCGGCCGTGCTCGACCCGCAGACGCTGGCCGAGCGGCTGGGCTCCGCGACGCCGCCCCGGCTCATCGACGTCCGCACCCCCGCCGAGTTCGAGACGGTCCACATCCCCGGGGCGTACAACGTGCCGCTGGACACCCTCCGGGAGCACCGGGAGGAGATCGCCCGGCGTCTGGACGAGGACGTCGTCCTGATCTGCCGCTCGGGGCAGCGTGCGAGCCAGGCCCGCGAGGCGCTGGCCGCCGCCGGGCTGCCGAACCTCCACCTTCTCGAGGGCGGCATGCAGGCCTGGCAGTCCGCCGGCGGGGAGGTGAACCGGGGGCGGAGCAGGTGGGACCTCGAGCGGCAGGTTCGCCTCGTCGCCGGATCGGTCGTGCTCACCAGCATCCTGGCCAGCACCCGCGTCCCCGGGGCCAAGTGGCTCGCCGCCGCCCTCGGCGGCGGGCTCACGGCGGCCGCGCTGACCAACACGTGCGCCATGGGCGCGGCGCTGTCCAAGCTGCCGTACAACCGCGGCGCCTCCCTGGACCCGGCCGACGCCGTCGCCCAGCTCAGCCCGTCCGGCCCCGCCGGCCGGTGAGTGCCCCCGCCGCCCGTGGGCGGCGGTGACGAGCAGGAGCCGCCCCGTTCCCCCGCGGGGCGGCTCCTCCGTGCGTGAACGTCAGCCGGCCCACGTCCCGCGGACCGCGGGAGCCACGGCTCCCACGGGTTCGCCCGCGAGGAACCGCAGGACGTCGGCGCGGACGCGACCGCTCATGAACGGGCCGACGTGCCCCATGCGCGGGTACAGCCGCAGCCGGCCGCCCGGGATGCCGGCCGCCGTGCGGCGGAACAGTTCGGGGCTGTAGAAGCCGTCGCGGGCCCCGGCGACCACGAGCGTCGGGGCGCGGACGGCGCCGAGCCGGTCGCACACGTCGAACGCGTCCTCGGCGTCGATGGTCCTGAGCAGGTCGGTCGGGTCCGCCGGCACCATGGAGCGCCCGGCGAGCCGGAGGACGGCACCCATGACGAGGGCGCCCGCCGCCGTCGCCGTCATCACCGGTGCGAGCTCCGCGACGCCCCGCGCGTACTCGCCCGCCGCGGCGTGCTCCGCGAGACGCCGCTGGGCGGCGCGTCCACGGTCGGAGAGGCGGCACGCCGCCGACTGCAGCACGAGCCGGCGCACTGCGTCCGGATGGTCGACCGCCAGCTGCAACGCGACCGAACCGCCGGTGGAGGAGCCGAGCACGTCGACGGGCTCGCCGAACCGGTCCGCGAGCGCCCGGGCGTGCAGGTCCGCCAGGCCCGCCATGGTGACACCGGCAGTCAGGCCGGGCGGGCGCCGCACCACGTGCACCCGGAAGTGCTGCGCGTACCCGCGCAGGCCGCGCAGCTCCTGGGCACGGGTCGCCCCGGTGGGGTTGGCGTTCTCGGCCTCCAGGCCGGCCAGCACGACGAGCGCCGGTCCCCCGCCGAACGCCAGGTACGGCAGTCCACCGGTCAGCGTTCCCTCGACGATCTCCATCGTCACTCCCGTCCCCGCGGCTCGGGCCCGCCGCGTCCCGGGCGCCCGCGACGTCGCGTTCCGCCACGCCGAGCATCCCGCGCACGAGGGGGCCGGGCAAGGGCCGCCGGTCCCGGCTGACACACTGTCTGGGTGCCGGCCGGTGCCTCCGCGACGCTCAGCAACCAGGTGCTGGGCCGCTCCACCCTGCAGCGCCAGCAGCTGCTCGCGAGGGCAGCGATCCCGGTGCCGGAGCTGCTCGAGCACCTTCGTCGGACCGCAGGGGCGAGCTGCTCGACCTGCCGCAGGGCGGCCCGGGCGGGGCGGTCGGCACGCCGGTCGACGCGGCCGTCCGCGCCGCCTGGACGCTGCGGCGGTGAGGGGACGGCTTCATACTGACGGTCCGCCCGAGGTCCGCGTTGCCGCGGGGCCACGACGACGACGTCGTCGCCGAGGCGACGGCGCTCGGCGTCTTCCTGACGGTGGACGCGCACGTCCGTGTGGAGATCGCCCCGCCCGCTGCCGGCTGACGGACGACGACGGAGCGCGCCGGCACCGGGACGAGCGCCGTCCCCGGGAAGAGGCCGCCGTTCCCGGCAGGAGACATCGCCGTGAGCAGGCCGAGGGCCCGCCCGACCACGAAGGTCGGACGGGCCCCGGGGTCCCGGCTCAGCCCTTGACGGACCCCGCGAGGAGGCCGCGCACGAAGTACTTCTGCAGGGCCAGGAACACGATCAGCGGCACGATGATCGACACGAACGCCCCGGAGGTGAGCAGGTGCCAGTCCTGCCCGCGGGAGCCGGCCATCTCCGCCAGGCGCGCGGTCAGCGGCTGGACCGCGTTGTTCCCGCCGGTGAAGGTCAGGCCGACCAGCAGGTCGTTCCACACCCACAGGAACTGGAAGATCGCGAAGCTGGCGATCGCCGGGACGAGCAGCGGGAGCATGACCTTCAGGAACACGGTCACGTGCCCGGCACCGTCCACCCGCGCCGCCTCGATCAGCTCGCGCGGCACCTCCGCCATGAAGTTGTGCAGGAGGAACGTGGCCAGCGGCATGGCGAAGCACGCGTGCGCCACCCACACGGCGAGGTACGGGAACGCCTCGAGCGCCGCCGAGCCGGCGAAGATCCGCAGCAGCGGGATCAGCGCCATCTGCAGCGGCACGATCTGCAGGGCGAAGACGATGACGAAGACGGTGTCCCGCCCGCGCCACTTCAGCACGGAGAACGCGTACGCCGCCATGGTCGCCGCGACCAGCGGGATGAGGGTGCCCGGCACGGTGATCACCAGCGAGTTGACGAAGAACGTCGACAGCTGCCCGGAGGAGGCTCGCCCGAACAGCACCTCCTGGTAGTTCGCGGTCGTGAAGGCGGGGTTCGCGAAGAACGTCCACCAGCCCGAGGTGCGGATGTCCCCCTCGGGCCGCACGGAGCTGACCAGCATGCCGACGATCGGAACCGTCCACAGCAGGGCGATGACGATGGCGACGGCGGAGCCCACGCGCGAGCTGAGCATCTGCCTCGCCCTGGCCGGGCCGCCGAGCCGCGGCTCGGCCGAGCCCATCGGGTCCGGCAGGGTGCGGGAACGGCCCTCGACGGCGACGGCCGGGTTGGCCGGCGTGGTTCCGCTCATGCTCCTCGCACCTCCCGGTTCTTGATCATCTGACGCACGTTGAACACGACGATCGGGATCACCAGCAGGAAGATGACGACGGCGAGCGCCGAGCCGGTGCCGGTGTTGCCGAACGTGAAGGACTGGTCGTACATCATGTTCGCCAGCACCTGGGTGTCGAACCGGGCGCCGGTCATGGCCCGCGGGATGTCGAAGATCTTCAGCGTCGCGATGGTGATGGTGGTGACCACCACGACCAGCGTGGGCCGGATGCTCGGCACCGTGATGTTGCGGAACATCTGCCAGGCGTTGACGCCGTCGAGGCGGGCGGCCTCGACGATGTCGTCCGGGATCGCCTTGATCGCCGCCGAGAGCAGCACCATGGCGAAGCCGGCCTGGATCCAGATCATCACGATGATGAGGAAGAACGTGTTCCACGGCGCGTCCTGGAGGAAGCGCAGCGGCTCGAACCCGAGGCCGACGATGATCGCGTTCAGCAGGCCGATCTGGTCCTGGGCGGCGCCGCGGTACTCGTAGACGAACTTCCAGATGATCCCCGCGCCGACGAACGAGATGGCCATCGGCACGAACAGCAGCGTCTTGGCGATCTTCTCGAAGCGCGCCTTGTCGACGAGGATCGCGTACAGCAGCCCCACGGTGGTCGACACGGTGGGCACGAGCACCACCCACCAGAAGGTGTTGATGAACGACTGCAGCGAGTCGGGGTTCGTGAAGACCCACTCGTAGTTGGCCCAGCCGACCCAGTTCTGGCTGGTGCGGTCCATGAACGACATGACCGTCGTGCGGATCGCGGGGTAGATGAGCCCCAGCGTCAGCAGGAACGCGGCCGGGCCGCCGAAGCAGAGCACCATCCAGAGCGTGCGCGAGCGGCCGGCGAACCGGTCCGCCAGGCTCGCGAGGAAAAGAATGATCCCGACGACCACCGCGAGCACGATGACGGCGAAGATCATCTGCCCGAACTTGGAGTAGAGGAAGAAGTCCACCCCTGGTACCTCCCTTGATGCCAAGACGGGGGCACGGCGTGAGCCGTGCCCCCGTCGTACGGTCAGATCAGCTGGCCGGCCAGGCGGCCTCGATCTGGTCGAGCACCGCGGAGGTCTCCGCGCCGTTGATCCAGTCGACCATGCCGGTCCAGAACGCCCCGGCGCCGACCTCGGAAGGCATGAGGTCCGAGCCGTCGAAGCGGGCGACGGCGTCCTCCTGCTGGAGCAGCTCGATCGCCAGGCGGAGCACGTCGGACGAGGCGAGCTCGGGGTCGACGCCCTTGTTCGCGGACGTCACGCCGCCGATCTCGACGCGGGTGTTCGCCCACTCGGAGGACGCCATGAACGTCTGGACGGCGTCGATGGCCTCGCTCTCGTTGAACTTGGCGACGAACTCGCCGGCCACCAGAAGCGGGGTCTCGTCCGCCGTCTCGCCCGGCAGGTAGAACGCGAAGACGTCACCGTCGGGGCCGACCTCCGTGCCCTCGGGCCACTGCGCCTCGTAGAAGGAGGCCATGCGGTACATGAAGCACTCACCGTCGAGGATCGGCAGGCCACCGTCGTTGAAGGACGTCGTGGCGATCGAGCGGGAGTCGCCGATGCCACCGTTGACGTAGTCCTCGTTCTTGAGGATCGCGCCGGCCATGTCCACGGCCTCGACGATCTGCGGGTCGTTGAACGGGATCTCGTGGCCCACCCACTGGTCGTAGACGTCGCCGCCGCCGGTGCGCAGGACCACGTCTTCGATGAAGTCGGTGGCCGGCCAGCCGGTCGCGCCGCCGGACTCGATGCCGGCGCACCAGGGCTTGACGGTTTCGGAGCCCTGCTCGTCGGCGATGGTCTGCGTGAGGGTCATCAGCTCGTCCCACGTGGTGGGGACCTCGTAGCCGTTGTCCTCGAACGCCTTCGGGGAGTACCAGACGAAGGACTTCACCGACGCCATGAGCGGGGCGGCGTAGAACTCGCCGTCCACGGTGCCGTAGCCCTTCCAGTCCTCGGACCAGCCCTCGTCCACGTTGGCGACGACCGACTCGGCCGGGGCCTTGACGTAGCCGTCACGCACCATGCGCTGGAGGAGACCCGGCTGCGGGATGATCGCGAGGTCCGGGGCGTTGCCGCCCTCGGCCTGCACCACGAGCTGCTGCTCGAACTCGCCGGAGCCGTTGTGCACGACCTCGATGCCCGTGCACTCGCTGAACTCGGCGAAGGAGTCCTGGAGCTGGTCGGCCTCGACCTCGCGGATGGAGGAGAAGATGTCGACGCTCTCCCCCTCGAACGTGCCGTACTCCTCGAACGCGGAGCAGTCGGTCCCGCCGGCGGTGCTGTCGCCGCCGCCACCACCGCCGCCACCGCCGCCGAGGTCGTCGGCGCCGCCGCACGCGGCCAGGGTCAGGGCGAGCGCAGCAGCGCCAGCCAGGCTCGCCGTCATCCGGCGTCGGTTCGTCATCGTCACTGAAGTACTCCTCGTCACCTCATCGTCACGAGCGCTCGGGCGCTCCCACACCCCACTCAAGACCTCCGCGGCGTGAGATTCAACATATCGGGGGGCGCTGACGGTAACGATCCTGCAACGTTTGCACGTCGTTGCATCGACGTGACGGCCGTCGACGACCTCGGGCCGGCCCGACGCCTCGGAGCGCACCAGGCCATGGCCCGGAGGCGGCGGCGCCTCGACCGGACCGGCCCTGCCGACGGCCCCTGCCGGGCGACCCCTTTGACAGGTCCGAAGCTCCGGTGCCAGAGTTTGCCGAATCGATTCGGCAACTCGACGTGGAGGAACCAACATGCGCAGCAGAATCATCGCGGCGGCCCTGGCCGCGCCTCTTCTCGTGCTCACGGCGTGCAGCGACGCCGGCGGGGACAGCGGCGACAGCGGCGGTGCGGCCGCGGACGAGATCACCGTCTGGGCCCACCAGGGCCAGGAGGCGGAGGTCGAGGCGCTGCAGCAGGCGATCGACGAGTTCAACGCCCTCGGTGAGGGCACGGTGAGTCTCCAGTTCGTCCCCGAGGCCGACTACACCTCCACCGTGACGACGACCTCCCCCGAGGATCTGCCGGACGTCCTGGAGTTCGACGGACCGATGATGGCCTCGCTGGCCTACGCCGGGAAGCTCGCCCCGCTGGGCGACGTCGTCTCCGCCGAGACCGTGGAGAACCAGACGGACTCCGTGCTCGCGCAGAACACCAACCCCGCCGACGGCGAGCTCTACGGCGTCTCCCAGTTCGACGCCTCCCTGGGCGTCTACGGCAACAAGGCCCTCCTCGACGCCGCCGGGGTGGAGTACCCCACCGGCCTGGACGACGCCTGGACCGCCGAGGAGTTCGAGGCCGCGCTCCAGGCGCTCGCCGCGAAGGACGACGACGGCAAGGTACTCGACATCAAGGAGAACTACGGCGCGGAGTGGCCCACGTACGGCTTCCTCCCCGTCGCCTGGTCCGCCGGTGAGCAGATCATCGTCGACGGCGCCGCCGACGGGCACCTCAACAGCCCGGCCGTCGTCGAGGCGGTCGAGCGCTTCGCCGGCTGGCGCGACCTCATCGACCCGAACACCGACGACGCCGCGTTCGTCGACGGCCGCGTCGCCCTGAGCTGGGTGGGGCACTGGGTCTACAACCCCTACTCGGAGGCGCTCGGCGAGGACCTCGTCGTGCTGCCGCTCCCGGACTTCGGGTCCGGCCCCAAGAGCGGGCAGGGCTCGTGGGCCTGGGGCGTCAGCCCCGAGAGCGACAACCCCGAGCTTGCGGGCCGCTTCCTCGACTTCCTGACCTCGGACGACGCCGTCGCCGCCATGACGGACGCCAACGCCGCACCGCCCGCCACCCGCACGGTCACCGAGTCCTCGACGCTGTACGGCGCCGACGGGCCGCTGGCGATCTTCGCCGAGTCCCTCGCACGCACCTGCGGCGACGCCGCCCCGACCACCGACTGCGTGGCCACGCCGCGGCCGATCACCCCGGCCTACCCGGTGATCAGCCAGCAGTTCTCCGAGGCGTTCTTCGGTGCGTACGAGGGCGGTGACGCCCAGGAGCTTCTCGACCAGGCGGCACGGACCATCGACCTCGACTTCCAGGACAACGACGGTTACGGCCAGAGCTGACGGCACCGCCACGAGCCCGGGGCGCGCCGCCCGCCGGCGCGCCCCGGGCACCGCTCTCGAGGGGACCAGTCATGACCACCACCACCCAGACACCACAACAGGCTCCACCGCTGGCACCGACGCGCCGACGCCGGAGGCTGCGCCGGGACGACCGCGCCGCCTGGGCGATGTTCCTGCCGGCCGCGGCCGGGCTGCTCATGTTCGTCGTCGTCCCCTTCGTGATGGCCGGCTGGCTCTCGCTGCACAACGTCAGGCTCGACTCGCCGACCCCGCCGAACTGGATGGGCCTGGAGCAGTACCGGCGGATCCTGCTCGACCCGGACTTCCGCGGAGAGTTCTACCGCGGCCTGCTGAACAACGTGATCTTCGCCGTCGTCGTGGTCCCGCTCCAGACGGCGCTGGCCCTCGCCCTGGCCCTGCTGCTCAACCGCCCGCTGCGCGGCATGCCGGTGTTCCGAACCTTCTTCTTCATGCCGGTCGTCTTCCCCATGGCCCTGGTGGCCGTGGTGTGGAAGGTCATCTACGCGCGCGGTGAGCTGGGCATGCTCAACGCCGTCCTCGACACCGTCTCCTTCGGGCACCTCGGCCCCTACGACTGGCTGGGCGACACCGCCACAGCGCTGCCGGCGATCATCATCATGTCGATCTGGCAGGGCGTGGGCCTGCAGATGGTGATCCTCCTGGCGGGGCTCCAGGGCATCCCGAAGGACCTGTACGAGGCGGCGTCGCTCGACCGCGCGGGCCGGTGGCTCCAGTTCCGGCACGTGACGCTCCCCGGCCTGCGCAACACGCTCATCTTCGTCGTGATGGTCACGACGATCCTCGCGTTCCGGCTGTTCGACCAGATCTACATCATGACCCAGGGTGGCCCGCAGCAGGCGACCACGACGGTGATGTACCAGGCCGTCACCACCGCCTTCGACGCCAACAACGTGGGCCGCGCGTCCGCGATCACCGTCCTGTTCTTCCTCATCGTGCTGGCGATCACCCTCGTCCAGCGCCGGCTGCTGCGCGAAGACCGGGAGATCTCATGAGACAGCTGCGCACCACCCTGACCTACCTCGCCCTGACCCTGCTGGCGCTCGTCTTCGTCGCGCCGGTGGCCTACCTCGTCGTCGGCAGCCTCAAGCCCTCCGGCGACGTCATCGACGGCCTCGCCGGTTTCGTCCCCAAGGACGCGTCGCTGGACAACTACACCGGGATGCTGGACCGCTTCTCCAGCCCGGCCACCGGCTACTTCAGCGACTTCTACCTCACCTCGCTGCTCGTCACGGCCGTCGTGGTGCTGGCGGGCCTGCTGGTGAACTCCATGGCCGCCTACGCCCTGGCCCGGCTGCGCTGGCGCGGGCGGGACGCGGCGCTGCTGACCGTGGTGGCGCTGACGATCCTGCCGTTCGAGGCGATCGCCGTGCCGCTGTTCTACCTCCTCAACGACCACCGCAACACGTACTACATCCAGTTTCTGCCGTTCGTGGCGAGCGCCTTCTCGATCTACCTCTTCTACTCCTTCTTCGTGGGCCTGCCCCGCGAGCTCGAGGAGGCGGCCCGCATCGACGGGGCGGGGACGTGGCGGACGTTCTTCCGGATCGTCGTGCCCATGTCGAAGCCCGTCTTCGCGACCGTGACGATCCTGACCTTCCTCACCACGTGGGGGTCGTTCCTGTGGCCGGTCATGATGGTCGACCAGCCGCAGCGACGACCGCTGCCGCTCGCGATCGCCGTGTTCCAGGGCCAGCCGCCCTACGACTGGGGGCAGATCTTCGCCTTCGGCGTGCTCATGGTCCTGCCCGTGCTCGTGGTGTTCCTCGCCTTCCAGCGCTGGTTCGTCCAGTCGCTGGCCTCCTCCGGACTGAAGGGCTGATCCTTGGGACTGCGACTTGACGACAGGTGGCTGTGGGACTTCTGGTTCGCCGTCGACGGACCGGACGTCCACGTCTTCTACCTCCAGGCGCCGCGCTCGCTCGGCGACCCGGACCTGCGCCACCACCGCGCCACGGTGGGCCACGCCGTCTCCCGCGACCTGGTGTCCTGGCGGGTGCTGCCCGACGCGCTGAGCGCCGGGCCGGCCGGGGAGTTCGACGACCTCGCCACCTGGACCGGGTGCGTCGTGCGGCACGGCGACCGCTGGCAGATGTTCTACACCGGGGTGTCGCGCGCGGAGGAGGGACGCGTCCAGCGGGTCGGCCTGGCCAGCTCCGCCGACCTCGTTCACTGGGAACGGCAGGGGGTGGTGCTCGAGGCCGACCCGCGCTGGTACGAGCTGCTCCACCCCGGTGTGCGCGAGCAGGCGTGGCGCGACCCGTGGGTCTTCCGTGACGAGGCCACCGGCCTGTACCACATGCTCCTCACGGCCCGGGTGCCGCACGGCCCGGTGGACGGGCGCGGCGTCGTCGGGCACGCCACCTCCGCCGACCTCGTGACCTGGGAGGCCGGGCCGCCCCTGTCCGAGCCGGGCGACTTCTACCACCTCGAGGTCCCCCAGCTCGTGAGCGTCGGCGACGCCTGGCAGGTGCTCTTCTGCGCCACCGCCGCCGACCAGAGCGCGGCGCGCACCGCGCGCGGCGTCGCACCCCAGGGCGGCACGCACTACCTCCGGGCCGAGACCCCGACCGGCCCCTACACACTCGCCGACGGGCCGTTCCTGCTCGGCGACGACGTGGCCAGCCGCTACGCGGGCCGGATCCTGCGGCACGACGGCGAGCACCACTTCTTCGCCTGGGAGAACGTCGGTGCCGACGGCCGCTTCGTCGGCGCGCTGAGCGACCCCCTCCCGGTCTCGGCCGCGCCGGGCGGCGGTCTGGCGGTCCTGCGGTCTGCTGCGGCACGATGAGTGCTCCCACCGCCCCCACCGGGTCGCCCGGCCCCGCGACGAGCAGGAGAGCGTGAGTCCTCGAGCCCGCATCAGCGACGTCGCCCGGCTGGCCGGCGTGGCCCCGTCCACCGTCTCGGCCGTCCTCAACGACGTCCACGGGGCCCGGGTGAAGGAGAGCACCCGTGACCGGGTGCGCCGCGCCGCCGACGAGCTGGGCTACGCCCCGAACGCGCTCGCCCGCGGGCTCCGCACCCGGCGGTCGGGCACCCTCGCGCTGATCAGCGACGTCATCGCGACGACCCCGTACGCGGGCCAGCTCATCCAGGGCGCGCAGGACGCGGCGTGGGAGGCCGGGCACGTGCTCATGGTCGTCAACACCGGCGGGGACGCGGCCATCGAGCGGCGCGCGATGGCGGTCCTGCGCCAGCAGCAGGTGGGGGGCGTGCTCTGGGCGACGATGTCCCACCGCGTGGTGCCCGCCCCGGTCCCCCCGAACGGCACCCCCCTCGTCCTCCTCGACGCGCGCGACGAGGCGGGGGCCGTGCCGTCCGTGGTCCCCGACGAGGAGGCCGGCGCCCGGGCCGCCGTCGCGGAGCTCGCCTCGCACGGCCACCGGCGCATCGGGTTCGTCCTCGACCGGAACGACAGCCCGGCCTCCGAGGGCCGGACAGCCGGGTACCGGGACGCGCTCGCCGAGCGGGGCCTCCCCGTGGAGGACGCCCTGGTGGCGCGCGCGCAGTCCGACTCCACGGGCGGCGAGGCCGCGGCCGGGGTGCTGCTGGACCGGCCCGACCCCCCGACGGCGATCTTCGCCTTCACCGACCAGATGGCCGTGGGGGTCTACCGCGCCGCCGCCGCGCGCGGGCTGCGCATCCCCGCCGACCTGTCGGTGGTCGGGTTCGACGACCTCGCCGTCCTCGCCCAGGAGCTACGGCCCGGCCTGAGCAGCGTCGCGCTGCCCCACTACGCGATGGGCGAGACCGCGGCGGCGACCCTGCTCCGGCTGGTCGAGGACCCGGCCGCGGAGGTCCCCGCCCTCCAGCGCGTGCCCACCCGGATCGTGCGGCGCGCGTCCGTGGGGCCCGCCCCGCGCGCCTGACCCCGGCGCCGGATCGGTCGACGTCCCGCCCGGCCCCGGCTACCGTGCCGTCCACCTGCCCCCGGCGAGGAAGGACGTGCGCGGTGGACATCATCCTGGTGCCCGGGCTGTGGCTGGACGCCTCCTCGTGGGAGCGGGTGGTGCCCGCGCTCGAGGCGGCGGGCCACCGTGCCCACCCGCTCACCCTGCCGGGCATGGGGTCCGAGGACGCCGACCGCTCGGGCGTCGGGCTGCGGGACCACGTCGACGCCGTCGTCGCCGCGATCGACGCGTGCGGCCCCGCGAAGGTGCTGCTCGTCGGGCACTCGGCCGGGTGCGGCATCTGCCACGCCGCGGTGGACGCGCGCCCGGACCGGGTGGCGCGGGCGGTGTACGTGGGCGGCTTCCCGACCGGTGACGGCGGCACCCTCGCCGAGGACTTCCCCGCCGAGGACGGCGACGTGCCGCTCCCGGACTGGTCCGCCTTCGGGCCGGAGGACCTCACCGACCTCGACGACGAGGCGCTGGCCCGGTTCCGCGAACGGGCCCTCCCCTCCCCGGCCCGGGTGGTCCGCGAGCGCCAGCGGCTCTCCGACGAGCGCCGCTACGACGTCCCGGTCACCGCGGTCGCGACGGAGTACACGACCGAGACGCTCCGGGGGTGGATCGCATCGGGGGCGGAGCCGGTGCGAGAGTTCACGCGCCTCAGGGTCGACCACGTCGATCTGCCGACGGGGCACTGGCCGCAGCTCACGCGCCCCGACGACCTCGCGCGCGTGATCCTCGACGCCGCGGCGAGCGGGTGACGCCCGCTCAGCGCTCCAGCAGCGCCCGCAGGACGACGGCGGCGCCGTCCTCCAGGACCTCGCCGGTGACGGCGTCGGCCACGGCGTGCACGTGCGGGCCGGCGTTGCCCATGGCGACCCCGTGGGCGGCCCACTCGAGCATCTCGAGGTCGTTCCCGCCGTCGCCCATGGCGACGGTCGCGCCGGGGTCGATGTCGAGGCGGCCGCGCAGCATCTCCAGGGCGCTGGCCTTGTTCACGCCCTCGGGCGAGATGTCGAGCCACGCCGTCCAGCCGACGGCGTACCCCACCCCGTGCAGTCCGATCCGGTCGACGAGGGCGTCGAAGTCCGAGGAGTCGAGGTGCGGGGCGCGTAGCGTCACACGGGTGGCCGGGGCGTCGAGCAGCTCCTCGAACGGGACGATCTGGACCTCACCGGTCAGCTCCCCCATGGGGAACGGCGCGGTGACCTTGTAGCCCCTGCCGAGGTCCTCGACGGCGAAGAGCCCGTCGGGCAGCTCCTGGCGCAGCAGCCGCAGCGCGGGGCCCGGGTCGAACGTGACGACGTCGGTGATCTCGTACCCGAGCTCCTCCTGCGGGTCGATGCGCACGCAGACGGCGCCGTTGGAGCACACCATCATCCCGTCGGTCAGGCCGAGCTCGACGGCGACGGGGATCGTCGCCTGCACGGAGCGGCCGGTCGCGAGGACCACGTGCGCGCCGGACGCGCGCAGGTCCGTGACGGCGCCGCGCACCTCCTCGCCCAGGCCGCCGTCGTGGGTGAGGAGCGTGCCGTCGATGTCGAGGGCCACCATCAGGTCCGGGCCGGCGGCCGGCACGGAGTCGGGCACGAGGCGCCGCCAGCGGGCGGCGCGCTCGGCCACGGGCGCGAGGCGGTCGGTCTCCCTCATGCGGGCTCGATGACCTCCAGGCCCCCGAGGTAGGGCCGCAGGCCGGCCGGCACGCGCACGGAGCCGTCCGGCTGCTGGTGGTTCTCGAGGATGGCCACGATCCACCGCGTGGTCGCGAGGGTGCCGTTGAGCGTGGCCACCGGACGCGTCTCCCCCGACGCCGTCCGTTCCCGGACCCCGAGCCGGCGGGCCTGGTACGTGGTGCAGTTCGAGGTGGAGGTGACCTCCATGAACCGGTTCTGGGTGGGCAGCCACGCCTCGCAGTCGAACTTCCGCGCGGCGGACGTCCCCAGGTCCCCGGCCGCGGTGTCGATGACCCGGTACGGCAGCTCGACCTTGGCGAGCATCTCCTCCTCCCAGGCGAGGAGGCGCTCGTGCTCGGCCTCCGCCTCCTCGAGGGGGACGTAGGAGAACATCTCCACCTTGTTGAACTGGTGCACGCGGATGATCCCGCGGGTGTCCTTGCCGTGGGAGCCGGCCTCGCGCCGGTAGCAGGAGGACCAGCCGGCGTAGCGCAGCGGGCCGTCGGAGAGGTCCAGGATCTCGCCGGAGTGGTACCCCGCCAGCGCCACCTCCGAGGTGCCGACGAGGTAGAGGTCGTCGGCCTCGAGGCGGTAGATCTCGGCGTCGTGGGCGACGTCGAACCCGGTGCCCTGCATCGTCTCCGGGCGCACCAGGGTCGGCGTGATCATCGGGACGAACCCGGCCGCGGTGGCCTGGTCCATGGCCGCGTTGAGCAGGGCGAGCTCCAGGCGGGCGCCGATGCCGGTGAGGAAGTAGAACCGCGCCCCGGAGACCTTCGCGCCGCGGGGGACGTCGATCGCGCGCAGCGACTCACCGAGGTCCAGGTGGTCCTTGGGCTCGAACCCCTCGGCGGCGAAGTCGCGTGGGGTCCCGACGTGCTTGAGCACGGCGTAGTCGTCCTCGCCCCCGACCGGCGCGGCCGGGTGGACCACGTTCGGCACCGTCCGGGCGACGTCGTCGAGCGTGGCCTGCGCGGTGCCGGCCTCGGCCTCGGCGGCCTTGACCTGCTCGGACAGCTCCTTGGCCCGCGCGAGCACCGTCGCCCGCTCCTCGGGGGAGGCCTTGCCGACGGACCGGGAGACCTGCTTCTGCTCGGCGCGCAGCTCCTCGAACCGGGCCAGGGAGGCACGGCGGCGGGCGTCTGCCTCCAGCAGGGCGTCCACCAGGGTCTCGTCCGCGCCGCGGGCGCGCTGGCTGGCGCGGACCTGCTCGGGGTCCTCGCGCAGGGCTCGAAGGTCGATCATGCGTCCGAGCCTAACGGCCGCCCGTCGGCTCACCCGCCCGGCCGGGGCCGTCCGCGCCGCGTGCCCCGTCCGCCGGCCCGGCGGGCGGGGTGCGCCCGCGCGCCGGTAGGTTGCGCCCATGACGTTGGAACAGTGGGTCGCCGTCGCGGCGGTCGCAGCGCTCGTCCTCGCGCTCGCCGCGGTGATCATCGGCCTGCTGGCCTGGCGCGCGGTGAAGCAGCGCACGCCGTCGTTCTCCGCGGAGGAGGAGGCCGAGAAGCTGCCGCCGGCGCCGCGCTCGGGCCCGCCCGCGGTGATCGTCAACCCGTCGAAGTCCGTGGACGTGGAGTACCTGCGCGACCTGGTCCAGCAGACCGCCGCGGAGGTGGGTCTCGAGCAGCCGCTGTGGTTCGAGACCACCGTGGAGGACCCGGGACTCGGCCAGGCCCGTGAGGCGGTCGAGAAGGGCGCGTCCGTCGTCGTCGCCGCGGGCGGCGACGGGACGGTGCGCGCGGTGGCCGAGGCGCTGGCCGGCACCGGCGTCCCGATGGGGCTGATCCCGCTCGGGACGGGCAACCTCCTCGCCCGCAACCTCGACCTGCCCCTCGGCAGCCAGCGCGAGCTCGTCGCGACCGCGCTGACCGGACGGGACCGGCCGATGGACCTCGGGTGGCTGCGCACCGAGCCGCTCTCCCCCGAGGACGAGGAGAAGGTCCGCGGCCGCGCCGACGCCTCGACGGCGAGGTCGGCCGAGAAGACCGACTCCGGCGAGGCCGCCCGTGGTCCCGAGCTGGACGCCGCGATCCCGGAGGAGGGCGCCGCCGCCAAGGGGGTCCAGCCGCCGGACGCCGGCGTCATCCCGGACGACGACCCGGACAAGGAGCACGTCTTCCTCGTCATCGGCGGGCTGGGGTTCGACGCTGCGATGGTCTCCGCCGCCGACGACGAGCTCAAGGCGAAGCTGGGCTGGATGGCCTACTTCGTCGCCGGCGTGAAGCACCTGACCGGCCGGAAGATCCACGCCTCCACCAAGCTCGGGGACTCCGAGGCAAGCGAGCCGTTCACCGCCCGGACCATCCTGTTCGCCAACTGCGGCCGCCTGCCGGGCAACATCGTCCTGTTCCCCGACGCCCAGCTCGACGACGGCTGGCTCGACATCGCCGCGATCGACACCCGCGGCGGCCTCATCGGGTGGGCGGACCTGCTGCGCAAGGTCACCCTGCAGGGGCTGGGGATCCGCAAGGACCTCGTGCCCTACAGCACCGGCACGATCGAGTTCCGCCGCGCCCGCTCCGTCATGGTGCGCACCGAGGAGCCCGAGCACGTCCAGGTCGACGGCGACCTCGTCGGCTTCGCGACGACGATCCACGCCCGCGTCGAGAAGGGCGGCCTGGTCGTCCGCACCATGTGAGCGGCCGTCAGTCGCCCTCGACGCGCGAATAGCCGGACAGCAGGCTGCCCACCCACTCCCGGGCGGCGCGGAAGTCCGCGTCGTACGTGCCCGGCCGCACGTGCGGGCGCTGGCCGTCGGCGCGCGGGTAGGACCCGAGGAAACGCACGGTCGGGCACACGCGGTGCAGGCCGATGAGGGTGGCCTGGACGCGCTCCTCCGCCACGTGCCCCTCCGCGTCGATGCTGAAGGAGTACCGGCCGAGCGAGTCCCCGATCGGCCGGGACTCGATGCGGGAGAGGTTCACCCCGCGGGTGGCGAACTGCTCCAGCATGTTCAGCAGGGCGCCCGCCTCGTTGTCGGCCAGGTGGACCATCAGGGTCGTCTTGTCGGCCCCGGTCGGTTCCGGCAGACGGCCCGGGCGCGCGACCAGGACGAACCTGGTGACGGCGTGCGGGTTGTCCGCGACGCCCGCGGCGAGGACCTCGAGGCCGTACTGGCGGGCGGAGAGCTCGGAGCACAGGGCGGCATCGAAGCCTGGCTCCGGCTCTCCCGACGCCAGCAGGGCCGCGGCGGCGGCCGTGGACGTGGCCGGGACGTGGACCGCGCCGTCCAGGTGCTCGGTGATCCAGCGCCGGCACTGCGCCCAGGCGTGCGGGTGGGTGGAGATGCGCCGCACCTTCTCCAGCGTCATGCCCGGCCTCGCGCACAGGGTGAAGGTGACCGGCACGAGCATCTCGCCCACGATCACCAGCGGCGCGCCGGTGGAGAGGGTGTCGAGAGTGACGTTCACCCCACCCTCGACCGAGTTCTCGATCGGGACGACGGCGAAGTCCGCGTCGCCGGAGCGCACGCGTTCCAGCGCGGTGACGACGTCGCTGCACGGCTCGAGGTCTGCCTCGTCCGCGCTGGTGACCTGCAGCAACGCGGCCTGGGTGAAGGTGCCCTCGGGGCCGAGGTAGGCGTAGCGGGGGCGGCGCGCCTGCCCCTCGTCCGGCCGGGCGGTCCCGGCCACGTCGTCCGGTCTGGGTTCGGCTTCCACGCCCCGCAGCCTATCCGCGCGGCCGGGGCGGGCCGGGCGCCGCCCACGGCGGGCCACGTAGGCTGCCCGCGTGGGAACCAGGCGCAGCAGGAGGCAACGGCGGATCGTCCTCGTGCTCGCGGTCGTGGTGGTATTCGGCCTCTTCCTGCCGCTGATGCTCCCGATGCTCACCGCGCCCGCCGCCTCCCACGAGCCGGTCACCGGGACCGCAGGCGCCGCCGCCCCCGGGGCGGTCACCGGGACCGCCACCGCCACAGCCGGCGCGGCCACCCCCGGGGCGGTCCCGGCCGACGAGGAGCGGCCGCTCGTCGTCGTGGGTACCACCGGGCTGCGCTGGGAGGACCTCTCCGCCCTGGCCACACCGCACCTGTGGGAGTTCTCCGGCGGCGGCGCGGCCGCGAACCTCGTCGTGCGCTCCGTCCGCTCGACCACCTGCCCGGCCGACGGCTGGCTCGCCCTCTCCGCCGGGCGCCGGGCCGCGGACGTCCCCATGGAGGAGTACGGGGCCTGCCGCCGGCTCGAGAGCGCCGGCGAGGACGGCACGGTCCCGGCGTGGGAGACCTACGTCGACGCCGCGGCGGACGCCTCCTACGACGCCACACCCGGGCTCCTCGGCGACCTCCTGACCTCCTCGGGGACCTCCTCCGTCGCGGTCGGGCCGGGAGCCGCCGTCGCGCTGGCGACCTCCGACGGCACGGTGGCCGGGGACCACGCCTTCGGCTACTCCAGTCCGGCGCAGCTCGGGGCGCAGGTGGCCGACGCCCTGCCCGGCCACGCGCTCGCCGTCGTCGACGTCGGCTCCGTCCGGGACCGGAACCGCCCCCTGGTCGGGGCGGAGACGTTCACCCAGGAGCCGGCGCCGGAGCCGGACCCCTCCGAGACCCCCAGCCCCTCCACGGGCGAGGCGTGGCTGCTGCGCTCCCCCGCACGCAGCCAGCAGGTCTCGGCCATCGACCAGCGCGTCGGGGCCGTGCTCGAGGCCGTGCGGGACGTCGCCCCGGACGCCACCGTCCTCGTCGCCTCGCTGGCGGACTCGGGCACCCGCTCGCTCCTCCAGCTCGCCGTCGCCGACGGTCCCGCGCTGGGCGACGTGCCGGCCGACGGTGCGCTCCTCGGGAGCCGCTCGACCCGCCAGCCGGGCATGATCCAGTCCACCGACCTGACCCCGACGATGCTCGCCATGCTCGGCGTCGAGGCCCCGAACAGCCTCGTCGGGTCCCCGCTGGACGTCGTGCCGGACGGGCGCACGGGTGCGGCCCGGTTCTCCTACCTCACCGACGTCAGCGACCACGCCGTCGCCGTCCGCCCCCTCAAGGGCCCCTTCCACTCGGCGCTGGTGCTGGTGAACCTGCTGCTGTACGCGACGGTCACGGTCGGCCTCAACCGCCGCAACCTCGACCGCGCCGCCGGCTGGCTCGGCCGGCACGAGTCCCCCACCGCCCGCCGGGCCGCCACCGCCCTCCGCTCGCGGCGGCCCGCGACGGCGCTGCGCGCGATCCGCGCCGTCGCCGTGACGGTCGGGTCGATCCCGATCGCCTCCTACCTGGCCAACCTGCTGCCGTGGTGGCGCGGCTCGAGCCCGGGGGCCTTGCTGCTGACCGCGACGGCGCTGCTCGCGGTGGCGGTCGCGGCCGCCGCGCTCCTGGGCCCGTGGCGCAGGAGCCTGCTCGGCCCCGTCGCGGTGGTCGCCGGGCTGACCGCGGTGGTGCTCGCCGTCGACGTCGTCACCGGGGCGACGCTCCAGATCTCCTCGCTCATGGGCGTCGAGCCGCAGGTCGGCGGGCGCTTCTACGGCTTCAACAACTCCTCGTTCTCCCTCTTCGCCGCCTCGACGATCCTGGTGGCCACGTGCGTCGCGGACCCGCTCGTGCGTGCCGGACGGCGCCGCCTGGCCGCCGCCGCCGTGGGGGTGATCGGGCTGATCGCCGTCGTGCTGGACGGCGCGCCGACCATCGGCGCGGACTTCGGCGGGCCGCCGGCCCTCATCCCCGGGTTCCTCGCCCTCGCCCTGCTGGCCGCCGGGGTGCGGCTCACGTGGCGGCGGATCCTCCTCGTCCTGGGCGTCACCGGCGTCCTCGCGCTGAGCTTCTCCGTCATCGACTGGCTCCGCCCGCCCGCCGAGCGCTCGCACCTGGGCCGGTTCGTCGAGACCGTCCTCGACGGCGGGCTGTGGTCCGTGGTGGGACGGAAGGCCTCCCAGAACCTGGCGAACCTGTTCGGCTCGACGCTGACGCTGCTGGCGATCGGCGGGATCGTCGTCGTGGTGGTGCTGCTGACCCGGCCGCTGCGCAACGCCGCGCGCCGCGGGCAGAACGACAGCTACGGCTGGCTCGTCGGCGGCGGGTCGGTCGGCCGGATCGACGGCGACATCCCGATGCTGCGGCCGGCCGTCCTGTCCCTCGCGGCGACGTTCACGATCGCGTTCCTGGTCAACGACTCGGGGATCGTGCTGCCCGCCATCGGGATCTCGCTGGCGGTGCCGCTGCTCGTCTCAGTCCTGGCGGGGTGGCTGCTCGCGCGCGGCGAGCCGGCTCAGGCCCCGGTCGCGCCCTCGTCGGTGCGGGCGGCGGGGGCCTCCGTCGTCGACCCCTCGGCGGCCGGGGCGTCGGACCAGGCGCGGTAGGGCCGCCCCGGGCGCTGCCGCGCGGGGTTGTCCCCGCGGCGGGTGGGCGGCACACGCACCCCGCGCATCTTGCGGGCGCTGACGGCGAGCGCCACGTCGCGGTACTGCGCGCCGCGGTGGAGCTGGCCGGACAGGTCGTCCGCGGAGGGCCGGTGGCGCAGGTCGCACGGGACCTCCTGGAGGGTGTACCCGGCGACGAGGAGGTCGATCGTCATGCCGGTCTCCACGCCCCAGCCGCGCGAGAGCGGGGTGGCGGTGTCGAACGCCTCGCGGGTCAGGCAGCGCTGCCCGGACAGCGGCTGCGTCGGGGACCAGCCCGTGGCCCTCAGGATCGAGCGCCGGGCCAGGCCGGTGACGATGCCGCGCCCGCCGGCGCCGGGCTGCGGGGGCAGGACGGCGATGGTGCAGTCGGCCCTGCCCTCGAGGACCGGCGGGACCAGCGGTGCGGTAGCGACGGCGGTCTCGCCCAGGTCGGCGTCGAGGAAGAGCAGCAGGCGGCGCGGGGCGCCCTCGACGTCGCGCATGGCGACGACGGACGCGCCCGTCTCCATCGCGGACGCCTTGCCGCGGTTGACCGAGTGGCGCACGACGACGGCGCCCGAGCGGCGGGCGACGTGCTGGGTGTCGTCCTCGGAGCCGTCGTCGACGACGAGCACGAGGTCCACGTGGGGGATGGCGCGTGCGGCACGGACGGTGGCGGCGATGCGGTCGGCCTCGTCCTTCGCGGGGATCACGACGGCGACCCGCTGGGACCTCGCTCCTTGCCTCACGTGGTAAAGCCTATCTACGTTCCGGACCAACCGCGTACCGAGGCCGCGACGAACCTTGACCTGGACATGACGGAGCGGGGGCGGGCCGTGACGGAGCGGGGGCGGGCCGCCGCCCCCGCTCGCCGGGTCCTCAGCGCAGGCTGACCTGGCGGGAGACGATGCCGGCCCGGGCGCGGCGCTCGTCGGCGTCGAGGGGCTCGGTCCGGGCCAGCGCCTCGTCGAGCTTCTTCTCGAAGGCGGCCAGCGGCGCGGTGAGCTCGTCTGCCTCGGTTCCGGGCGCGAGCTCCCACACCGGGATGAGGATGCCGCAGGAGCGGAAGGCTCCGACGAACTTGGCGCCGTCGTCGATGGCGGACTCGCGCGCGGCGTGCAGGCGAGCGATGGCGTCGAGGACCTTCTCCTGGTCCTCGGGCCGGGCCCAGCGCAGGAACTCCCGGCCCATGCGGCACCAGTAGGCGGACTGCACGCCGTCGACCTTCACCGTGGGGACGATGTTGCTGTTGGCCTGCTCGAGCGCGGCGGCCACCTCGCTCTCCTTCGCGGCGTCGTCGGTGAGCCAGAAGGCGAAGCTGTCGTGGACGGTGAGGTCGAAGGGGCCGTCGAGGTCGAGGACGTCCTGCAGGCGCGGCCCCGGCTCGGGCAGCCCGGTGCCGGTCAGGGCGGACCCCGGCTCGAGCTCGAGGGCGGCGAGCAGCGCCGCGGCGACGTCGCGGGAGGCGTCCCCGGAGTGGGCGGTGGTCTGGAGGGCCACGAGGAGGGTGCCGTCCTCGCGGTGCAGCGCGGGCAGCATGTCCGGCAGGAGCGTGACGAGCTGGACGTCGCGGGCGCCGTGCTCGGCCGTGGTGCGCACCGCGACGGAGGCGGCGGGGACGACCTCACGCATCGCCACGAGGTCGGTCTCGGCGGGCAGCCCCTCGAAGGGACGCTCGACGAAGGGGACCTCCTGCCGCTTCGGCTTCGGGGTGCCCTCGGGACGGACCTGGCGCTTGCTGCGGCTCTTCTTACCCATGGCGCCCAAGAGTACGGGCACCGCCGTCACCGACGCCGCCCGGGCCAGCCGCCACCCGTCGCGGCCGCCCTGCCGACCGCCACCGTCACGGCCGCCCGTGGGCGCTCCTCGCCTGGGCCGTCAGGAGGAAGTGCATCTCAGCCGGGCAAGTGCATCTGGAACGACTTCATCTGCGCAGGAGCACTTAGTAGTGCGGTCACGCGCAGCCGCGAGGCGGCGGTCGGCGCGGATCGGGGGCCGGGGCAGTCGCCCACGCGGGCCGATGCACGGGAGCACGTAGTGGTGCGGTCAGCCGAGGCTGCTGTCGACGCCTCGCGGTCGTGCACGCGGACACCGACGCCGCCCGGCGAGCCCCGGCCGGCCGGGAGGTCAGAGAACGGCGGCGGCCCCGCCGTCGTCCCTCGTCACCGGAAGGCCAGCGGCCTCCCAGCCCTTCATGCCGCTGACGAGGTTGTAGGCGTCGAAGCCGGCCTGGTTCAGCCACGCGACCGAGCGGGCCGACCGGCCGCCGGAGCGGCAGACCACGACGAGCTCGCCCTCGGGGATGTCGTCCATCCTGGCGGGCAGCTCGCCCATGGGGATGTGGACAGCGCCGGGCGCGTGGCCGGCCTCCCACTCGTCCTGCTCGCGCACGTCGAGCAGCACGTAGCCGTCGGGGATCGGGTTCGAGGCGTCGAGGTCCTCGACGGTGACGTTGGTGCCGGGGGTGTCGGGAATCGCCATGCGGCCAAGGGTAGGACGGGGCGACGGCGCCCGCGCGAGCCGTCCGGCGCGAGGCCGCGGCCGGGGACGTGGCCGCGGAGGTGGCGTCCGGCCACCGGGACGACACCCCGTGTCCATGCCCCGGTCGACCAGCGGTGGCAGGATCGGGCCATGCACGAGCGCGCCGGTACCCCAGCCCTGCCCGAGGACCTCATCGACGTCGACGAGGTCGTCTCCGCCTACTACGACCGCACGCCCGACCTCGACGACCCCTCCCAGCAGGTCGTCTTCGGCACGTCGGGGCACCGCGGCTCGAGCCTCGACGGCGCGTTCAACGAGGCCCACATCGTGGCCACGACGGCCGCGATCGTGGAGTACCGCCGGTCGCAGGGCTACGACGGCGCCCTCTACCTCGGCCGCGACACCCACGCCCTGTCCGAGCCGGCGTGGCGCACCGCGATCGAGGTGCTCGCCGCCGCCGGCGTCGAGACGCGCATCGACGCCCGGGACTCCTGGACGCCCACCCCGGCGGTCTCCCACGCGATCCTGCGGGACAACGGCGCGGGCACCTCGGGCGGCGTCCGGACCGAGGGCCCGGGACTGGCGGACGGCATCGTCGTCACGCCGTCGCACAACCCGCCCCGCGACGGCGGCTTCAAGTACAACCCGCCCCACGGCGGCCCGGCCGACTCCGACGCCACCAGCGTCATCGCCGCCCGCGCCAACGAGATCCTGCGCGAGGGCTGGGAGAAGGTCGCGCGGATCCCGTTCGAGCGCGCCGTCGCCGCCGAGAGCACCCGCCGCAACGACTACATCACCGCCTACGTCGACGACCTCGCCAACGTCCTCGACCTCGAGGCAGTCCGCCGGGCCGGCGTGCGCATCGGGGCCGACCCGCTCGGCGGCGCGGCCGTGGAGTACTGGGCCGCGATCGGCGAGCGCCACGGGCTGGACCTGACGGTCGTCAACCCCGCCGTCGACCCGCGCTGGTCCTTCATGACGCTGGACTGGGACGGCAAGATCCGCATGGACTGCTCCTCCCCCTCCGCGATGGCGTCCCTGCGCGAGAAGATGCGCGGCGACGGCGGGGCGACGCCCTTCGACGTCGCCACCGGGAACGACGCCGACGCCGACCGGCACGGCATCGTCACCCCCGACGCGGGGCTGATGAACCCGAACCACTACCTCGCCGTCGCGATCGAGTACCTCTTCTCGCACCGCCCCGACTGGCCGGCGACCGCGGCCATCGGCAAGACCCTCGTCTCCTCCGCGCTCATCGACCGGGTGGCCGCGGGGCTGGGCCGCAGGCTCATCGAGGTGCCGGTGGGCTTCAAGTACTTCGTGCCGGGGCTCATCGACGGCTCGGTCGGCTTCGGTGGCGAGGAGTCGGCGGGGGCGTCGTTCCTGCGCAAGGACGGCACCGTGTGGACCACCGACAAGGACGGCATCCTGCTCGCGCTGCTCGCCTCGGAGATCATCGCGGTCACCGGGAAGTCCCCGAGCCAGCTGCACGCCGAGCTGGTGGAGCGGTACGGCGCCAGCTCCTACGCGCGCATCGACGCCGCCGCCACCAAGGCGCAGAAGGCGAGGCTGGGCAAGCTCCAGCCCGCCGCGGTGGCCGCGACCGAGCTGGCCGGCGAGCCGATCGTGGACCGGCTCGTGGCCGCGCCGGGCAACGGCGCCGCCATCGGCGGGCTGAAGGTCACCACCGAGAACGCCTGGTTCGCGGCGCGCCCCTCAGGCACGGAGGACGTGTACAAGATCTACGCCGAGTCCTTCCGAGGCGACGACCACCTGGCCCAGGTGCAGGCGGAGGCGAAGAAGGTGGTGGACGCGGCGCTGGCAGAGTAGGGGAGGGTCCTCTCCGGATCCTCCGCCGTTCCGCGGATTTCCGACCGCGGTCGGCGGTATGGTCCCGGCACAGCGCTTGTGACCGGGAGAAGGCCAGATGCGGGCAGCGGACGTCGTCACGCACGTCCCGGCCGAGCTGTGGTCCGAGGTCCTGGCGAGCGACCCTGGAGCCACCCTCTACCAGACGCCCGCCTGGGCCCGGGCGGTACGGCGCGCGACGGGCATGACGGACGTCAGCCGCCTCTACGTCCTCGAGGACGGACGCCGGATACTCCTGCCGATGGTGCGCGCCGCTCCGGTGCCCGGTCTCGCCGTCGACGCCTCCTACCCGTCCGGGTACGGCTCCGGCGGCCTGCTGGCCTCGGGAGGACTGCGGGACTCGGACGTCCGGCTGGTGCTCTCCGACCTGCTGCGCTCGCCGGCCCTCAGCACCCGCATCCGGGCGAACCACGACACCGCCGGCCGCTGGGACGCCGGGCTGGTGCCCGGCGTGACGAGCACGCCGCGCCGCGTCGAGGTGCTGGACCTCGACGGCGGCTTCGCGCACGTGTGGTCGTCACGGTTCCAGTCCTCGGCCCGCCGCGCTGTCCGCAAGGCCGAGCAGTCGGGTCTCGTCGTCGAGAAGGACACCTCGGGCCGGCTCGTGCCGGCCTTCTACGACCTGTACCTGCGCTGGACCCGGCGCCGCGCGGAGGAGTCGGGACTGCCTACCCGTCTCGCCGAGGCGCTGGCCCGCCGGCGAGTGCCGCTGAGGACGTTCGAGGCGGTGGCCGCCGAGTGCGGGGAGAGCTGCCGCCTGTGGGCGGCGTGGCACCGCGGGGAGCTGGCCGCCGCGATCATCACCCTCGTCCACGGCGACCACGCGACGTACTGGCACGGCTACAGCCACAAGACGGTCGCTGGTCCGACGAGGGCGAACAACCTGCTCCACCGGCTCGCCATCGAGGACGCGATCGACTCCGGGTGCCGCTACTACAGCATGGGCGAGTCCGGCGGCGTCGCTGAGCTCATCAGGTTCAAGCAGACCCTCGGGGCCACGCCCCGGCGGGCGGTGGAGGTGCGGATCGAGCGGCTGCCTCTGACCGGGCTGGAGCGCCTGGGGCACCGTGGCCGGGCGTACGCCGCAGGCGCCCTGTCCCGGCTCACCCAGCTGGGGCAGACCCGGAACCCGTGACGGATCCGGCGGCGACCGCCCGGCTCACTACTCGCTCGGCATGACGATCCACAGGATCGGGTAGACGACGAGCGGGCTGCCCGGCAGCACGAAGAGCAGCACCAGGAACAGCACCCGGGCCACCCACGGGTCCAGGCCGAACCGTCGGCCGAGCCCGGCGCAGACGCCGGCGATGATCCGTCCGTTCCGGGGGCGGACGAGGCCCTGCGCCCGGAGCGAGTCGTGCACCTTCATGGTTCTCCTTCGATCGAGGGGACGCGCTTACCGACAACGTTGCCCGCAGGAGGCCGCCCGCGCATCGGGGGAAACCCTTGTTCCGCCCCTGACCTCAGCCGGCGGCACGGAGCACGGGGGCGACCTCCCCCGCGAACCGCTCGACGGAGGACTCGACCATCCCCCTGGGCATGCCGCCGAAGTCGACCTGGCCCAGGAACCGGTCGATCCCCAGCTGATCCGCCAGGTCGAGGAGCTTCGCGGCCACCTGTTCCGGTCCGCCGATCAGGAGCGCCCCGCCGCGCTCGGACAGGTCGTTCATCTGGTCGCGGCTCACGACCCAGCCGCTCGAGCGGCTCGTCGGGGAGGAGACGTACCGGCGGTAGTACGGGTAGGCGTCGTCCCGGGCCGACGCCGTGGCGGCACCCACGTAGAGGTGGGCGGCGAGGCCGACCTCGAGCGTCGCGGGATCGTGACCCGCCTGCTCACCGGCGAACCGGTAGGTCTCCACCAGGCGACGGGCGTTGTCGAGCGTGCCACCGATGAACCCGAGCATCATCGGCAGGCCGAGGTCGCCGGCGCGCAGGGCGCTGGTCGGCGTGCCGCCCACACCCACCCACACCGGCAGCCGGTCCGCGTAGGCGCGCGGCGAGATCTCCTGGTCGAGCAGAGCGGGGCGGGACGATCCCGACCACGTCACGCGCTCGTGGTCCCGGCACTGCAGCAGCAGGTCGAGCTTCTCCGCGTAGATCTCGTCGAGCCGGTCCGGATCGACCCCGAAGAGGGCGAAGGGCTCCGCGAACGCGCTGCGCCCCGCGACGATCTCCGCACGGCCGTGGCTGAGGAGGTCCAGCGTCGCGTGGTCCTGGTAGACGCGGACCGGGTCGAGCGTGGTCAGCACCGTGGCCGTCGACACGAGGCGGACACGCTCCGTGGCCCGCGCCACCGCCGCGAGCGCCACCACGGGTGACGACACGGCGAAGTCGTGGCTGTGGTGCTCCCCGATGCCGAAGAGGTCCAGCCCCAGCCGGTCGGCGAGGATCCCGTAGGCCACGACGTCGTCCATGCGCTGGCCGGGCGTGGGGCGCGTCCCGCCCTCGACGGCCGCGTGGATGTCGGTGAGCGAGAAGACGCCGAGCTCCATGGGACGCTCCGTCCGGACGACAGCGGGCCGTTGCCCGGCCCATCGTTTCCAGTATGGAATTCGGGGCCGGTCCGGCTCCTGGGTCCGAAGGCCCTTGCCCGTCCGGAGGCCGCGGACTCAGTCCGCGAGCTGGCGCACCACCCGTGCCGGGTTCCCCACCGCGACGACGTTCGCCGGGAGGTCCTTGACGACGACGGCGCCCGCGCCGACCACCGTGTTCTCCCCGATCGTCACGCCCGGGCAGACGATGACGCCGCCACCGAGCCAGACGTTGCTCCCGATGGTGATCGGCTCCGCGGCCTCCCACTTCTGCCGCCGCGGCTCGGGCTCGATGGGGTGGGTGGGGGTGAGCAGCTGGACGTTCGGGCCGATCTGGACGTCGTCGCCGATGGTGATCGGGGCGACGTCGAGCGCCACCAGCCCGAAGTTGGCGAAGGTGCGGGCGCCGACGGTGATGTGCGAGCCGTAGTCGACGTAGAACGGTGGCCGGATCTCCGTGCCCTCGCCGACCGAGCCCAGCAGCTCCTCGAGGAGCCGGCGGCGCAGCGGCCCCTGACGCACGGTCGTGGCGTTGTAGGCGTCCATCAGGTCCAGGGCGGCCCGGCTCTGCTCGGCCAGCTCGGGGTCGTCGGCGATGTAGAGGTCGCCGGCGAGCATCCGTTCGCGCATGGTCCGGGTGTCGTCGGTCATGCGCAGCAACGTACCGGCGGACGACGGCGACCCGCGCGGCGCACCCTGAGGTGCAGGACCGGAGGGCTAGCGTGGCCGCCCGTGGGCACCGTCGAGCCCGGGCGCCGGCTGACCGCCGGCGTTCACAGGCACCCTGGGTTCCGGCGTCTGTGGGTCGCAAACCTCTGCAACGAGACCGGCAACCAGTTCGCCGTTCTGGCTCTGAGTGTCACGGCGGTCGTCGTGCTCGACGCGACCCCTCTGCAGGTCGGGATCCTCACCGCCCTCGGGCACGCCGCCTATCTCGTCCTCGGCATCCCGGTGGGCGTATGGGTGGACCGGGGCCCCAAGCGTCCGATCCTGGTCGCCGCCGACGTCGTCCGTGGCGTCGCCGTCCTCACCGTGCCGATCGCGTACTGGGCCGGTGCGCTCACCGTCTGGCAGCTCATGGCGGTCGCGGCGGTCATGAGCGCGGCGACGGTCTTCTCCGACACCGCCCACACTGCGATCCTCCCGCCGCTGGTCGGGCGCTCACGGGTGTCCGAGGCCAGCGCGCGTCTGCAGACCACCGACTCCACGATGCAGGTGGTCGGGCCCTCCCTCGGCGGCGTGCTGCTCACGCGCGCGGCGGCACCGGTGCTGTACGTCATCACCTCGGTGGCGGCGCTGGTCTCGGCGCTGCTGACGGCCACGATCCGCCTCGACGAGCCACCTCCCGCGCACCGCGAGCGTGAGCCGTTCGGCCGGTCCGTCGCGTCCGGCGTGCGCTTCGTGGCGCGCCAGCCGGCGCTGCGGACGTACATGCTGACCAGCGCCGTGAACAATCTCGGCGCCGGGATGTTCATGGCCACCGCGACGGTCTTCGTCCTCCGCGACCTCGAGATGGGCCCCGCGGCCTACGCCCTGGCCGGCGCCGTCGGGGCGACGGGCGGAATCGTCGGCTCGCTGGCGGGGCTGCGGGTCCGCCGTCGTCTCGGCGAGATCCGCACCATGGTCGCCTGCTACCACCTGCGGCCGCTGGCGTTCCTGACCCTGCCCGCGGCGGTGATCACGTCCGTTCCGGCCGTGGCGCTGCTGGCCGTCAGCGACTTCGCCTTCGGCTTCCTCACCGTGGTCAGCTCGATCAGCTCCACGGGCGTGCGGGCCCGGGTCACGCCGCACCATCTCATGGCCAGGGTCTCGGCCGCCAGCCGCTTCGTCACACTCGGGATGATCCCGGTGGGCGCCGTCCTCGGCGGCTGGCTCGCGACCGTGTTCCCGCGCGCCGGTGTGCTCGTGGCCGCGGCCGCGGTGGCGGCCCTCGCGGCTCCGATCATCCTGGCGTCACCGCTGCGGCCGCACCGCGACGTCCCGCGGGAATGGGAGGAGGCGGCCGAGCGTGAAGATCAGCTCCGGCCCGAGGGCTGAGCGGGCGCCCTCCCTCATCGCCCGTGAGCGACGTGCTCGGCGTCGAAGAACTCGAGCACTCGGGCCAGGAAGGCCTCCGGCTGCTCCTCGGGGATGTAGTAGCCGGCACCGGGGACGTGCGTCTGGGTGAACTCGTCGGCGTAGTCCTCGTAGCCGAGCAGGACCTCCGGCAGCCGGTGCGCCTCGTCCCCGCCGCCGTAGAGGACGACTCCGTAGAGGCCGAGAGTCGGTGTGCGCAGCCGGGTGCCGCGGTACTCACCGGCGACGCTTCGCCGTGCCTCGACCATGACCATGCTGCGGTACAGGGCCGCGGCGGCCCGCGCCCGGTCCGGGTCGCGCAGCCTGCTCGTGTACAGGTCGAGGTCCTGCTCCGACCAGACGCCGGGGTCGGAGGTCTCGGAGGTCATCAGGTGACGGGGGAACCGCTGCCGGCCCGCGGACAGAAGAAAGGGTCCGAGCACGGGCGTGGCGGTGGCGAACATGGGCCACATCCGCCACAGGTGCAGCAGGACCCGAGAAGACAGCCGGGGGTAAGGATGGGGCGCCGCGACAGCCACCAGCTGCCGGACCCGGTCGGGGTGAGCCAGGCACACGCGGAACCCCAGGATGCCGCCGACGTCGTGCCCCACGAGGCGGACGCTGTCGACCTCGAGCGCGTCCATCAGCGCGACGATGTCAGCCACCAGCTGGTCGCTCTCGTACCCGTCGCGCGGGGCGTCCGTCCATCCGGCGCCCCGCAGATCGGGGCAGATCACCCGGTAGTGGGCGGCCAGGCCGGGGATGACCTTGCGCCACGCCCACCAGTGCTGGGGGAAGCCGTGCAGCAGAAGCACCGGTTCGCCGGCGCCGGCCTCGGCGACGTGCATGCGCAGGCCGGGGAGGTCGACGTACCGGTGCCGCACCCCCTCGACCTGCGGCAAGGGACGCCGTCGCGGCGTCGTGGTCGTGGCCCCTGCGCCGCGCGGGCGCCCGGCGCGCTCCATGTCTCCAGACGCTACTGCTTTTCACGCGCCACTGTCACTACTTCTATAGTTACCGACATGACACCGACGAAAGCGCGCGCGCTGGACGCGGCGATCGAGCTCCTGGGGACGGAGGGGCTGCGGTCGCTGACGCACGCCCGCGTCGACGAGAGGGCTGAGCTGCCGAAGGGCTCGACGTCGAACTACTTCCGCACCCGCCAGGCGCTCGTCTCCGGCGTCGTCGCCCGGATCGTCGAGCTCGAGGAGGCGGAGATCGGCGCCACCTTCGCCCCGCCCGGCAACGCAGCGGAGTTCCTCGACGGTCTCTGCGCGCTGTTCGACCACCTCACCCGTACGAGTCGCACGCAGACGACCGCCCGGCTCGTGCTGTTCATGGAGGCCAGCCACGACGCCGAGCTCAGGGAGGTGCTCTCCCGGGCGCGGACGGGCATGGCACGTTCGGTCGTCGCCACGATGGCCTCGCTGGGAGCCAAGGATCCGGAGGTCGCCGCGGCCGCCGTCGTCGCCTGCTTCGAGGGCCTGCTCCTGCACCGCGTCGCCCGCCACGACGACACCGATCCGCGCCCGGTGTTCACCCAGGTGGTCACGGGCGTCCTGCCCTGACCCGTCCGCAGCACGATGGTCGGCGGCGGAAGCGCTGGCCGGCCGGTCAGGCCGGTGGGACAGTGGCACATGGCACGGCTCAACGACGCGGCCCGGGCGCTGATCGGGTCCGGGGCGCTCGGTCACCTGGTCACGATCAACCCTGACGGTTCGCCCCAGGTCAGCGTGGTCTGGGTGGGCCTCGCGGGCGAGGAGCTGGTCACCGCCCACCTCGTGGCGGAGCAGCGCAAGCTGGCCAACGTCCGCCGCGACCCGCGGGTGGCGATCTCGTTCGAGGGAACCGGCGCGAACGCCGTCGGCATGCAGGACCATCTCGTCGTCCACGGGCGCGCCCGCCTCACGGAGGGAGGCGCCCCGGAGCTCCTGCACCGTCTCGCGCAGGTCTACGTCGGCCCGGGGACGACGTTCCCGCCGATGCCCGACCCGCCGCCCGGGTTCGTCATGCACATCGCCGTGACGCGGATCGGCGGACTGGGACCCTGGCTGGGGTGAGCCTCAGTCCTCGCCGATGTCCTCGTTCCAGAGCGCCGGCTCGGCAGCGATGAAGTCCCGCATGAGACCGGCGCAGTCCGGGTCGTCCAGCACCACGACCTCCACGCCCCGCGAGCGCAGGAGGTCCTCCCCGCCGACGAAGGTGCGGTTCTCCCCGACCACCACCCGGGGGATCCCGTAGAGCAGGATCGCGCCGGTGCACATGTCGCACGGCGAGAGGGTGGTGACCATGGTGGCGCGGGCGTAGACCCGGGCGGGCAGCCGCCCGGCGTTGGCGAGGCAGTCCGTCTCGCCGTGCAGGATCGGGCTGCCGTCCTGCACCCGGCGGTTCCGCCCGACGGCGAGCACCTCGCCGTCGACGACGAGCGCCGCCCCGATCGGGATGCCGCCCTCCGCCCGGCCGGCCCGCGCCTCGGCGAGCGCGACGGCGAGCGCCTCGCCGTCGGAGCGCACGCTGCGGCCGGCCCGGGGCCGTCCGCCGTCGTCCTGCGTCATGTCCGCCATCCTGCCAGCGCACCCGCGCGGACCGCCGCTCACCGCCCCGCCGCGTACCCCTGCGCGCCGCGCGGGTTCGCGGCCGCGCCGAGGAGCCCGGTGGCGGGGTCGACGGTGACGGCGGAGAGCCGGCCGAGCGACCAGTCGCCGGCGCGGGTCACGCGGTGGCCACGGCGCTCGAGCTCGGCGATGACGTCGTCACCGAGGCGGTCCTCCACGACGGCGCCGCCCGGGGTCCAGGTCCGCGGCCAGAACGAGCCGGGGACGGATGTGGTGTGCAACGCCGGGGCGTCGATCGCCTGCTGCGGGGTGTACCCGCCGACGATCGTGCGCAGCAGGTAGAGCAGCTGCCACTGGTCCTGCTGGTCCCCGCCGGGCGAGCCGAGCGCGGTGACGGGCCGGCCGTCGCGGAGCACCAGCGTGGGCGTCAGGGTGGTGCGCGGGCGCCGCCCGGGGGTGAGCGTCGCGGGCGAGCCGTCCTCGAGCCACGTCATCTGCAGCCGCGTGCCGAGGCAGAAGCCGAGCTCGGGGACGGCGGGCGAGGACTGCAGCCACCCGCCCGAGGGGGTCGCGGAGACGATGTTGCCCCACCGGTCGACGACGTCGAGGTGGCAGGTGTCGCCGCGGGTCTCGCCCGTCGGCGAGACGGTGGGCTCCCCGAGGCCCGCTGCGGAGCCGCCGGCGGGTGGGGCGTAGTCCTCCCGCAGCGGCGGCAGGAACGGCTCGACGCCGGGAATCCGCCCCGGCCGGAACTCCGCCGAGGCGCGGTCGGTGATCAGGGCGCGGCGCTGCGCCGCGTACTCCGCGGAGAGCAGCACGTCGAGCGGGACGTCGCGGTCGCCGTAGTAGGCCTCGCGGTCCGCCATCGCCAGCTTCTCCGCCTCGAGGATCGTGTGCGCGCCCAGCGCGGTGGAGGGGTCGAGCCGCTCGTCGTCGAACCCGTCCAGGATCGCGAGCATCTGGAGCAGCACCGGGCCCTGCCCCCAGGCGCCCGTCTTCGCGATCGTGTGCCCGCGGAACTCGATCGTCACGGCCGGCTCGTAGCCCGCCCCGAAGGCCGCGAAGTCCTCGACGGTCATGACGCCGGCGTGGTCGGCCCCGTCGGAGTGGCGGTGCGGGCGGGCGGCGAACGCCGTCGCGGCCTCGGCCACGAAGCCCTCGCGCCAGGCCCGGCGGGCGGCCTCGATCCGCGCCACCCGGTCGTCGGCGACGCCCGGCTCCCGGCCCGCCTCGACGAGGCGTTCCAGGGTGCGGGCGTAGGCCTCGTTACGGACGATCTCGCCCGCGTGCGGCGGCCGCCCCTCCGGCATCCACAGCGCGGCCGAGGTGGTCCAGTGCTCGGTGAAGAGGTCGGCGACCTGCGCGACGGTGTCCCCCACCCGGCCGACCACCGGGTGGCCGTCGCGCGCGTAGCCGATCGCCTGGGCCAGCACGTCGGCCAGCTCCCAGGTGCCGTGGTCGCGCAGCAGGACGAACCAGGCGTCGACGGCGCCGGGGACGGCGGCCGCCAGGGCGCCCGACCCGGGCACCAGCTCCAGCCCCTCGGCGAGGAGGTGCTCCCTCGTGGCGCCCGCCGGGGCCGGCCCCTGGCCCATGAGGACCGTCGGCGTCGGGTCCTCCGCCGTCGCGAACACCGCCGTCATGTCCCCGCCGGGGCCGTTCAGGTGCGGCTCGACCACGTGGAGGACGAAGCCGGCGGCGACGGCGGCGTCGAAGGCGTTCCCGCCACGCTCGAGGACCGACTGGGCGCACGCCGTCGCGATCCAGTGCGTGGTGGCCGACATCCCGAACGTGCCGCTGAGCGTGGGCCGGGTGGTGAACGAGGCGGGCGTGGTGAAGGGGACGGGCGGCATGGTCACGGAGGCTAGCGACGCCGACGGGCCGCGCGCACGGTCCCACGCGGGTTTCACGGTTCGAGCGTCCGTTCTGCGAACCTTGCCCCGCATATCGGACGTGGTGTGCTTCACTACCCCGACTTTTTCCTCCGGGGCGCGGCGCGGCCGAGCCCCTCGACGACGAGCTGGAGCAGGCGTGACCGACGAAGCCGTGAGGACGGACGAGAGCACCCACCCGGTCAGGGAGGGGCACACGCCCCAGATCTCCCTCAAGAAGTGGCAGATCATCGGCCCCGGCCTCGTCGTGGCAGGGACAGGCGTGGGCGCCGCCGACCTCGTGGCGACCCTGACTGCGGGCTCCCGCTACGGCTACGCGCTCCTCTGGGCGGTCGTCGTCGGCGTCGTCATGAAGATCGTCCTGGTCGAGGGCGCGGGGCGGTACTCGCTCGCCACCGGCCGCACGATCTTCGAGGGCTGGCGCTCCCTCGGCAGGTGGACCACCTGGTACTTCGCGCCGTACATCATGCTCTGGGGGCTGATCTACGGGGCCTCGGCGATGACGTCGGCGGCGCTGCCGATCGTGACCCTGTTCCCGGGCGTCAACCTCGAGCTCACGGCCGCGGCCACCGGCGTCGTCGCCTTCCTGATGGTCTGGTTCGGCCGGTACCGCACGTTCGAGAAGATCGTCAGCGCGCTCGTGCTGCTCATGATGGTCACCGTCGTCGGCATCTCGACGCTGGCCCTGCCCAACCTGGGCGAGATCGCCCGCGGCCTGATCCCGATGGTGCCGGACGGCTCGACGATCTACGTGCTGGGCCTCGCCGGCGGGGTCGGCGGCACCATCACCCTGGCCGCCTACGGCTACTGGCTGCGCGAGAAGGGCTGGGCCAGCGCCGGGTGGATGAAGGTCATGCGCCTGGACAACACGATCGCCTACGTCGTCACCGGCATCTTCGTCGTCGCGGTCATGATCATGGGCGTCGAGCTGCTCTACAGCGCGCAGCTCGCCATCTCCTCGGGCGACAACGGCCTGATCGACCTCTCCGAGATCCTGCGCGACCGCTACGGCGACGTCGTCGGCACCCTGTTCCTCGTCGGCTTCTGGGCGGCCTCCTTCTCCTCGATCGTCGGCGTGTGGAACGGCGTCTCCCTGATGTTCGCGGACTTCGTCGGCAACCTGAAGAAGCTGCCCCGCGACCACCCCGACCTGCACACGGGCGGCAAGTACTTCAAGTGGTACGTGCTGTGGCTGACCTTCCCGCCGATGCTGCTGTTCCTGCTCGAGCAGCCGACCGGCCTCGTCATCGCCTACGGCGCGCTCGGCGCGCTGTTCATGCCGTTCCTCGCCCTCACGCTGCTGGGCATCCTCAACGGCTCCCGCACGCCCGAGGAGTGGCGCAACGGCTGGGTCAGCAACGTGCTGATGGGCATCTGCACCCTGCTCTTCGTGGCGCTCGGCGTGAACCAGTTCGTCAACGCGTTCTCCTGACGCCGGGCCCGTGGTGCCCAACGTCACCGCTCCCGGGCCACCCGGGCTCGCGGAGCGGTGACAAAATCGCCCGGTGCCCAACCCGTACCGCGACATCCTCGGCCTGCCCGGGACGCTCGCGTTCTCGGCGGCCGGCCTGCTCGCCCGCTTCCCCGTCTCGATGGTGGCCATCGCCGTCGTCCTGATGCTCTCGAGCATCACCGGCTCCTACGCCACCGCGGGCACCGTCTCCGCGACCTTCGTCGTCTCGCAGGCCGTCTGCGCCCCGCAGCTGGCCCGGCTCGTGGACCGGCACGGGCAGGCGCGCGTCATGACGCCGGCCGTGACCCTCTCCGGCCTGGCCCTCGCCGGGCTCGTCGTGGCCGCCGTCGCCGGCGCACCGCTCTGGACCGTCTACGCGTGCGCCGTCGTCTCGGGCGCCAGCGTCGGGTCCGTCGGCGCCCTGGTCCGGGCGCGCTGGACGCAGGCCGTCCGCACCCCGAAGGACCTGCACCGGGCGTACTCCTGGGAGTCCGCCCTCGACGAGTCCACCTACGTCCTCGGCCCCGTGATCGCCACGGTCCTGGCCACCTCGGTCACGCCGTGGGCCGGCGTGGCAACGGCCGCGGTCCTCATCGTGGTGGGCGGGTACGCGTTCCTCGCGCAGCGCGGCACCGAGCCGCCGGCACAGCCACGGCACGAGACCGGCGCGCACCGCGGCTCGGTGATGCGGTCCGGGGCGCTGGTGGGGATCGTCGTCGTCTTCCTCTTCGTCGGCGGGGTCTTCGGCGCCACCGACGTCGCGGTCGTCGCGTTCACCGCGGAGCACGGCCGCCCGGCGGCCGCGGGCGTCCTGCTCGGCATCTTCTCCCTCGGGTCGGTGCTCGCGGGCCTGCTCTACGGCGCGCGCACCTGGACCGGCCCGGCGTGGCGGCGCTTCGTCGCCGGGGTGGCCGTCCTGGCGGGCGGCACCGCGCTGTTCCTGCTGGTCGAGAGCCTCGCCGTCATGGCCGCGGTGATGTTCGTGACCGGCTTCGCGATCTCCCCCACGATCATCAACGGCAACTCGATGGTCCAGCACCTCGTGGACCGCCGTCGCCTCACCGAGGGCCTGACCTGGCTGAGCACGGGGATCAACGTGGGCGTGTCGGTCGGCTCCTCGGTGGCCGGGGTGTTCATCGACGACAACGGGTCCGTGGGCGGGTTCACCATGGTGGCCGCCAGCGGCGGCGTCGCCGTGGTGACCGCCCTCGCCGTCGCCCCGCTCCTGCGGCGCCGGGACCACGGCGACCCGGTCCACCTGCCCGAGAGATGAGGTGGCCGGCCCGACCTGCGGCCCGGCCGCTCCGCGGGCAGGATCGGACGGACCGCGATCACACCAGGAGGCTGCCGTGGCCCGCTCCGTCGCCGAGTTTCTCGTCAACCAGCTGGTCGCCGCCGGCGTGAGCCGCCTCTACGGCATCGTCGGCGACTCGCTCAACCCCGTCGTCGATGCCGTCCGGCGCACGCCCGGGATCGACTGGGTGCACGTCCGTCACGAGGAGGCCGCCGCGTTCGCCGCCGCCGCCGAGGCGGAGGTCACCGGACGGCTGACCGCCTGTGCCGGGTCCTGCGGGCCGGGCAACCTCCACCTCATCAACGGCCTCTACGACGCGAACCGCTCCCGGCTGCCGGTGCTGGCCATCGCCTCGCACATCCCGAGCGCGCAGATCGGCACGACGTTCTTCCAGGAGACCCATCCGGACCGTCTCTTCACCGAGGCCTCGGTGTTCTCGGAGATGATCTCCACGGCCAAGCAGGTCCCGCGCGTGACCCGCACCGCGATCCAGCACGCCCTGACGGCCCCGGGCGTCGCGGTGCTCACGCTGCCGGGTGACGTCGCGGACCAGGAGGTGCCCGACGACGACGCCCCCATCCTCGTCCCGGGCGCGTGCCCCGCCCGGGTGGTCCCGAACCGCGAGGACGTCACCGCGCTCGCCGACGCCGTCAACGCGGCCAAGAAGGTCACGCTCTTCGTCGGCGCGGGCGCCCGCGGCGCGCGCGAGGAGGTCCTCAAGCTGGCCGACCTCGCGGCCGCGCCGGTCGGTCACTCGCTGCGCGGCAAGGAGATCATCCAGTACGACAACCGCTTCGACGTCGGCATGTCGGGCCTGCTCGGCTACGGCGCCTGCCAGAGCGCGATGGACGACGCCGACCTCCTGATCCTCGTCGGCACCGACTTCCCGTACGACTCGTTCCTGCCCGCCGACGTGCCGACCGCCCAGATCGACATCGACGCCTCGCACCTGGGCCGGCGGACCAGGCTGGACCTGCCCGTCCACGGCGACGTCGGCGAGACCCTGCGGCTGCTCAACCCGATGCTCACCCGCAAGACCGACCGCAAGTTCGTGCGCGCGATGACCAAGAAGCACGCGAGCCTCATGACCCGGGTGGTCGGCGCCTACACGCGGAACGTGGAGAGGACGACGCCGATCCATCCCGAGTACGCCGCCGTCCTGCTGGACGAGGCCGCCGCGGAGGACGCCGTCTTCACCGTCGACACCGGGATGAACAACGTCTGGGCGGCCCGCTACCTCACGCCCAACGGGCGACGGCGCGTGCTCGGCTCGTTCCTGCACGGGTCCATGGCCAACGCCCTGCCGCACGCGATCGGCGCCGCGATGGCCGACCGGTCCCGTCAGGTGGTGGCCCTGGCCGGCGACGGCGGGCTGTCCATGCTGCTCGGCGAGCTCATCACGGTGCGGGCGTACGACCTGCCGGTCAAGGTGGTCGTCCTCAACAACGCCTCGCTGGGCATGGTCAAGCTCGAGATGCTCGTCGAGGGCCTCCCCTCCCACGCCACCGACTCCCCGCCGGTGGACTACCGCAACGTGGCGCTGGCCCTGGGCATCCCCGCCGTGCGGGTGGAGGACCCGAAGGACCTGCGCAAGGCGCTGACCGACGGGCTGGCGCGGCCCGGCCCCGCGCTGATCGAGGTGGTCACCGACGCCAACGCCCTGTCCATCCCGCCCTCGATCTCCTCCGGCCAGATCCGGGGCTTCGCGACGGCGATGACCAAGGAGATCCTCGGCGGCGGGATGGGTGAGGTCATGGCGATGGCCCGATCGAACCTGCGCAACGTCCCCCGCCCCTGACCCGTTGCCCCTGCGGCGTGGGCCGTCTCACTCAGGCAACTGACGGCAAGGCCTCATCGCCGGCCGCGCCGGGTGGCACCGTTGGTGGTATTCCTGGCCCGGCCCGACGACGGAGAGATCGTGACGACTGACAAGCGCAACCACCTGGTGCTCATGGGCGTCGCCGGGTCCGGCAAGACCACGATCGCCGAGGAGCTGGTCGAGCGCCTCGGCTGGGTCAGCGCGGAGGCCGACGAGTTCCACTCCCAGGCCAACATCGACAAGATGGCCTCGGGCACGCCGCTGACGGACGAGGACCGCTGGCCGTGGCTCGCCTCGATCCGCAGCTGGCTCGACGCGCAGTCCGCGGCCGGGCGCAAGGCCGTGGTCACCTGCTCCGCGCTCAAGCGGGTGTACCGCGACGTCCTGGAGGGCGAGAGCGACGACGTCTGCTTCGTCCACCTCGGGGGTTCCAAGGACCTGATCGCCGGCCGCATGGCGCAGCGCAAGGGTCACTTCATGCCGACCTCGCTGCTGGACTCCCAGTTCGACACCCTCGAGCCGCTGGGCGCGGACGAGCCGGGCATCTCCGTGGACATCTCGGGCACGCCGGACGAGATCGCGGACGACATCATCTCCCGCCTGCAGCTCACCGCCTGACGGTCGGCTCCGCGGGCCCGGGCCCGACGGAGCCGTCATCATCGACGGCCTCCCGGCACCGGTGCTGGTCACGCCGTCGACGATCCTGCCTGGCGCGCCGTCTCTCGCCGAGCCGTCTGCCCCGCCCTGCCCTATGGTCCTGGGTGCAGCACCAGGGCCCCGCCACGCTCGCACGCCGCCAGGCGCGGTCCCTCAACCGACAGGACGGCCGTCACCCGAGGACGAGTTCGACGGCCCGGCAGGACGGAGACCTCGTGGAGATCGAAGGTTGGAGCCAGACCCTGGGAGCCGGAGCGCTCCTGGGCATCGCAGCCGGGGCCATCGCACTCATCCTGGTCCTGGTCATCGTCTTCAAGATGCACGCGTTCCTCACGCTGGTGCTGGTCTCGCTGCTCACGGCGTTCGCCACGGGCATCCCGGCCGGCCAGATCGTGCCGACCCTGGTCACCAGCTTCGGCACCACGCTGGGCAGCGTCGCGCTCCTGATCGGGCTGGGCGCGATGCTCGGCAAGATGGTCGAGCACAGCGGCGGGGCGAGAATCCTCGCCGAGAAGATGGTCAGTGTCTTCGGGGAGAGACGCGCACCCTTCGGGCTCGGCCTGGCGTCGCTGATCATGGGCTTCCCGATCTTCTTCGACGCCGGCCTCGTGGTCATGCTGCCGATCATCTTCGCGGTGGCCCGCCGGCTCGGGAACAACGTGCTGCTCTTCGGGATGCCCGCCGCCGCCGCGTTCTCCGTCATGCACGTCTTCGTGCCGCCGCACCCGGGGCCGGTGGCCGCCACCGAGCTCTACGGCGCGAGCCTCGGCCTGGTGCTGCTGGTCGGCCTCCTCATCGCCTTCCCGCTCTGGTACGTCACCGGCTACCTCTGGGGCACCTATGTCGGGCGGCGGTACATCTTCCCCGTGCCGGCTCTGTTCGGCTCCGTCGACGACGACGTCCAGACGAACCCCCCGGGCGTGGGCACGGTCATCGCGATCCTGCTGCTGCCGCTGCTGCTGATCTTCATGAACACCGGGCTGGACTTCCTCGACGGCGCGGGTGTCGTCGACGCGGAGAACGAGACCTGGGTGCAGGTGCTCTCCACGATCGGGTCCGCCCCCGTCGCCCTGCTGATCTCGGTGCTGGTGGCCACGTTCGTGCTCGGCAACCGCCGGGGCGAGCACGGCACCGCCCTGGAGAAGGTTCTCGACTCCGCCCTCGGGCCGGTCTGCTCCGTCATCCTCATCACCGGCGCGGGCGGCATGTTCGGTGGCGTCCTGCGGACCTCCGGCATCGGCGACGCGCTGTCCGACTCGCTCGCGGACATCGGCCTGCCGGTGATCGTGGCGGCCTACGTCATCGCGCTGATCCTTCGGGTCGCCCAGGGCTCGGCCACCGTCGCGCTGGTCACCGCCGCGGGGCTCATGGCCCCGGCGGTGGCCGCGGGCGGCTACACGGTCCTGCAGATCGTGGCGATCACGCTGGCCACGGCGGCCGGGTCGGTCTTCGCCAGCCACGTCAACGACTCCGGGTTCTGGCTGGTCGGCCGGCTCATGGGCATGGACGTCAAGACCACGCTGAAGACCTGGACGGTCCAGCAGGCGCTGGAGTCTGTGGTGGGCTTCGCCATCTGCCTCGTCATTTTCTGGATCGGGTGAGCCCGGGACGTTCCGCATCGGCCGGGCGGGCAGCCGCGCCCGGCCGCCCGGCCGGCAGGTAGTCCGCGCGGCGCCCCGGGACCGGGCGTCAGGCCCCGACGTCAGGCCCGGCGACGCCCGGTGCGGCGGCCCCGGCGTCGGGCGGCGCACCGGCGCGGCGGGAGGGGTCACCGATCTCCAGCCACACCTCCGCCACGACCGCCCGCGACGCCGCCTCCGCCGTCTCCTCCTGGCCTTCGACGACGGCCCGCGCCACGGCCTCGTGGTCGTCCAGGGACCTCGGCGCCGGCCACGGCGGCGTGAGCCCCAGGCGTGTACGCCCGGCGAGGACCTCGGCGATCGTCCGCTGCAGGCCGAGGAACATCTCGTTCCCGCTCGCCCGGATCAGCAGGGTGTGGAAGGCGACGTCGGCCTCGAGGTACTCGGCCGTGTCGCCCAGCCCCTGCTCGCCCAGCTCGCGCAGGCGTCCCGCAAGCCGCACGAGCTGGGCGCCGTGCCCGCCGCCGCGCGCCTGCGCGGCGAGCCTGGCGGCGGTCGGCTCCACCGCGTGACGCAGCTGGGTCAGGCTGCGCAGCTGGGCGTCCCGGCCCGGGCCGGCCAGGCGCCACCCGATCACCCGGGGGTCCAGCACCGACCATCCCGCCACGTCCTGCACGACCACGCCCACCCGCCGTTTGGGCACCACCATGCCGAGGGACTCCAGCACGCGTACGGCCTCCCGCACGACGGTGCGCGAGACGCCGAACCGCTGCTCGAGCCGGGCCAGCGTGAGCACGCCGCCGGCGGGGTGCACGCCGGCCGTGATCTCCCGGCCAAGGGTGTCGAGCAGGTCGCTGTGCAGCACCGGTGCCGCCATGCCGCCTCCGCGCGGTTTTGTCAAAGATGTGATCTTTCTGTAAGGGTATCGGACAGAAGCCCCGGCGCGCACCGCGACCACGGCAGGCCGCACAGCCGGCGCCGGTCCGCCCCGTCGGCGGCTCTCCCACGCCGCACCCGGCGGCACCTCTATCGATGGAGACACTCATGGAAGATTGGACCCAGACCCTGGGAGCGGGGCCGCTCCTGGGGATCGCGGCCGGCGCGATCGCGCTGATCCTGATCCTGGTCATCAGGTTCAAGATGCACGCGTTCCTCACGCTCATCCTCGTCAGCCTGCTCACCGCCTTCGCCACCGGCATCCCGGCGAACGCGATCGTCGACACCCTGGTCAGCAGCTTCGGCGGGACCCTGGGCTCGGTGGCCCTCCTCGTCGGCCTGGGCGCGATGCTCGGCAAGCTCGTGGAGCACAGCGGCGGCGCCAAGGTGCTCGCCGACAAGCTGGTCGACGTCTTCGGCGAGAAGCGAGCGCCGTTCGCCCTCGGCCTCGCCTCGCTGATCATGGGCTTCCCGATCTTCTTCGACGCCGGCCTGGTCGTCATGCTGCCGATCATCTTCGCGGTGGCGCGCCGGCTCGGGAACAACGTCCTGCTCTTCGGCATCCCCGCCGCCGCGGCCTTCTCGGTCATGCACGTCTTCACGCCGCCGCACCCCGGCCCCGTCACCGCGACCGAGCTCTACGGCGCGAACCTCGGCCTGGTGCTGCTCGTCGGGCTGATCATGGCCTTCCCGCTCTGGTACGTCTCCGGCTACCTCTGGGGCCTGCGCGTCGGCAAGAAGTACGTCCTGCCGATCCCGCCCCTGTTCGGCACCCTCGACGAGGACCAGCCCGCCAACCCGCCGCGGGTGGGCACCGTCATCTCGATGCTGCTGCTGCCGCTCGTGCTGATCTTCATGAACACCGGCCTGGACTTCCTGCGCGCGGCCGGCACGGTCGACGCGGAGCAGACCTGGTTCCAGGTGCTCTCCGCCCTGGGCGAGTCGCCCATCGCGCTGCTCATCTCCGTCCTGGTGGCCACCTGGGTGCTCGGCACCCGGCGCGGGGAGCACGGCACGGCGCTGGAGAAGGTCCTCGACTCCTCCCTCGGCCCCGTCTGCTCCGTCATCCTCATCACCGGCGCCGGTGGCATGTTCGGTGGCGTCCTGCGCGCCTCCGGCATCGGCGACGCACTGTCCGACTCCCTCGACGCCCTCGGCCTGCCGGTCATCGTGGCGGCCTACGTCATCGCCGTGGTCATGCGCGTGGCGCAGGGCTCGGCCACCGTCGCCCTGGTCACCGCCGCCGGCCTCATGGCCCCGGCCGTCGCCGCGGGCGGCTACGGCGCCATGGACGTCGTGGCCATCACCCTGGCCACCGCGGCCGGCTCGGTCTTCGCCGGCCACGTCAACGACTCCGGCTTCTGGCTGGTGGGCCGGCTCATGGGCATGGACGTCAAGACCACCCTCAGGACGTGGACCGTCCAGCAGACCATCGAGTCGGTGCTGGGCTTCGTCCTGGCCCTGCTGGTGTTCGCCATCTTCTAGGCGCAGCTCGTCCAGCACCGACGCGTCCGTCGGTGCGCAGCAGGAACGGCCGCCGGGCCCCGCGCCCGGCGGCCGTCGCCGTTCGCCCTTGCAAAAGGTGTGACCTTTGTGCGAGGGTCGGTCCGAGGCACAACGAGGCAGGCACAACGTCAGGGACGACGGAGCTGGAAGGCACCGCCGCCCAGGGACCGCCCGGACCCACGACGTCGTGCCGCCTCGCCGGTGCTCGCCCCTCCCCTCCCCGGCAAGGAACTCAGATGGTCAACTCCCTCTTCGACATCACCGGCAAGCTGGCGTTCGTCACCGGCTCCTCACGCGGTCTCGGCAACGCGCTCGCCGTCGGCCTGGCCGAGGCGGGCGCCCGGGTGGTGCTGCACGGCCGCGACGCGGCGGCACTGGCCGCGGCGCAGGAACGCCTCACGACGATCAGCGGGGAGCAGACACCGGTCGTCACCTTCGACGTCACCGACCAGGCGGCGGTCCGCGACGGCGTGGCCGCCCTGGTCGCCGAGCACGGCGTCCCCGACGTCCTCGTCAACAACGCCGGCGTCCAGCGCCGCGCGCCGTTCAACGACTTCGACCCCGCCGACTGGGACGACATCGTGGCCGCCAACCTCTCCAGCGCGTTCTACGTCTCCCAGCAGATCACGCGCAGCATGGCGGAGCGCGGCTCGGGCAAGGTCATCAACATCGGCTCGGTGCAGTCGATGCTCGCCCGGCAGACCATCGCCCCGTACTCGGCCACCAAGGGCGGCCTGGTCATGCTGACCAAGGGCATGGCCGCGGACCTCGCACGCTTCAACATCCAGGTCAACGCCATCTCCCCCGGCTACTTCGCCACCGAGATGAACAAGGCGCTCGTCGAGGACGAGGCGTTCAACGCGTGGGTGATCAACCGGACCCCGGCGCAGCGGTGGGGCAAGTTCGAAGAGCTCGTCGGCACGCTGGTCTACCTCGCCTCGGACGCCTCGAGCTTCGTCTCCGGCCAGAACATCTTCGTCGACGGCGGTATGACCTCCGTCGTCTGACCGCCACCCGTCAGCGCACCAGAACCACCCCGAACCTGAGAGAAGCGTCATGAGAGCGATCGTCATCCACGGCAAGCAGGACCTGCGCGAGGAGGAGGTGCCCACCCCGGAGCCCGGCGAGGGGCAGGTGCGCCTGCGCATGGCCTTCGGCGGCATCTGCGGCTCCGACCTGCACTACTACTTCGAGGGCGCCAACGGCGAGTACGTCGTCCGTGAGCCTCTGGTGCCCGGCCACGAGGTGTCCGGCACCGTCGACCTCGACCCCTCCGGCGAGCTCGCCCCCGGCACCCCGGTCACCGTCCACCCCGCCACCTTCGGCACGTCCGAGCCCGGTCTGGAGAACCACCGGCACCTGTGGCCGAACGGTGCCTACCTCGGCAGCGCGTCCACCTGGCCGCACACGCAGGGCGGGATGAGCGAGTACCTCATCGTCACCAAGGACATGGTGCGGGTGCTGCCGGAGAGCCTGCCCCTTCGCCGGGCCGCGCTGGCCGAGCCCCTCGCCGTCGGCCTGCACGGCATCAACCTGGCCGGCGGCGTCGAGGGCAAGAAGGTCCTCGTCTCCGGCTCCGGGCCCATCGGCCTGCTCACCGCCGCCGGCGCGCTCGCGAAGGGCGCCGCGGAGGTCGTCGCCACCGACGTCCTGCCAGGGCCGCTCGAGCGCGCCCGCGCGCTCGGCGTCCACCGCACCATCCAGGTCACCGAGGAGGAGATCCCGGCGACGGCGTTCGACGTCGTCCTCGAGTGCTCCGGCGCGCCCGCGGCCATCAACGCCGCGATCGTCGCGGCCCGCCGCGCCGGCACCTACGTCCAGGTCGGCATGGTCCCCAACGAGCCGAGGGGCATCAACCTCGCGCCGCTGGTCTCCAAGGAGGTCACGATGCACGGGTCCTTCCGCTTCGACGACGAGATCGACGAGGCCGTCGCCCTGCTCGACGCCACCCCGGGCATCGAGGACGTCATCACCCACGAGCTGCCCGCCGACCGGGCCGTCGACGCGTTCGCCGCCGCGAAGGACTCCCAGTCCTCCGGCAAGGTCGTCGTCTCCCTGTGGCAGGACGCCGCGCGGGCCTGACGGGCCGGTGACGTCCGGCGGCCGGTGACCCACGACGTCGTCGTCGGCCGCCGGACGCGCCGGTCGCTGGCCGCCGGGTGCGCCGGTCGCTGGCCGCCGCCCGCCGGCCGCCGGCCGTCAGCGGGCCTCTGGCACGGCGCGCACCGGCTTGCGGACACCGCCCACAGAGTGGACGGTTGACCAAGCTGGTACGGACTCATGGTGGTATGCCCCACACTGTTTCCACCCCGCGCGAGACCCGGAGGCCGACGATGAGCGCTCGTTCCATCCGCACCGCAGCCCTGGCGGCCGGCGCCGCACTGCTCCTCGCCGCGTGCGGCGGGGGCGGCGACGGCGGAGGCGAGACCCCGGCGGGCGACACCGGCGCCGGCGGCGACGCCGCGGCCGAGTTCGACCTCGTCGAGGAGGGCACCCTGACCGCCTGCTCGGAGGTGCCCTACCCGCCGTTCGAGGTCGAGGACGGGAGCAAGCCCAGCGGCTACGGCGGCTTCGACATCGACCTCCTTCAGGCGATCGCCGACAACCTCGGGCTGGACCTCAAGGTCGCCGACGTCAGCTTCGACGCCCTCCAGTCCGGCACCACCCTGGTGGCCGGGCAGTGCGACGTCGGCGCCTCGGCCATCACCATCACCGACGAGCGCAAGGCGAACCTGGACTTCACCGACCCCTACTACGACTCCCTCCAGTCGCTCCTGGTCCCGGCGGACTCCGACATCAAGGGCATCGACGACCTCGCCGGCAAGAACGTCGCGGTCCAGCAGGGCACCACCGGGCAGGCCTACGCCGAGGAGAACGCCCCCGAGGCGAAGCTCTCCGCCTTCCCCGGCGACGGCGAGATGTGGCCCGCGCTGCAGGCCGGGCAGGTCGACGCGATCCTGCAGGACCTGCCGGTCAACGTCGAGCACGCCAAGGCGGACGAGAACTACGTCATCGTCGAGGAGTTCGACACCGGCGAGCAGTACGGCTTCGCCCTGGCCAAGGGCGAGAAGCCCGAGCTGCTCGAGGCGATCAACACCGAGCTGCAGAACCTGCGCGACGACGGCACCTACCAGGAGATCTACGACTCCTACTTCGCCGCCGACGGCTCCTGACCCCCATGCGCAGGACCACCCGCCAGCGCCTGTACCGGGGCGTCAACTACGCGATCTTCGCCGCGGTGGTGCTCTTCGTCGTGCTCGCGACGGACTGGGAGCGCATCCTCAACCAGTTCTTCCGGTGGGACATCGCGCGCGAGCAGCTGCCCGAGATCGTCACCATCGCGCTGAAGAACACCATCCTGTTCACGATCATCTCCTTCGCCGGCGGCCTGGTGCTCGGCGTGGTCATGGCGCTGCTCAAGCTGTCCTCGGTGGCCCCGTACCGGTGGTTCGCCACCGCCTACGTCGAGCTCTTCCGCGGGGTCCCCGCGCTGCTGACGATCTTCGCGATGGCGTACATGCTCCCCATCGCGCTGGGCGTGCGGGTGCCTGGCGGCCAGGTCGGAGCGGGGCTGGTCGGCCTGATCCTCGTGGCCTCCGCCTACATGGCGGAGGTGATCCGCTCGGGCATCCAGGCCGTCCCCAAGGGGCAGACGGAGGCCGCGCGCTCCCTCGGCATGTCCCCCGCCCGCACGATGTTCTGGGTGGTCCTCCCGCAGGGCTTCCGGATCGTCATCCCGCCGATGACCAACGAGTTCGTCCTGCTGCTCAAGGACACGTCCCTGCTGTTCATCGCCGGCTCGACCGTCTTCACCAAGGAGCTGACCACCTTCGCCCGCGACGGCCTGACCACGAACGCGAACGGCACCCCGCTCGTCATGGCGGCGATGCTGTACCTGCTGGTCACCATCCCGCTGACCCGGCTGGTCGCGTGGCTCGAGCGAAAGATGGCGAAGAGCCGATGAGGGACAACGCCAGGCCGGTGCCCGGGGCGCCGGCGATCGACATCCGCGGGCTGCGCAAGAGCTTCGGCGCCGTCGAGGTGCTCAAGGGCATCGACCTCACCGTCCGGGCGGGCGAGGTGGTCTGCGTGGTCGGGCCGTCCGGGTCCGGCAAGTCGACCCTGCTGCGCTCGGTGAACATGCTCGAGCCGCCCACGGGTGGGGACATCCTCATCGAGGGCGTCGACATCCTCGACCCCGACGTCGACATCGACCGGATCCGCACTCGCATCGGCATGGTCTTCCAGCAGTTCAACCTGTTCCCGCACATGACCGTGCTGCGCAACCTCACCGTCGCCCAGGAGCGCGTGCTCGGCCGACGGCGCGCGGAGGCGGAGCGGGTCGCGAGGGACATGCTGGCCCGGGTCGGCCTGTCGGAGAAGGCCGCCGAGCACCCCGGCCACCTCTCCGGCGGCCAGCAGCAGCGCGTGGCCATCGCCCGCGCGCTGTGCATGAACCCGGACATGATGCTCTTCGACGAACCCACCTCCGCCCTCGACCCCGAGCTCGTGGGAGAGGTCCTCGAGGTCATGCAGGCCCTGGCGTCCTCGGGCATGACCATGATGGTGGTCACCCACGAGATGGGGTTCGCCCGCGAGGTCGGCGACCGGCTGATCTTCATGGACGACGGCGTCATCGTGGAGGAGGGCGACCCCACCGAGGTCCTGGCCAACCCCCGGCACGGACGTACGCAGGCGTTCCTCTCCAAGGTGCTGTAGCCCCGGACCGCCACGGAGGTTCCGGGGAGCAGGATCGCGCGACCGCCGCTCGGCCCGGAACAGATTGCCGGCCGTGCGCAGGCGGCCGTAGGTTGTCCGCCGTGACGACGGCGGACGAGGCGGTTCCCGACGCGACAGCGAGCTCCGGCCGGGACGTCGCGGGGCTGGCCGACGACGTGGCGGACGCCGGGGGCGAGATGCTGGCCGGCGGCGTCGCGAACGCCGGGGCCGTGGTCCGGATCGGCGACGAGGTCCGGCGGCCTGCGACCGAGCGGTCGGAGCTGGTGTTCGCGCTGCTCCGCCACGTCAGGGCCAACGGGTTCCTGGGCGTCCCGGAGCCCCTCGGGTTCGACGAGGCGGGCCGGGAGCGCCTGCGGTTCATCCCCGGCGACGTCGCCGTGCCGCCCTTCCCGAGCTGGTCGCTGGACGACGGGCTCCTCGCCTCGACCGCGCGGCTGCTTCGCGAGTTCCACGAGGCGGTGCGCGACTTCGTCCCGCCGCCGGGCGCGCAGTGGAACTCCGAGCTCGCGCACCCCGGCGGCGGGCCGATCGTCGGGCACAACGACGTGTGCGTGGAGAACGTCGTCGTGCGGGACGGTCGCGCCGTCGCCCTGATCGACTTCGAGTTCGCCGCCCCGACCCGACCCCTGCACGACCTGGCGGTCCTGGCCCGGCACTGGGTGCCGGTGGAGACCGACCAGGACGCCCGGGTCTACGGGCGCTCGGGCTTCGACGTGCCCTCCCGGCTGCGCCTCGTCGCGGAGTCGTACGGGCTGCCCCGAGGCAGTCAGCGCGAGGAGCTCCTCGACCACGTGGTGGCCGGCGCCCACCGGGGCGGCACGTTCGTCCTGGCGCGCATCGCCCGCGGGGAGCAGGCCTTCATCGACATGTGGGAGCGCAGCGGCGGGCAGGAGCGCGTGGACCGGCGCAGGAAGTGGATCGACTCGGTCAGGACGGAGCTGCTCGCCGCGCTCGACGCCCCGGCCGGCTAGAGACCCGCCGCACGCCGCCCCGCGGTGCGGGCGGCGGAGCAGCGCGCCCGGAAGTCGGACTCCAGCTCCTCGAGCGACCGTCCCGACGTCTCCGGGATCATCCGCCGCGCGAAGACGATCGCCCCGACGTTGACCAGGGCGAACATGAGGAACGTGGTCGCACCGCCGGCCACCTCGACGAGCACCGGGAACGCGAACGAGATGGCGGCGTTGACGCACCAGTGCAGGAAGACCGCGATCCCCATGCCGAGACCCCGCATCCGCAGCGGGAAGACCTCGGAGAGCATCACCCAGGTCACCGGCGAGAGCGCGGCCTGCTGGAAGAGCAGGAACACGAGCATGAGGGCGAGCACGGTCCAGCTGGCGGCGGCCGGCGGCATCTCGCCCGCGGCGAGGGCGGGCTCGACCGCGACGGCGAAGGCGGCGCTGAGCGCCAGCAGCGCCGCGAGGATGCCAGCCTGCCCGACCAGCAGCATGGTGCGGCGTCGCAGTCGCCGCACGATCCGCAGCCCGATCAGGGCGCCGACCACCGAGACGACGCCGTTGGCGATCGTGGCCGTCAGGGCGGCGTCGGTGGCCAGGCCGGTGAGCTCGAGCAGCAGCGGGGCGTAGTACATGATCGTGTTGACGCCGCTGACCTGCTGGATCACGGCGACGCCGATGCCGACCACGAGCAGCCGGCGCACCCACGGCACCCGCAGCTCCCGCCAGCCGAGGCGCTCGCGGGACCGTTCCCGGGTGACGTCGACCATCTCCATGAGCTCGCCCACGCAGTCGTGGCCCGGGGGCCGCGAGCGCCGGAGGGTGGTCAGGGCCTCGCCGTAGCGTGCATGGGCGGCGTACCAGCGGGACGTCTCGGGAACGAGGTGGACGCCGATCCACAGCGCCACGGCGGGCACCGAGGCGACGGCGAGCATGTACCGCCAGGTGTGCGGGCTGTCGACGGTGTTCGCGAGCACCGCGTTGGTCGTGTACGCCAGCAGCTGCCCGGTGACGATCATCAGCTGGTCGATCGCCACGTAGGTGCCGCGCCTCTCCTTCGGCGCCAGCTCGGCGAGGAACACCGGCACCGTGGCCGACGCTCCGCCCACGGCGAGTCCCAGCACCACGCGCGCCGCCACCATCGCCCCGAGCCCGGGGGCGAGCGCGGTGCCCAGCGCCCCGAGGAAGAAGACGACGGCCAGGGCCAGGACGGTCCGCCGTCGTCCGTGACGGTCGGCGAGCCGGCCCGCGAGGAGCGCGCCGAAGGCCGCGCCGGCGAGGAGGGATGAGGTGACCAGCCCCTCGGCCTGGGCGCCGAGGTCGAGCCCGCCCTGGTCCGCGGGGCGGGTCATGTACGGCAGGGCGCCGGCAATGACGCCGGTGTCGTAGCCGAAGAGCAGTCCGCCGAGGGTGATCGCGAAGGCGGCGAGCCTCATGCGCAGCGGTCGGACCTCTGACGTGGCCTCCGGGAGTGCCTCGAGCTGCTCCCGGGCGCCGGTCCGGTCGGTCAGCACACTCACCGCTGCTCTCCTCTCGCGGGCCGGCCGTGCCGGCGGTCCCGCTCACCCGGGTCGGTTCTCTGGGCGGCCCCGCCGGACGAGGTGGCGCCCGTCGCGCAGAGCCTCGTCGACCTTACGCCGCCGGTTCGGCGGGCCCCGCCGACGTCCGGCGCCACGCGCCGGCGTCCGGGACCCCGCGCCGTGCGGGGTTCTCACGACTCCACGCCGTGCGCGGGCTGGTATCTCTCCAAGTGCGGGCCGCTGTCGCACCCGCCACACTGTGCCCACCAGACCCGCACCGCCGGGTCGTGACGAGAGGAGCGGGCATGGGGATCGGTGGAGGCATCTTCCTCATCGTGATCGGGGCGATCCTGGCCTTCGCGGTGTCCGACGTCATCGAGGGGGTCGACCTGTCGATGATCGGGTACATCTGCATGGGTGCGGGCGTGATCGCCCTGGTCATCGCGCTGATCATGCACAGCCAGCGCACGAACACCACCCACACCGAGCGCGTCGAGCGCCGCGACGACCGCCACATCCACGGCGACGGCGTCTGACGCGGGCCGCTCGTCCGCCTCGGTCCGAACAGCAGCCGGTGACCCGCGGGTCACCGGCTGCCCGTGTCTTCTCGCCACGGCGGCGCCGTCGTCGACGCCACGGGGCTCGCATCGCCCGTCCCGTGGCCTCCGGCTAGCGTGTGACCCATGGGAATGTCCCGGATCGCCTCCGCCGTCGAGGACGCCATCAACCGCCGCAGCGTCGCCTACCTCAAGGACAAGGGCTGGCGGCCGCGCATCATCGGCCTCACCGGTTACGGCTCCGTCCAGAGCCTGCACGTCCTCGGGCGGGTGATCATGGCCGACCCCCAGGTCGACGCCGAGGACCCGGAGGCCCTCGAGCGGGCCGCGCCCCTCGGGCCGATCAACGTGGCGGCGGAGGCGCAGCGCGGGTGGCGGTCCTTCTTCACGGCCCAGGTGGGCTTCCTGCCCGTCACGGTGCACGCCAACGGGCAGTCGATCCGGACCATGACCGACCGCGGCGGCTACATCGACGTGATGGTCCGGGACCACGGTCTCGAGCCGGGCTGGCACGAGGTGACCATAGAGGCCGTGGCGGCGACGCACCCGGTGACGGCGAAGGTGCTGGTGGTGGACCCGAGCGTGCGGTCGGGGATCGTCTCCGACATCGACGACACGATCATGGTCACGATGCTCCCGCGGGCACTGATCGCCGCCTGGAACACGTTCGTGCGGCACACCTCGACGCGCAAGCCCGTCCCCGGCATGGCCGACCTGTACAAGCAGCTGCTCGCCGACCATCCGACGGCACCGATCTTCTACCTCTCCACCGGCGCGTGGAACACGGTCCCGACGCTGCGCCGGTTCATGGACAAGAACGGCTACCCCGAGGGGCCGATGCTCATGACCGACTGGGGGCCGACGCCGACCGGCTTCTTCCGCTCCGGCATCGAGCACAAGCGCACGCAGCTGCGGAACCTGCTGATCACCTTCCCGGACATCAACTGGGTGCTCGTCGGCGACGACGGCCAGCACGACCCGATGGTCTACGACGAGCTCGCCCGCGAGCACCCGCGGCACATCGCCGCGATCGCGATCCGGCAGCTCTCGCCGGCGGAGCAGGTGCTGGCGCACGGCACCCCGGACGCCATCGAGGAGCCGCCCGCGCTGCGCAACGCGACCGCCGAGCACGGCGTGCCGACCGTGCAGGGGCGGGACGGGCACGCGCTGGCCACGATGCTGCCCGAGGTCGTCGCCGAACGGAGCCAGACGCTGGTGGCGCTCGAGGACTGAGCACGTCCCGGACCCGGTCAGCCGGGTCGGTGGCTCAGGCGGGCTGGGCCACCCGTGTCCCGGGCAGCGCGACGCCCCGCGCCGCGAGGAATGCGATCGGGTCGACCGGCGTGCCGTTGACGCGCACCTCGAAGTGCAGGTGCGGCCCGGTGGAGTTGCCGGAGGAGCCCACGCGCGCCACCTGCTGGCCGGCGGTCACCGTCTCCCCCACGCGCACGAGGATCCCGTTGGGCCAGGGGTGGACGTACCGCGTCTGCACGCCGCCGCCGTGGTCGATCGCCACCATGTACCCCGTGTTGCCGCCGGACGACGGGCCGGCGATGACCACGATGCCGTCGGCCGCCGCGTAGATGGGGTGCCCGTCGACCGCCGCGAGGTCCGCGCCGGCGTGCAGCGCGCGCGCGCCGGTGATCGGGTGCGTGCGGACCCCGAACGCGGAGGTGTAGCGCACGCTGCCGAGGATCGGCGAGGTCCAGCCCTCGGCGGTGACCGCACCGGCGCTCAGCGCGCTGCACGGGCTCGGGCCGGCCGCCGCCGCGACGGCCTCGAGGTCCTCCCCCGCCAGCGCCGTCACGACGGCGACGGCGTCGCGCCAGTACCGCTCGTAGTGGTACGGGTCGGCGTTGCCCTGCACCCGGTGGGCCACGACGGTCGGGGGCTGGGTGGTGCGGTCGGTGAGCGTGGCGAGCCTGCGGAAGAACATGGTCGCCGAGGCGGTGGGGTCCATCCGCTGGGCCTCGGTGCCCCACATCCCGTTGTCCCGCTGCTGGAACAGCCCCCGGGAGTCCGGCCCGGCCCGGTCGCCGTGGTCGAGCACCTCGAGCCCGGACTCCCCCATCGCCGTCATGACGCCGATGGTCTGGTCGCGCACCGACAGCCCCAGGTCCGCGCCGGCGTTGATGATCGCGGCCGCGTTCGCCAGCTGCACGCCGCTGTAGCCGTTGACCTCGCCCTCCGGCGCCCCGGCGAGCACGACGCGCACCGCCGGCCCGTCCACGTTGCAGGTGGCCTGGCGGTCCTGCGCGTCGATGTAGAGCACCAGCGTCAGCGAGCCCACGAGCACGGACGCCAGCGCGAGGAGCAGCACGAGGATCAGGCGGCGCACGTCAGGCCTGCCCTTCCGGCGGCACGATGCGCTCGACGAGCCACGCCGTCGGGCCGTCCTGGCGCGAGAGCAGCACCTGGACCGTCCCGGCGTCCGTGGCGACGTCGACCCGCGCCAGGTACACGCTGGGCTCGTCGACCACCTCCGGCTCCGCGGTCACCTTCCGGGCGAGGATGGAGCTGGGCTGCAGCCACTGGTAGTCCCGCCGCGCCGTCGGGGTGAGGAACACGGAGAGCTCGTCGAACCAGCGCGCGGCGGGCAGGTCGGGACGGGCCCACGCCCGCACCGCGTCCTCCGACACCCGGCGCGCCTGCACCCGGGACGTCTCGTCCCACACCGGCACCGGCGCCCCGGTGACCGCCTCCTTCGGCTCGTCCATCGGCTCACCCGCCGGTGGGGGCGGGACCGGGACGGGCGACGGCGAGGGCGCCGCGCCGGTCGCCGTCGCCGTCCCGTCGGGCCCTGGTCCGGGCTGGGGCCCGCCGGGGAGGCAGCCGCCCAGCGCGAGGGCGAGCGCCAGCGCGCCGGCACCCACCGCACCTGCGCGCATGAGACCTCCGTCCCGCCCGACGCGGCCGACGGCCAGATCCGGCCGCCCAGTTTTGCTTGCGTCATCCAGGTGACCATGATCACGTAGGCACTGCATGATGGTGATCCGATCAGGACCGTCTTCGGACGCAACCCTTAGGACGCACATGATGGGCAGCCATCCACGGCTCGCGCACCGCGACGACGTCGCCGGTGCCCGCTTCCTCCTGCAGACGGGCCCGGCGATGCCGCAACGTGGTGTGCCGTCGCCGGCGAACGGGCTGCCGGCCCGGGTCCGCACCGAGAGCCCCGCACCCTGGTGGCTGGGCACGCACGGCGGCGCCGGGGAGTCCACCCTCGCCGGGTTCGTGCCGAGCTCGGCCGCCGCCGGCCACGCCTGGCCGCTCCCCCGCGACGTCGGCGGGACCCAGCCCGTCGTGCTCGTCGCCCGCACCAGCCATCGTGGCCTGGAGAGCGCCCGCCTCGCCGCCACCCAGTGGGCGGCCGGCGACGTGCTCGGCGTCGAGCTGCTCGGTCTCGTCCTCATGGCCGACGCGCCCGGGCGGCTCCCCCGCCCGCTGCGCGACCTCGCCCGCCACGTCGCCGGGGGCGTCCCCCGCGTGTGGTCCGTGCCGTGGGTCGAGGCGTGGCGCTCCGGCGGCGACGCCGTGCCGCACGCCCTCGCGGTGCTCCGGCGCGACCTCGCCACCCTCCTGCCCGTGCGGGAGGCGTGACGTGCTGAGCTCCGCCGTCGGCGCGCTGACCGCCGCCACCGTGACGCTGGCGAACGTGCCGGACCCCGGCCAGGGCGAGGCCCCGCCCGGCATGGAGGGTTTCCTGCAGCTGCTCTCGTGGACCAAGTGGATCGCGCTGGGCATCTGCGTGCTGGGCCTGATGGTCGCCGGGGCGCTCATGGCGGTCAACGCCCGGCGCGGTGAGGGCGGCGAGCACCTCGGGCGCATCGGCATGGCGCTGGCCGGCGTGGTCGTCATCTCCGGCGCCTACTTCGTCGTCGGCGCGCTGGCGTAGGAGCGGACGTGCCGACGGACGAGGGGCGCAGCGTGTGGACGCGCCCGGCGTTCGTGGGCTCCGCGGTGCTCCTCCTGGCCCTGGCCATCCTCGCCGGCTGGCTCCTCACCCGCGGCGACGGCGCCCCCGCCGACCCCGGCGCCGCCGCCTCGCCGGGCGTGAGCCAGCCGCCGACGCCGGACCCGACGGGGACGGACGACCCCGCGACCACCGCCCCGCCGTCGGCCGGACCCTCCGCGTGCGGGCTGACGGCGGAGGCCGACTCCGGCACCCTGACCCGCGCGCCCGACGCCCGGTGGGACCTCGTCGGCACCGTCGCGGCGCCGTCGGTCGAGGGCCAGGGCCCCGGCGAGGACGACGACGGCCTGCGCACCTGCTACGCCCGCACCCCCACCGGCGCGCTGCTCGCCGCCGCGAACGTCGCCGCGATGGGCTCGAACGCCACCCTGGTCGAGCGGATGACGGCGGAGATGACCGCCGCGGGCCCCGGTCGCGAGGCCGCCCTGGAGCGGATCGCCGACGAGGGCGCCCCCGCCGTGCCCGCCGTCGTGCGCTACCAGATCCGCGGCTTCCGGCTGCTGGACTACACCGGCACCGAGGCGTCCGTGGACCTCGCCCTCGGCGTCGAGGGCGGCCTGACGGGCAGCTTCGTGCTCGACCTGCGCTGGGAGGACGGCGACTGGAAGGTGGTCCTCACCGACGACGGCGGGCTCGGGAGCCTTCCCGCCCCGGTGCCCGACCTGACCGGCTACACCCTGTGGTCGGGGGCGTAGATGGCCACCGCCGACCCGACCGCCCCCGCCGGCGCACCGCCTGGCGGCTGCGACCCGCTGGACGTCACGTGCGCCACGTCGAGCTGGACGGCCGACGGCGGCGCCACCGCGCTGGACCAGCTCGGGGCCGCCGTGGCCGAGGCGCTGGACACCACGCTCGCGTCCCTCGGCACCATGTGGGAGGACGTGGCCACGCCCACCCTGACCGGGAGCGGCACCGGGGCGGTGGCGCCCGGCGACGTCGCACCCGGCTCGGTGGAGGCGGTCGAGACCGTCCTGGGCTGGGTGGTGTGGGTCTCGCTCGGCGTCGCCATGCTGTCCCTGCTCGCCCTGGGCGCCTGGCTCGCCCTGGCCGGGCGGCGCGGCGATGGCGAGCGCCACCTCGGCCGCGTCGGCGTCGTCCTGGGCGGTGTCGTCCTCATCTCCGGGGCCTCCGCGCTGGTCGGGGCGCTGGTGCCGCCGGAACGCTTCGCCGGCGGCTCTGCCCCGGTCGCCTCCACCCAGAACGCCCTGTGGTGGTTCACCGCCGCGATGGCCGTGCTCTCGGTGATCGTGGCCGGCGCCAAGATGGCCTGGGAGCAGCGGGCGGCGCCCGGGCGGGACCTCGTGCGCTCGCTGCTCACGCTCGTGGTCGTGGCAGGTGCCGGTCTGACGGTCATCGGGCTCGCCGTCGTGGCGGCCGACGGCTTCGCGCTGTGGCTGCTCGACCGGGTCACGGGCGGCGCGGACTTCTCCGTGCGGGTGCGAGAGATGGTGGTGCTCTCGGACTCCCTGGGCGTGCTGCTCGTGATCGTCCTGGGCCTGCTCGCGGTGGTGGTCGCGTTCGTGCAGATCATGCTGCTGGTGCTGCGCGGCGCGATGCTCGTCATCCTCGCCGGGATCTTCCCGCTCTCGGCGGCCTTCACGAACACCGCGGTGGGCCGGGCCTGGTTCTCCCGGGTGGTCTCCTGGATCGTCGCGTTCGTGCTGTACAAGCCGGCCGTGGCCATCGTCTACGCCACGGCGTTCCAGCTCACCGACACCGGACTCGTGACCGACGACGGCACCGGGCTCGTGCCGCTGCTGGCCGGGATCATCCTCATGGTCCTGGCCCTGCTGGCGCTGCCCGCGCTGATGTCGGTGGCTGCCCCGCTGATCGGCACGGTCACGCCGGGCGCCGCACCGGCCGCCGCCGCGCTGCCGCCGGGCACGTCCGCCGCGCTGCCCACCGGGGCGGCGGCGGCCCACCGGGTGCGCCCGGCCGCCACGGGAGA